>CANHKG010000356.1 GCA_947460455.1 Rhodospirillales bacterium | reverse complement strand
GGCGCCCCTCCTCAACCTCCTCCTCGCCCTGCTGGCGTTCCTCACGGGGAACAAGGCGGTCATGGCCCAACTCACCCTGGCCACCACCTCCGCCCGCACCTGGCGCACCCCGCAGCGGGATTGGCACTTCTCCCCCACCGGCGAAACCATCGACGACCTCGCACCCGTACTCCACCCGCGCGCCCTGCGCCGTTTGCGCCGCCAACGCGCCTGGATCGGCTGGATCCTCCGCGGCCGCCCCGGCCGCGGCATGCGCCGTTCCGGCCATCGCGCGCCCGAACCTTCCCCCGCCTGCATCGCCCGCGCGCCGCCATAGGCATCGCGTGTTCGATTTCATCATGAATCCGTTTTTCGGCCCCCGCGTTTCGCGGCGATGACTCGCGCCTAAGGCAATGGGGCCTGGGGCCAAAGGCCCCAGCGGGTCCCCGCGGCGCCACTTGCGCCGCGCAAGCAGAGCCCTGGCCTTAGGACCGCCGCACCTCCAACCATTGCCAGGCCAAAAGCCCCGGCAGGCCGAAGGCCAGTTCCCGCAGGCGTTTCAGCATGGAGATGGCGATCGCCTGGTCGGGCGGCACATCGAACAGCGCGCCGATCAGCACGAAGCCGGCTTCCTGCACCCCGAGCCCACCGGGCACGGCGAAGGCGGCACCGCGCACAGCCACCGCGAGGCTTTCGATCACCAGGGCCTCGGCGAAGCCGCCGGGGTGGCCCATGGCGTGGAGTGCGAGCCAGGTCTCGCCGATACCGATCAGCCAGGCGAGCAGGTGCAGGATTGTCGCCTTCAACAGCATGCCGGGCTGGCGCTGGCGTTCGTGCAGGGCCGTGAACAGCCGGCGCACCACATCCAGCGAGAAGCGCGGGAAGATGCGGGCCAGCGGGCCGGCGATCCATTCGATCAGGCGCAGCCCGGCGCTGTGCTGCATCACCAGGAAGGCGGCCAGGGCCACGGCCATCAAGGCAACGCTGGCCTGCACCCATGGGGTGCGCCAGGGCGAGGTCTCGGAGGTGGTGATCAGCGCCAGCACGAGGATGCCGAGCAGGGTGAACAGCAGTTGGCTGGCCGCCTCGATCGTCACGTCGATGGTGGTGCCGGCGGTGGCGGCGGTGCCGGAAACACCCCGCCGCATCAGCAGCCGGATGCCAACAAGGTTGCCGCCGAGCTGCGCGACCGGCAGCAGCCCGTTCACGGATTCGCGGATCACGCGGATGGCGAACCAGCGGCCCAGGCCCGGGGCAGGGACGCCAACCGCCCAGCGCCAGGCGATGGCCGAGAGCCATTGCGTGGCGGCATGAATGGCCAGGATCGGCGGCAGCGCCCAGGCGGCCTGCAGCACCTCGGCCCCGATGGCCGCGGCACCGTGCCAGGCGATCAGGGCGACCACCCCCAGCCCGCCCGCGGCGAAGGCCAGCGTGCCCCAGGGGATGGCGCGCATGAGGGTCTAGAAGATGGAGAGCAGCACCAGGGCCACGGTGCCCAGCGCGATGCGGTACCAGGCAAAGGGCGCGAAGCCATGGCGGGCGACGAAGCCGATCAGCGCCCGCACCACCAGCAGGGCGGCCACGAAGGCGGCGGCGAAGCCCACGGCGATGACGATGCCGCCATCCAGCGTCAGGGTGCCGCGGTTCTTGTAGAGGTCGTACACCGTGGCGCCGAACATGGTGGGGATGGCCAGGAAGAAGGAGAACTCGGCGGCGGTGCGGCGGTCCACGCCCAGCAGCAGGGCGCCCATGATGGTGGCGCCGGAGCGCGAAACGCCGGGGATCATGGCCAGGCATTGCAGGAACCCGATCGCCAGGGCGCGGCCCAGCGGCAGCTGCTCGATGGCATGGATCACCGGCTGCGGGCGGGCGCGCTCGATCAGCAGGATGGCGATGCCGCCCACGATCAGGCTGACAGCCACCACCCACGGGGAGAACAGCACGCTCTTGATGAAGCCATGCGCCACCACGCCGATGGCGGCGGCGGGCAGGAAGGCGAGCAGAATGGCGATGGCGAAATGGCGCGCCGCGGGGTCCCGCGGCAGGCCGGTCAGCACGCCCCAGAGCTTGGAGAAGTAGAGCAGCACCACGGCCAGGATGGCACCGAGCTGGATGGCGATCTCGAACACCTGGCCCGGCGGGCCTTCGAAGCCGATCACCGCCTCCATGAGGATGAGATGGCCGGTGGACGAGACGGGGATGAATTCCGTCAGCCCTTCGAGGACGCCGAGCAGGAGAACCTGGAGCCAGAGCATCGTTTCCATGGCAGCGGCTTACCTCTTTCGGCGCAACAGGGCCACCCTGCCCCCAATGGTGGCGAACAGGGCGGCACGCTCGCCCGGCAGCAGGCCGCGCTGCCAGGCAAGCAGGGCCACCGGGGCCAACAGGGCAGGAAACAGGACGAGGCGCAGCAGCGGCGGCTGTTCCGCCAATAGCAGCGCCACGGCGAGCGCGGCCAGCGTGGCGGCCAAGGCGGGGCCGAGCGCCCGCAACTCCGGCGCAAGCCTGCGATGGGCGCCCTGCGCCAGGACCAGTCGGCAGGTGGCGGCCAGCAGCATGCGCAGCGCCCAGGCGGTGGCGGCCCCGGCGATACCGTGGGTGGCCAAGGCCAGCAGCAGGATGGGCAGGTAGACCGCGAGTTCCGCAATCGCCAATGCAGCATTGCGTGCGGCGCGGGCGGCGCCGTCGATCAGCGCGGCGGCGACGCCATCCAGCGCGAACAGCACCACGCCGGCGGCGAGCCAACGCGCCGCCGGCGTGGCGTGGCGGGCGAAATCGGCGCCAAGCCAGGCAACAAGAAGAAGATCGGCGAACAGCAGGCAGGCCAGCGCGGGCGGCAGCACCAGGGCCAGGATGGCCAGCGTGGCGTGGCGGAACAGCCGCCCGGCCGTGCCGTCATCGCTGGCCAGCGCGGCGGAGAGGGCGGGAAAGGCGCCGGCCAGCACGGCTTGGGCGAGGACTGCGATGCGGATCACGAGATCGAACGGCGTGGCATAGAGTGCCGCGGCCTCGGCCGAGAGGCGGGCGGCGAT
>CANHKG010000355.1 GCA_947460455.1 Rhodospirillales bacterium | reverse complement strand
CGGCGGCGGCGGCTGCGGTTTCGGCGGCTCAGGCGCCGGCGGCTCCGGCGTGGGGGGCGGCGGAGGCGGCGGGGGCGGTGGTGGAGGCGGCGGCGGAGGCGGCTGCGGCGGCTCCGGCTTCGGCGGCTCCGGGGCGGGCGGCGCAGGCTTCACCTCGGGCGCCAGCACGGTGGCCGGTGCGGGCGCTTCCACCGTGTTCAGGATCGGCGCCGGGCTGGGCTCGCCGGGGTCCGGCGCCAGTTCCACCTGCAGCTCCTCCTCCGGCTCCGTCGGCATCCGCAGCGACACGCCAGCGATCAGCGCAGCCAGCACCAGGGCATGCAGCACGCCAGAGAGGATGGCTCCGCGCTGGAGCAGCCGCGACACCACCGGGGCGTCCTTGAGGGTCCGCTAGCCCCGCCCGGGCGGGCGAGGCGCGGCAGGGGCCGTGGCGGGCGCCGGCGCGGGGGTGGCGGGCACGGCGCGCGTGCCAGAGGGATCGGTCAGCAGGGAAACCTTGGTGAACCCACCCTGGATGATCACCCCCATCACTTCCATCATCGTGCCGTAGCTGTTGGCCTTGTCGCCGCGCACGAAGATGCGGCGGTCCTTCTGCTCCTTGGCGATGGCGGTGAGCTTTCCCGCCAGTTCCGCGAGCGGGATCGGCTGGTCCTGCAGGAACACCTGCCCTTTCGCATCCACGGAGACGTTCAGCGGCTCGCTGTCCTGGTTCACCGGGCTGGCGGAGGTTTTCGGCAGGTCCACGTTCACCGCCGTGTTCATCAGCGGGGCCGCGACCATGAAGATGATCAGCAGCACCAGCATCACGTCCACGAAGGGGGTGACGTTGATCTCGGAAAGCGGCTGGTAACGCCCCCTCCGTCCCCCGCCCTTGGGCATCATGCCGGCCATGTCAGCCCCGCGCCCGCGAGGCGTCCTCGGACAGGCTCGCCTCCGACTGGCGCGACAGGATGGCGCCGAACTCGGTGGAGAACCCCTCCAGCCGCACGGCGAAGCGCGCCAGGTCCGTGCTGATCTTGTTGTAGGCGAGCACGGCCGGGATGGCCGCGATCAGGCCGATGGCGGTGGCGAACAGCGCCTCCGCAATGCCAGGCGCCACCACGGCCAGGTTGGTGTTCTGCATCTGCGCGATGGCGGAGAAGCTGTTCATGATGCCCCAGACCGTGCCGAACAGGCCGACAAACGGCGCCGTGGAGCCCACCGAGGCGAGGAAGATCATCCATTTCTCCAGCGCCTCCATCTCGCGCTGGATGGTCACGCCCATCGCCCGCTCCACCCGCTCCCGCGCGAAGCCACGGGCGAGGTCGGCGCCGGCGGCACGGGTGCTGCGGCGCCATTCCGTCATCGCGGCGCCGAACACGGCGGCCATGGGGTGCGCGGGCTTGGCGCCCTCGGTCTCGTACAGTTCATCGAGGCTGCCACCGGACCAGAACCGGTCCTCGAAGGCATCGGCGGCGCGCGAGGCGCGGCGCAGGCTGGTCACCTTCTCGAACACGATCGCCCAGACCCAGACGCTGGCTGCGATCAGCATCAGCATCACGATCTTCACGACGATGTCGGCCTGCAGGAACAGCCCGATCAGCGACAAGTCGTGCGCCGCCCCAAGCTTCACCGCGTCCACGGCACGATCCACGGCCCAGTCCCTTTCGTTTCGTCCGCGATCCTCAAGCGGGATCGTGGTCGCATCATGACCCGGCCGCGGCCAGATCGTGGCCTTGGCCTATTCCTGCTCCGGCCGCAGCCGAAGCATCGCTTCCCGCCAGCGGGGCGGAATGCGCGCCGGGCGCTGGTCGGAGATCCGGCCGCACACCAGCTGCAATTCGATCTGCGCCAGCAGCACCTCGTCTCCGCCCTCAGCCCCTTTGGCCCGCACGACATCCTGCCGCAGCTCGACCGTCGCGGCGCCGACCGCCAGGGTTGTCGTCTCGACCACCAGCGAATCATCCAGCCGCGCCGGTGCCAAATAATCCACTTTGATGCGCCGCACCATGAAGAATAGGCCATGCAGGGCCGACATTTCCGCGTGCGGAACGCCCAAGTCGCGCAATGCCTCTGTCCGCCCGCGCTCGGCAAAGCGCAGATAATTGGCGTGGTACACGATGCCGCCGGCATCGGTATCCTCGTAATAGACGCGAACCGGATAGCGGTGCGCCTTCATTTTCTGGCTCATTCTTCTTCAGACAGCAGATCAAGCGCCCCTTGCGGTCCGCCCGAGGGTGGCGCGAGGCCAAGGTGCCGCCAGCCGCGCTCCCCCAGCATACGGCCGCGGCTGGTGCGCAACACGAGCCCTTCCTGGATCAGATAGGGCTCGATCACGTCTTCCAACGTGTCCCGCGCCTCGGCCAGCGCGGCCGCCAGCGTCTCCACGCCCACGGGACCGCCGGCATGATGCTCGGCGATGCGGCGCAGGTAGCGGCGATCCATCGCATCCAGCCCCAGCCTGTCCACTTCGAGGCGCAGCAGCGCCGCATCCGCGATTTCAGCAGTGACTGGCGAGGCCTTCTGCACCAGCGCGAAGTCGCGCACGCGGCGCAGCAGCCGCCCGGCGATGCGTGGCGTGCCGCGCGAACGCCGTGCGATCTCGCGCGCGCCCTCCGCCGTCAGTGCAAAACCAAGCTTCTGCGCCCCGCGGCTGACAATCAGCTCCAGCTCCTCGGCGGTGTAGAAGATCAGCCGCAGCGGAATGCCGAACCGGTCGCGCAGCGGCGTGGCCAGCAGCCCCGCGCGCGTGGTGGCGCCCACCAGCGTGAACGGCGCCAGGTCGATGCGCACACTGCGCGCCGCCGGCCCCTCGCCGATGATGAGGTCGAGCTGGAAATCCTCCATCGCGGGATACAGGATCTCCTCGATCGCCGGCTGCAGGCGGTGGATCTCGTCGATGAACAGCACGTCGCGCGGCTGCAGGTTGGTCAGGATCGCCGCGAGGTCCCCCGCCCGCTGGATCACCGGGCCGGAGGTGGCACGGAACCCCACGCCCAACTCGCGCGAGACGATCTGCGACAGCGTGGTCTTGCCCAGCCCCGGCGGGCCGTG
>CANHKG010000354.1 GCA_947460455.1 Rhodospirillales bacterium | reverse complement strand
GGTGGTCCAGATCGGGTCCAGCGAGGCGATGTCGGCGGCGGGAACATAGCGGATGGTGCCGGTGCCCTGGGCGCGGGCCCGGTTCGGTGCGGCGAGGGCGGCCCCGGCCGCGGCAAGCAGGTGTCGACGGCGCAGCATGGCCCAATCCCCCGATTTATTGGCCGGCGTGCCGGCGTATGGCGCAGCGTAACGGGGGGACCCGGCCTGCTGCAACCGCGGCGGGCGGCGGCCGTGGGGGGCGTGGCATCGGGGGCGGTGCGCTGCTATACCGCGCCTGCGCCGGTTGCGGCGCAGCATTCGGGGGACCCATCCCCCTGGAGAAGTTAGCCATGGCACGCCGCCGCCAGCTCTATGAGGGCAAGGCCAAGATCCTGTTCGAAGGGCCCGAGCCCGGGACCCTGGTGCAGTATTTCAAGGACGATGCCACCGCCTTCAATTCCCAGAAGAAGGGCGTGATCACCGGCAAGGGCGTGCTGAACAACCGGATCAGCGAATACCTGATGCTGCGGCTGACCGATATCGGCATTCCCACCCACTTCGTGCGCCGGCTGAACATGCGCGAGCAACTCATTCGCGAAGTTGAGATCATCCCGGTGGAGATCGTGGTGCGCAACGTGGCGGCGGGTAGCCTTTCCACGCGGTTGGGCATACCCGAAGGCACGCGGCTGCCGCGCTCGATCATCGAGTACTACTACAAGAACGACACGCTGGGCGACCCGATGGTGAGTGAGGAGCACATCACCTGCTTCGGCTGGGCGGCGACCCAGGACATGGACGATATCGTGGCGTTGACGTTGCGGATCAACGACTTCCTGACCGGGCTATTCCTGGGCGTGGGCATCACGCTGGTGGACTTCAAGATCGAGTTCGGCCGGTTGTGGGAGAACGAGGAGATGCGCATCGTTCTGGCCGACGAGATCTCCCCGGACAATTGCCGGTTGTGGGACAGCAAGACCAGCGAGAAGATGGACAAGGATCGCTTCCGCCGCGACCTCGGCAAGGTGGAGGAGGCCTACCAGGAGGTCGCCCGCCGGCTTGGGATCCTGCCGGAAGCCGGCGTGCGGGATCTCAAGGGTCCGGAGGTCATGCAATGACCGACCGCTTCAACCATAAGATGGTGATGCAATAATGTTTGGATTCAATCCGTTCGGAGCCGATCGATGAAAGCCGTTGTCACCGTGATGCTGAAGAACGGGGTTCTGGACCCGCAGGGCAAGGCCATCGGGCAGGCGCTGTCCGGGCTGGGCTTTGATGGCGTGGGCGAAGTGCGCGCCGGCAAGGTGATCGAGGTGGAGCTGGCGGAGACCGATCCGGCGAAGGCACAGGCGGCGGCCGAGGAGATGGCGCGCAAGCTGCTGGCCAATACGGTGATCGAGAGCTTCAAGGTCGAGATCGCGGCATGAAGGCGGGCATCGTCGTTTTTCCCGGCATCAACCGGGAGCGCGACATGGCGATCGCGCTGGAACGCAGCGCGGGCCATGCGCCGCGGATGGTGTGGCACCGGGAGAGCGATCTCTCGGGGCTTGATCTCGTGGTGATCCCCGGCGGGTTCAGCTACGGCGACTACCTGCGCTGCGGGGCCATGGCGGCGCAGTCGCCGATCATGGGTGCGATCCGGGCGCATGCGGCGCGCGGCGGGCATGTGCTGGGCGTGTGCAACGGGTTCCAGATCCTGATCGAGGCCGGGCTGTTGCCGGGGGCGCTGCTGCGCAACCAGGGGCTGCGCTTCCTGGCGATGGATTGCCACCTGAAGGTGGAGCGGGCCGATACCGATTTCACCCGGCATTACCAGCAGGGCGAGGTGTTCCGCGCGCCCATGGCGCATGGCGACGGCAACTACTTCGCAGCACCCGAGACGCTGGACCGGCTGGAGGGCGAAGGCCGGGTGATCTTCCGCTACGCCACGCCCACCGGGGAGATCACGCCCGAGGCCAACCGCAACGGCAGCCAGCGCAACATCGCCGGCATCGCCAGCGAGAATTTGCGCGTGCTGGGCCTGATGCCGCACCCCGAGGACCTCGTGGACCCGCTGATGGGCGGCGAGGACGGCAAGCCCCTGTTCGACTCCATCTGCGCCGCGCTCGCAGCATAAGAAGGCTATCCCGATGGCGCGTGACGTGAACCAGGCCCTCGCCCGCGAGTTTGGCCTTTCCGCCGATGAATACCAGCGCGTGCTGGAGATCATGGGGCGGGTGCCGAGCCTGACGGAGCTCGGCATCTTCAGCGTGATGTGGTCGGAGCATTGCTCCTACAAATCCTCGCGCGTGTGGCTGAAGACGCTGCCGACCAAGGCGCCGTGGGTGATCCATGGCCCCGGCGAGAATGCCGGGGTGGTGGATATCGGCGAGGGGCTGGCCGCCGTGTTCAAGATGGAAAGCCACAATCACCCGAGCTTCATCGAGCCCTACCAGGGGGCTGCCACCGGCGTGGGCGGCATCCTGCGCGACGTGTTCACCATGGGCGCGCGGCCGATCGCCAACCTGAACGCGCTGCGCTTCGGCGACCCGAAGCTGGCGCGCACCAAGCGGATCGTGGATGGCGTGGTGCGCGGCATCGGCGGCTACGGCAATTGCGTGGGCGTGCCGACGGTGGGCGGCGAGATCAACTTCCACCCGGCCTATAACGGCAACCCGCTCGTGAACGCGATGACGGTGGGCATCGCGGACAAGAACAAGATCTTCCTGAGTGCGGCGGCCGGGATCGGCAACCCGGTGGTGTATGTCGGCTCCAAGACCGGGCGCGACGGCATCCATGGCGCGACCATGGCCAGCGCCGAGTTCGGCAAGGATGCCGAGGAGAAGCGGCCGACCGTGCAGGTGGGCGACCCGTTCGTGGAGAAGCTGCTGATCGAGGCGTGCCTGGAGCTGATGGCCACCGACGCGATCGTGGCGATCCAGGACATGGGCGCGGCCGGGCTCACCTCCTCCTCCGTGGAGATGGCGGGCAAGGGCGGCGTGGGGATCGAGCTGGAGCTGGATCACGTGCCGCAGCGCGAGACCGGCATGTCGGCGTACGAGATGATGCTGTCGGAATCGCAGGAACGCATGCT
>CANHKG010000353.1 GCA_947460455.1 Rhodospirillales bacterium | reverse complement strand
TTCCTGCCGGCCAGCGCGATCCATGTGCAGGTGGGCTACCGGATGGGTGCGATGGTGGAGCACCGGGTGGCGACGGCGTATCGCATTCTCGACGGCTACGATCCGCGCAAGGGGCCGGCGGCGACAGGGAGTGATGTGGCGGTGCTGCAGCTTGGCGAGCCGTTGCGGACCGTGCCGATGGAGGTGGGCAGGGGCATGACCGGCGCGGTGGCGCTGGGCGGGTATCCGCGCCACCGGCCGGAGGTGGTGGAGGCGGATGCGACCTGCACGATCCGCGGGACGGCGCGCGACCGGAGCGGGCAGACCTTGCTGGTGCATGATTGCGGCGGCGGGGTGGGGACCAGCGGCGCGCCGCTGCTGCAGCGCGACAAGGACAATCGGTGGCAGGTGCTGGGGGTGCAGGTGGCCGGGCATCCGGATCGCCGGGAATCCTATGCGGTGCCGGCCGCCACCTGGGCAGGGTTGCTGAAGTAGGCCGGCAAGCTCAGGCGAGCCTGACCAGGACGGCGCCGGCGACGATGACGGAGGCGGCGGCCCAGCGGGCGGGGCCGACGCGTTCGCGCAGGATGACGGCGCCGAGCAGGACGCCGAGCAGGACCGAGGTTTCACGCAAGGCGGCGACGGTGCCGATCGGGGCTTGGGTCATGGCCCAGAGGGCGGCGACGTAGGCGGCGATGGACATGGATGCGCCAAGCAGGGCCCGCCACCAGCGGCCGCCGCCGAGGATGGCGGTGAGGCCAGATTGCCGGCGGGCGCGCAGGGCGAGCCAGAGCGGGATGACCAGCATGGGTCCGCCGAGGATCTCCAGCAGGGCGATGTAGCCGAGCGGGTTGCCGGAGAGGCGGGCGCCCTGCCCGTCTATCACCGTGTAGAGCATGACGACGACGGCATTGGCGCCGGCGAAGCCGAGGCCGGCGGGGGTGAGGCTGCCGCGGCGCAGGGCATTGGTGGCGAGGCCGACAACCCCGGCGCAGATGGCGGCGATGCCGAGCCAGGCCAGGGGGGAAAGGGACTCGCCGAGCAGGAAGGCGGCGATCAGGGCAGAGCCCATCGGCGCGGTGCCGCGGGTGATGGGATAGACGGCGGAGAGGTCGGCCGCGCGGTAGGCGGCGCCGACCAGCAGGTAGTAGGCGACGTGGATGACGGCGGAGGCGAGCGCATAGGGCCAGGAGGGGGGCGCGGGCAGGCCGGTGGCCGGCAGGATGAAGAGCGAGACCAGGGCGGCGGCGATGCCGAGCATGAGGCTGGCGGCCATCGGGTCCAGCGGGATGGCGCCGGGGTGGGTGCGCAGCTTGAGCAGGGTGTTCCAGCCGGCATGCAGGGCGGCGGCGGCGAGGACCACCAGGAAGACATCGGGCGACATGGGGGCAACCTGCGCGCATGGCGCGGGGTGTGGCAGGGGGGGTGGCGCGGCGGGGGCGATTTGGGGCGGCGTGTGTCATAAATCTGCAACACGCATTGGGTGGTTATTTGTTACTAAATCGTAATAATTTAGGCATGGCTGGGCGTCATCCGTCGCGGCCGTATTTTTTGATGAAGTAGCGGGCGGCGGCGATTTCGTAGGGGCGCAGGTTCAGCGAGGGATCGGTGAGGGAGGGCCGGCGCGGGGCGCGCGGGCGCGGCGGGCGCGGGCGGCGGGGGCGTGGGGGGAGTTGGAGCTCGGCCGGGGGGCGGATGCCCAGCGCGCGGCAGAGCGGGCGCAGCAGGCGGGCGGCGCGTGGGACCTCCGTGGCGAAGCGGCGCAGTTCCGGTTCCTGCACCAGGATGTCCAGCATGCCGGCGGCGGGGGCGATTTCGGGCGCGCGGTGGTTGAGCCAGGCGAAGGCGCGCGGGAGGCGCAGCGGGGCCGGGCGCGGTTCGGAAGGGGCTTCGGGGGTGGTGGGGGGTTTCGGGCGGGGCCGCTGGAGGGTGCCGGCGATCCAGGCCTGGTAGAGCACGGCGACGCGGCGCAGGGCGCGGCCGGTGCGGTTCCAGAAGAGCTGCCACTGGGCGGGGGAGAGGGGCGGCAGGCGCTCCGGCTCCGTGATCGGGACGTAGGTGTGGTGTCCGATGAAGGCAGGCTGAGGCGGGGTGGCCAGACGGCGCGCGCAAGCCCCCAGGGCAGCGCCCAGGGTGGCCAGCAGCCAGGTCAGCCTTTCATGCAACGGGGACATGAGGCGTTAAATAACTAACTGTTAGTCTCGTTGCAAGGGGTGATGCGGAATTTTTTCGGTCAGGACCCGGGTGGCGCGATGGCGTCCAGCTCCGCCACGAAGGGGGCGAACATGGCGCGCATGCGGGCGACCAGCTCCGGCGGCGCGGTCTCTGGCGTGCCGGTGTCGAACGGCGGTGCGGGGGCATATTCCGCGACCAGCTGGGTGGCCTGGGCGTAGGCGGGGTCGCGCAGCTCCGACAGCAGGGTGAGGCCGAAATCGATGCCGGCGGTGACGCCGCCGCCGGTGACGCGGTTGCGGTCCCGCACCACCCGGCCCTGGGTGGGAATGGCGCCGAAGCGGGCGAGATGCTCCACGGTGAGCCAGTGCGAGGTGGCGCGGTAGCCGGCCAGCAGCCCGGCGGCGCCGAGGATGAGCGAGCCGGTGCAGACCGAGGAGACGACGCCGGCGCGGGCGCCGTGGTCGCGCAGGAACTCCAGCGTGGGGGCATGGCGCATGGCGGCCAGGGTGCCCTGGGTGCCGCCGGGGACGCAGAGCACATCCAGATCCCTTGGGCAGGTGGCGAAATCACAATGGGGCACGAAGGTCATGCCGGAATCGCTGGTGACGGGCTCCATGGTGGCGGCGACCAGGCGGACGGGCTCGCCGCGCAGGGCGTTCAGCATGTGGTGCGGGCCGACCATGTCGAGCGCGGTGAAGCCCGGGTAGATCAGGAAGGCGACTCGTTCCTGGCCGGGGTGGAGGGTGGGCATGCTTGGGCTCCCGAAAGGAAGAAAGGGTGGGAAGGATTCTTCTTTTTCTGAAGAAAAAGAAGCAAAAAGACGGCGGTTTCCAACTCCGGGTGCAACGCCTTTGATGTTTGCGTTTGCTCGGAGGATGGGATGGCTGGCTATCACGAGTTGAACCTTGCCG
>CANHKG010000352.1 GCA_947460455.1 Rhodospirillales bacterium | reverse complement strand
TACGCCCGCGATGTGACGGCGCTGGCGCGCGAGGGGAAGCTCGACCCGGTGATCGGGCGCGACGAGGAGATCCGGCGCACGATCCAGGTGTTGGCGCGGCGGACCAAGAACAACCCGGTGCTGATCGGCGAGCCTGGCGTGGGCAAGACGGCGATCGTGGAGGGGTTGGCGCTGCGCATCGTCAATGGCGACGTGCCGGAGGCGCTGAAGAACAAGAAGCTGCTGGCGCTGGACCTGGGCGCGATGGTGGCGGGATCGAAGTATCGCGGTGAGTTCGAGGAGCGGCTGAAGGCGGTGCTCAAGGAGATCGAATCCGCCGAGGGCGAGATCATCCTGTTCATTGACGAGATGCACACGCTGGTGGGGGCGGGCAAGGCGGATGGGGCGATGGATGCCTCCAACCTGATCAAGCCGGAGCTGGCGCGCGGGGCGTTGCATTGCGTGGGGGCCACGACGCTGGCCGAGTATCGCAAGCACGTGGAGAAGGATGCGGCGCTGGCGCGGCGGTTCCAGCCGGTGTTCGTGGGTGAGCCCTCCGTGGAGGATACGATCTCCATCCTGCGCGGGATCAAGGAGAAGTATGAGCTTCACCATGGGGTTCGCATCACCGATGGGGCGCTGGTGGCGGCGGCGACGCTTTCGAACCGCTACATCACCGACCGGTTCCTGCCGGACAAGGCGATCGACCTGATGGACGAGGCGGCGAGCCGGCTGCGGATGCAGGTGGACAGCAAGCCGGAGGAGCTGGACGAGCTGGACCGTCGGTTGATGCAGCTGAAGATCGAGCGCGAGGCGTTGAAGCGGGAGACCGATGCGGCGAGCCGTGACCGGCTGGGCAAGCTGGAACAGGAGTTGGCGGGGCTGCAGGAGAAATCCGACGCGATGTCTGCCGTATGGAAGGCGGAGAAGGAGAAGCTGGCCGGCGGGCAGAAGCTGAAGGAGCGGCTGGAGGCGGCGCGCAGCGAGGAGGAGGTGGCGCAGCGGCGGGGTGACCTGGCCCGGGCGTCGCAGCTTCGCTACGGCGAAATTCCGGAGCTGGAGAAGCTGATTTCGGCCAACCAGGATGGCGGGCGACTGGTGAACGAGAGCGTGACGGAGGAGGGGATCGCCGCCATCGTCTCGCGCTGGACCGGCGTGCCGGTGGACAAGATGCTGGAGGGCGAGCGGGCCAAGCTGCTGCGCATGGAGGACGAGCTGCGCAAGCGGGTTGTGGGGCAGGAGGATGCGCTGAAGGCCGTTTCCGATGCGGTGCGGCGGGCGCGGGCCGGGTTGCAGGATCCGAACCGGCCGATTGGGTCGTTCCTGTTCCTGGGGCCGACGGGCGTGGGCAAGACGGAGCTGACCAAGGCGTTGGCGTCGTTCCTGTTCGACGACGACCGGGCGATGGTGCGGATCGACATGAGCGAATACATGGAGAAGCACGCTGTTTCCCGCCTGATCGGGGCGCCGCCGGGCTATGTGGGCTACGACGAAGGGGGCGTGCTGACCGAGGCGGTGCGGCGGCGGCCGTATCAGGTGATCCTGTTCGATGAGGTGGAGAAGGCGCACGAGGACGTTTTCAACGTGCTGCTGCAGGTGCTCGACGATGGGCGCCTGACCGATGGGCAAGGCCGCACGGTGGATTTCAAGAACACCATCATCGTGCTGACCAGCAATCTGGGCAGCGAGATCCTGGCGGCGCAGCCCGATGGGGCGGATCTGTCGCTGGCCTACAAGGGGGTGATGGAGATTGTGCGCGGGCATTTCCGGCCGGAGTTCCTCAACCGGCTGGATGAGACTGTGCTGTTCCGGCGGCTGCAGCGCAGCGACATGGCTTCCATTGTGGATATTCAGCTGGTGCGGCTGCGGGCGCTGCTGGCGGATCGCAAGATCACGCTGGAGCTGGATCGCGTGGCCACGGACTGGCTGGCCAATGAGGGCTACGACCCCGTGTATGGGGCGCGGCCGCTGAAGCGGGTGATCCAGCGCAGCCTGCAGAACCCGCTGGCTGGCGCCATTCTGGAGGGCCGGGTGAAGGACGGGGAGATCGTGCAGGTAACCGTGGGGCTGGATGGTCTGGAGATCGGTGAGGGGATGGCCGAGGCCGCCTGAGGCATGGCCGCCGGAGCCCCTTGGGTTCCGGCGGCTTGTTCCGGTCTAGCGGCCTTCCGCGGGCGGGGTGGTGGCGCCTTCGCCGAGGGGGAGGGTCATCAGGATGGAATCCACCCAGCGTTCGTGCTTCCAGCCGACGTTCGGCAGCAGGCCGGCGTGCTTGAAGCCGCAGGCGGCGTGCAGGCCGATGCTGGCGGCGTTATCGGAATCCCCGATCACGGCCACGATGAGCCGATAGCCCTCCGCGGTGCAGCGGGCGATGAGGGCTGAGAGCAGGGTGCGGCCGACGCCTTGGCCCTTGGCGTTGGGCGAGACGTAGATCGAGTTCTCGACACTGAAGCGATAGGCCTGCCGTGGGCGGTAGGCGCTGTAATAGGCGTAGCCGAGCACCTGGCCGGCTTCATCCTCCGCGACGAGATAGGGATAGCCGGCGCCGAGCACGGCTTCGCGGCGGCGCGCCATCTCTGTGCTGTCGGGCGGGTCGTATTCGAAACTCGCCAGGCCATGCTGCACGGCGTGGCCGTAGATGGCAGTGATGGCGGCGATATCGCCCGGGCGGCTTTCGCGAACGGTGAGTTTCATGGGGGGATCGTGCCGCGCGGCCCCGAGAGGGGCAAGAGAACGCGGGAAATCGCCCTAAAATACATGCGTGGTGCGCATAGCTCGCCTGCTGATCCGCAAAAACCGCATGGATTTGGGCCAAGAGCTGGGGTGAACTTACGTAAAGCTGTGTTCCTGACTGCAAAGTTCCGGTGACGCGGTGTGCCGGGGGGCTTTCGAAATCGCGTTGACAGGGGGAGGGGCCCCGAGTAGAACGCCGCTCCCGACGACGACGGACCCTGACGGTTCGGAGAGGTTGGGCCGCTCTTTCAAAGTCAAATCAGGAATAGGAAGGGATACGTTGGCGGCGTCCTTTAGATACTTGCCCTTGGGCTGGTATCGGTTTGGTTTAGGTTTCTGGGGTTTCGATCCTGGTTTCTTGGGCTTGGCTTTGGGTGTTTGTTGATGTGTCTT
>CANHKG010000351.1 GCA_947460455.1 Rhodospirillales bacterium | reverse complement strand
CGCCGGCGCTGGGGCCGGATTCCGGGATGCGGCGGGTGATCCAGCCTCGGCCTTGGGGGAGGCGGGCGGGGGCTGCGACGAGGGGCATGCCGGGGGCGGGGAGTTCGGGGATCTGGGGCGGCGTGGGGCGGGGGGTGGTTTTCGGGCGTTGGGTGGGTTTGCGGGGGGTGGGGAGGGTGCCTTGTTGCCAATGCTCGTAGAGGCGGGTGAGGCGGTTGCCGAGGCGTTCGAGGCGGAACCAGAGGAGGGTCCAGACGGGGCCGGGGAGAAGGGGGAGGTCGCCGTGGGGGGCGATGATCCAGCGGCGCTCGGGCCCGGCCCAGATCGGGCGTGCGGGCGCGCTGACGACAGGGGCTGCGCGCGCGATGACGCGGCGCAGGCCCTGGATCAGGCTGTTGAGGAAGGGGGTGAACTGGATCATGGTTAGTTATATACCTAACATTTGGTGGCGGTGCAAGGGGGGCGTGGGGATTTTTTCTGGAGTGGGTTGGGGTGGGGAGATCCCAAGAGCCCCCCTCCGGCTCCCCCCTGCTTCGCATGGGGGAGAGAAGGAGGTCAGGAAGTAAGAAAGAAAGGGGCCACAGAGGCACAGAGACACAGAGGAGCAAGGCAAGGGAGGAGGAAGCAGGTGGCGAAGTCGCTTCGCGTTCCGCTCATCTTCGGGTGAGGGAGATGGTTTTCTTCTCCCTTGGCTTGCGTCTTTGTGTCTTTGTGTCTTTGTGGCCGCTTTCTTGCTTTTTCTCTGCGCGGTGGCGGGCTTGAGCCTGCTCTGCTGCGGAAAAGGGGGATGGCGGAACCGCTTCGCGTTCCGCCCTACGCCCGGTGGTGGGGTTTGGTTATTGAAGTCTTTTTGCTTCTTTTTCTTCAGAAAAAGAAGGACTTGCTTGTTAGGGGTGGCCGGGGTCCCGGGGGGCGTAGCGGGCGCGTAGGGCGGCGGCGGCGGCGCGGACGACGCTGTCCCAGTCGTTGGGGACGGCTTGGCGGAACAGGCGCAGGGAGGCGTACCAGGGGGAATCGGTGCGGGCGAGTTGCCAGCGCCAGTCTGGGGCGTGGGGGAGCATGACCCAGGCGGGGCGGCCGAGGGCGCCGGCGAGGTGGGCGACGGCGGTGTCCACGGTGATGACGAGGTCCAGCGCCGAGATCAGGGCGGCGGTTTCGGACCAGTCGGTGAGGCCGGCGGAGAGGTCTGGGATGCCGAGGGGGGCGAGTTCGGCGTGGCGCGGGCCATGCTGCAGGGCGACCAGGCGCAGGCGGGGCACGGCGGCGGCGAGGCGGTGCAGCGGGCGCAGCAGGCGGGCGGCGGCCCCTTGCGGCAGGGAGCGGTGGCGGTCGTTGGCGTGGGCGGGGTTGCCGGCCCAGACCACGCCGATGCGGACGCCGAGGCCGATTTCGCGGCGCCAGGTGGCGATGCGGTCCGGGTCGGCAGCCAGGTAGCCCTGGGCGCGGGGGATCGGCTCGAACCCGCCGGCGGGCGGGGGGAGGAGGCGCGGCAGGCTCATCTGGTCGATCCAGAGATCGTGCGGCGGCAGGCCTTCGGCGCGGGGCACGGCGGCGATGCCGTGGCTGGCCAGCAGGGGGATGAGCGAGGCGGCGCAGGCCAGGGTGACGCGGGCGCCGCCTTCGGTGGCGGCGCGGGTGGGGAGCGGGGCGAGGTAGCGGGCGAACATGATGGTGTCGCCCATGCCCTGCCCGGCATGGACCAGGAGGTGGCGGCCCTGGAGCGGTTCGCCCTGCCATTCCGGCCGGGCGCCGGGGGCAGTGGCGAGGGCGGCGAAATCCGGCGCAAAGCGGGGGTGGCGCTTGCGCCATTCGGCATCCTCGAAACCGCCTTCGAGGTCGCCGGCGAGGAGGCGGGCGATGGCGCGGTTCCAGTAGGCGGGGGCGTAGCCGGGTGCTGCCTCGATGGCGGCGGTGCAGGCGGTGACGGCTTCGGGCAGGCGGGCTTCGGCGGTGAGGACGGCGCCGAGGCTGGCATAGGCTTCCGCAAGGCCTGGCGGGGGGGTGCCGGGGGTGCGGGCGGGAAGGGCTGCCGGCGGGGGGGTGGCGCGGGCGATGGCCTGGCGGAGGAGATCCAGCGCGGTGGCGGTATCGCCGGAATCGGCGCGGGCATTGGCCATGGCGAGCAGGATGGGGGCCTGGTCTGGTGCCAGGTTGGCGGCGCGGTCCAGCGCGGCGACGGCTTCAGGGGCGCGGCCGAGGGCGCGCAGGGCGACGCCGCGGGCGAGCCAGGCATCGGCCATGTCGCCACGGCGGGCGAGGCCGGCTTCGGCTTCCACCAGGGCGGCTTCGGGCTGGCCGGCGGCGACGAGGTGGCAGGCCAGGGCGGCACGGGCGCGCGGATCATCGGGCGCGAGGCCGACGGCCTGGCGGGCGGTGGCGACGGCGGCGCGGGGATCCCCGGCGCGGGCCTGGAGCTGGGCCAGGGCGAGGCGCAGGCCGACATCGCGCGGGCGGGTGGCCAGCACATCCTCCACCAGGGCGATGGCTTCGGGCAGCTCACCGCAATCGGCGCAGGCGCGGGCCAGGGCGGTGGCGGTATCGGCGTGGCCGGGGCGCAGGGCGATGGCCTGGCGCAGCAGGGCGGCGGCTTCCTGCGGGCGGGCGGTTTCGGTGAGCAGGATGCCGAGCAGGTGCATCGCCTGGGGGAAGCGCGGGGCTTCGGCGAGCACGCCGCGATAGAGCGCCTCGGCCTGGGTGATGCCACCGGCGCGATGGGCGGCCAGCGCCTCGGCCAGCCCGGCGAGGGCTTCGGCGGAGGGGACGGACTCGCGTGGCTGGGGGGCGGGGTGGCCCGGAGCGGCATCGAAGGGCAAGGCGGGGGCTGCCTGGGGGGGCAGGTGCGCGGCGGTGGGGTCGGACATGGCTGGCTCTCCGGGAGCCAACCTGACGTGCAAAGGTGAAGGGACCGCTACCGGGGTAGGCGGTAGGGGGGGGAGAGGCGCAGGTGGGTGACACTGTGGCTGGGAAGGTGGCGGGTCCGCTGCGCGACCCGTTGGGGTGGACGGCCCCACGGCATCGAGTGCCAAAGTTCGCTGTCAACGCAGAACCTGGAGCCGTCCATGAACCATATTACGCGGGTTGCCATCGATACGTCCAAGTCCGTCTTCACCATCCATGCCGTCGATGCCCGGG
>CANHKG010000350.1 GCA_947460455.1 Rhodospirillales bacterium | reverse complement strand
GACGGGGCCGGAGATCTGGCAGCAGACGGAGGGCAAGATCGATGCCTTCACCTGCGCCTGCGGCACCGGCGGCACGCTGGCCGGGGTGGCGATGGCGCTGAAGGCGCGCAGCAACGCGGTGCGCGTGGTACTGGCCGACCCCGAGGGCAGCGCGCTGTATGGCTGGGTGAAGAGCAACGACCTGACCGTGACGGGGAGTTCCATCACCGAGGGCATTGGCCAGGGGCGGGTGCCGGGGAACCTGGAGGGCGTGCCGATCGACGATGCCGTTCGCATTCCCGATGCGGAGGCGCTGGAGCAGGTGTTCGACCTGCTGATCCATGAGGGGCTGTCGATCGGCGGCTCGGCCGGGATCAACGTGGCGGCGGCGATCCGGGTGGCGAAGGCGATGGGGCCGGGGCACACGATCGTGACGATCCTGTGCGACGGGGGTGCGCGCTACCAGTCCAAGCTGTTCAACCCGGAATTCCTGCGCGAGAAGGGATTGCCCATCCCGCCCTGGATGGCCTGATCGGTGCAGGCGCTCGACCGCTTCCTTTCACTGGCCGGCGTGGCGGTCGCGGCGCGCGCCACCGGTGCGGCGTGGCCCGCAGGCCAGCGCGTGGCCGCCTTGCTGGACGCGACGCCCGATGCCGCGGCCATGCCGGCCCCGGCGCGGCAGCCGGCTTGCACCTGCCTGCCCGCGGCACTTTCGGCCACACCGCCCGCGTTGGGCGAGGCGTTCAGGGCGCTGGAGCCCCACCTCGCGTGGCGCGCGGGCGACCGGGCCGGGCTTGGTGCGCAGTATGCCGGCGCGCCAGTGCTGGGCCCGGCCGGGCTGCAGCAGCGCGGCGGGCTGGTTGCCGGGATCAGCCTTTTGGCCCCGGGCGCGACCTATCCGGACCACGATCATCCCCCGGAGGAGATCTACCTCGCGCTATCCGGTGGCGAGTGGTGGAACGCCGAGACACCGTGGCACGCGCCAGGGCCGGGCGGAATCGTGCATAATCCGCCGGGCATCCTGCACGCCATGCGCGGGACGGAGGTGCCGCTGCTGGCGATCTGGTTCCTGCTGCCCGCACAATAGCGCCCCGCCTGTTTCCAGCGCCCACACTTGAAGCCGGAGAGCCCGTTTGCCCGCACCGCCCCGCCTGCCACTGCCGCCCAGCCTCTATGCCGAAACGGCGCGCCCGCCGGTGGCGGCGCCACCGCTGGATGGCGACAAGAGCGTTTCAGTGGCGGTGATCGGTGGTGGGTTCACCGGGTTGTCGGCGGCGTTGCATCTGGCCGAGCGCGGCGCGGATGTGGCGGTGCTGGAGGCGCATGAGCCGGGCTGGGGGGCATCGGGGCGCAATGGCGGGCAGGTGAATCCGGGGCTGAAGGGCGATCCGGACGAGGTGGAACGGCTGTTCGGCCCCGAGTTGGGCCGGCGCATGGTGGAGATGAGCTGGAACGCGCCGAACACGACGTTCGAGCTGATCCGGCGCCACCAGATCCAGTGCGATGCGAGCCAGACCGGCACGATCCGTGCGGCGTTCCAGCAGAACAATGTGGCCGACATCCAGGGCGCCTATGACCAGGGGGCCAAGCGCGGCATGCCGGTGGAGTTCCTGGACGCTGCGCGGATGCGCGAGGCGACGGGGACGGACAGGTATCTGTGCGCTGTGGTCGACAAGCGCGGCGGGCATGTGAACCCGCTGGGCTATGCGCGCGGGCTGGCGCAGGCGGCGATCCAGGCCGGGGCGGCGGTGCATGGCGGGACGCCGGCGCAGAAGGTGTGGCGCGATGGCGGCAAGTGGCATGTGCAGACGCCGACCGGGACGGTGCATGCCGACGAGATCGTGCTGGGCACCAACGGCTATACCGACAATCTGTGGCCGAACCTGCGCAAGACGGTGGTGCCGGTGTTCAGCGCCGTGGTGGCATCGGAGCCGCTGAGCGACGAGGCGGCGCGGGCGATCTTTCCGATGCGGTCCTCGCTCTATGAGCTGGGCAAGGTGACCACCTACTACCGGCTGGATCGGCAGAACCGGGTGCTGATGGGGGGGCGCAGCAAGCAATCACCGGTCGGTGGGCCGGAGGATCTGATGTTCCTGCGGCGCTATGCCGAGCGGCTGTGGCCACAGATGAAGGGCATTCGCTGGACCCATGGCTGGAACGGGCAGCTGGCGATCACGCTGGATCACTACCCGCATATCCATGAGCCCGCCCCGGGGGTGACGGTGTGCCTGGGCTACAATGGCCGCGGCGTGGCGATGGCGAGCGCGATGGGGCCGCAACTGGCCAAGCGCATCCTGGGCGGGCGGCAGGACGAGATCGACATGCCGATCACGGATTTGAAGCCGGTGCCGTTCCACGCGTTGTGGCGGACCGGGGTCGCTGCGCGCATCGCCTATGGGCGGATCCGCGACTATCTGCACATCTAGACTTCTTCACGGCAGGACGACGGGCGCGCGCCATCGTCCCCCGTTTGGGGGCGATTTGGCGCGGATGGAGTTGTGCGGGGGGTGTGGGGGCGTGCGTGGGGGCGCGCGGGCGTGGCGCGGACGCAGTACGGGCGTGGAGCGGGCGATGGGGCGCATGCCTTTTCCGGGCCCGGGGCCGATGACGTAGAGAATCGGGTGCTCGCAGACGAGGTGCGTGCCGTCGTGGATGGAGCGGATGCGGATGGGGCGGACGGAGTCCGCCTGCGGGAAGGGGAGGGCGTATTCCTCGATCCAGGCGGGTTCGTAGAGCCATGCCTGGGGCTGGCGGCGGCGGCCGAGGAGGACGGACAGGAGGGAGAGGATGAGGGCGCGCAGGATGTCGTGCAGAGGCACGCGGGATGTGGCGTGCAGGCGCAATTCTCCCGCCGCGCCTTGGGCGCGGGAACAGGCGGGGCTTTGCGCCCGGCTGTTGGGATAAACATCCACTTGGTTAGTTTACACCGATGACAACAATCGGTGCAAAGGTTTTTTTGCTTATGGCGGGCGGAGTGACCCGCGCCAATGCGCGGGCAACGGTTTGGCTTGGGATGGGGGTTGTTGGGGGAAGGAAGAAAGATTCGCTCTCCGTGTCGCGGTTGAGCGGTGGCGTTCTGGATTGCTTCGCTAGCGCTCGCAATGACGGTGTTTTGGGATGATGCAGCCGCGGCCTATCCACACCTATTGATGAAGTTTTTTTGCTTCTTTTTGTTCACAAAAAGAAGAATCTTTCTTCGCGCTTGACTAACCTTCTGCCCGGCTTCGCGTGGGTGCGAGCAGGCG
>CANHKG010000349.1 GCA_947460455.1 Rhodospirillales bacterium | reverse complement strand
TTGCCCCTGGACCCCACCCGGGACCTGAGGTCCCTGGACCCACATTAGCTTCCGCCTTCGGCGGGGAGGGGCCATCCGGGTCTCTCCACCACCCAGACGGCCCCTCCCCGCCGAAGGCGGAACACTAGAGGGGTCTGGGGCCTAAGGCCCCAGCGGGTCCAGGGCAGAGCCCTGGCCTTTCTTTTTGCACCACACTCCAGGGAGGGACGCATGGCGGGGACGTATGAGGCGCATCGGGGGCAGTTGGAGGTGATTCTCCGGTCCTGGGGGATGCCGGCGATCAATGCGGCGGTGACGGCGGAGATCATGGCGTGGGCGGATCTGCATGGGATCGACAGCCACGGGATTTCGATGATTCCGAGCTATGACGAGCGGCGGCGCAGCGGCAAGACGAGCATGACGGTTCAGCCGCGCGTGGTGGTGGACAAGCCGGTGGCGGCGTTGATCGATGGTGGTGGCGGGCTGGGGCACTACAATTCCTATACCGCGATGCAGATGGCGATTTCCAAGGCGCGGACGGTGGGCGTGGGGATTGTGGGGGTGCGGAATTCCTCGCATTTCGGGGCCTGCGGCTATTACGCGAAGATGGCGGCGGATGCGGGGTTCATCGGGATGGTGAGCACCAGCGCCAGTGGCATCCAGGTGGCGCCGACGGGTGGGGCGGAGGCGAAGTACGGGACGGATCCGATCGCGTTCGCGGCGCCGGCGCGGGATGGGGAGCCGTTCCTGCTGGACATGGCGACGACGACGGTGGCGGCGGGGCGCATTCGCAACAAGGCGAATGAGGGGCTGCCGACGCCGGATGGGTGGCTGGTGACGAAGGAGGGCAAGCCTTCCAATGATCCGCTGGAGGCTTCGCAGAAGGGCGGGTTTTTGACGCCGCTGGGCGGGTCGGCGGAGAGCAGCAGCTACAAGGGCTATGGGCTGGCGGCGATGGTGAACATTCTGGCCGCGGGGCTGTCGGGGGCGACGTTTCCGACCGATCCGACGCACACGAAGAAGCCGGGCACGATGGATATCGGGCATTTCTTCATGGCGATCGACACCGGGCTGCTGCGCGATCCCGAGGACTTCCGGGCCGAGGTGACGGCGTTCTGTGACTCGCTGCGGGCGACGAAGCCGGCCGATCCCAGCCGCGCGGTGATGGTGGCGGGCGATCCGGAGCGGGCCAATGCGGCGCGGCGGCGGCAAGAGGGGATTCCGGTGGGGCCGAACCTGCTGGCCAAGGTGAAGGCGGTGGCCGAGGCCTCTGGGGCGCCGTGGCTTCTGGGTTAAATCGTAACTAAACGATATCGCAACAAAATAGGCGCGCGCTGACGACCGGCCTGGGGTGGGTTTTCAGCCAGGCGGGTGGTCGGTCGCGCGGGCCGGAGGCGCGCAGGGACGGACGGGTGGCGCTGGGCGCCAGGTAGTGCCGCAGCTTTGCGGGCCTGGTTTGGGCGAGGTGTCCCTGCGCTTGGAATGCGGGTGCGGTCGGGCTGCGACGGATTTCGGGCGTGGTGCGCCGGGGGGGGGTGGCGTGCGGCCGATGCGGGGTGGCGCGCGCGCTGGGGGCAGGGGGCAGGCCGGGAAGGAGGCCTTGCTGCCAATGGCGGACCATCATTTCCAGACGGTCCACGATGCGGGCCAGGGCGAACAGAATCAGGGCGTGCAGTACCTCCACGGGGACGCGGGACGCGACCTTGTCGTGTGCCGTCGCGCGCATCGCGGCCGAGAGGGCGGCGACGAGCGGGGCCAGGGGTTGCTGGTGCTCTGTCATGCGAGTGAATATAAATAACTCAACCGTCGAAGGCAAAGGTCTTTTTTGCCGTACGTACTCGCGGGAGAGAGGGGTCAGCTCAGGCCGGGTTGGGCTGTGGCGGCCTCGGCGCAGGCGCTGTCGAAGCCGGCGAAGATCTGCAGGATGCACTGGACGCCCAGGATGCGGTCGTTGCGCTGGGTCGCGGTGTCGGCAGTGGCCAGGAGCACGCGCAGGCGGGGCGATAGGGCGGGTGTGTTGCTCAACTGCGGCAGGGTCTCGTCGGGCGACATATCGTCGTTCCTGGCATGGAGTCTCGGAAGGCCTGCCCCGCATGCACGCTTGGGCCAGCGGATAATCACTCGCTTAGGGGATAATGGTTAAGAAGTGGTGCAGCCCTCCTCGAAGGGTGGCCACGGTAAGGATTGGCGAGCGCCCGTGCGGCGACCGCGGCCGCGGACGGGGCCGCGGGGTCATGCACTTGTGGGGATTGGGATCAGGCCTTGGCCTTGCGGCGCAGCCGGGCCTTGGGCGATTCCACCACCGCGGGAGAGGGCGCGGGGGCGGGGGCCGCCACGTCCGGGTTGAAGCGCGGCGAATCCTGCAGGATCTGCTGCAGCCGGGCCAGGATGCGCAGGCCAACGGCGCGGTTGCCATGGCTGCGCAGCACTTCCACCTGGCCGCGGCGGGCCAGGGCGGCACCGCGGCTGGGGTCGTCCAGCAGCGGGCGGGCGAGGCTGACGGCGTGATCGACGCTGGGCTCGGCCCAGGACTGGCCCTGCCAATGCGGGTAGTCGCCATCCTGCAGCGCCGTCATGCCGTGCTCGACCAGGAGCGCGTTGTCCTTGGTCATGAAATCGACATTGCCGGACCAGCCGGTGGCCAGGGCGAGGCGGCCGAGGGCCATCGCCTCGCCGGGGCCACGGCCGAAGCCTTCGGAGCGGTGCAGCGAGACCAGGCAATCGCAGCAATTGATCAGGCTGCGCACGCCGAGCGTATCGAGCGGGGTGGCGATGACCTTGATCTGGGAGTTGCCGGGCAGGGCGGCCGCCCATTCCTCCGCGCCGCGCTCGCCATTCTTGGCCTTCAGCACCAGCTGGATGTCCTGGTACGGGCGTTCGGCGCGCAGGCGGTCGAACATCTCCAGCACGGCGAAGGGGTTCTTGCGGCTGGCGTAGCTGGAGAGGTCGAAGAAAGTGAGGAAGACGAAGGCGCTTTCGCGGATGCCGAAATGGCGGCGCGGCAGCAGCGGGCCGGCCAGCGGCTCGATCGCCTGGCCGGTGTAGGTGCTGGGCAGGCCGGCGGCCTTGAGGCTGGCGGCGATGAAGTGGGACAGCGCCCAGACCTCGTCGAAGCGCTTCAGCTTTTCGGCCCAGGGGGCGGGGTAGGTGGGCAGTTCCCAGGCCGGGACGATGATGTTGTAGCCATCCTCGAAGCTGCCGCCGCGCGCCTCGATGGCGGCGATGACGGCATCGACCTCGTCGCCGTTGATGTGGAAGATGCGGATGCC
>CANHKG010000348.1 GCA_947460455.1 Rhodospirillales bacterium | reverse complement strand
GACGCTCGGCAAGGTTCAACTCGTGATAGCCAGCCATCCCATCCTCCGAGCAAACGCAAACAACAAAGGCGTTGCACCCGGAGTTGGAAACCGCCGTCTTTTTGCTTCTTTTTCTTCAGAAAAAGAAGAATCCTTCCTTCCCTTCGCACCTGCACAAGAACGGTTGCCGCTACCGTATCAAGCCGTCATGATGCCTTACCGCGCCAGCCCGGCGCCCCACGCATCGACGGAGCCCCCCCATGGTCCCCACCCGCCGCGCGCTTCTCGGTGGCCTCGCGACCGTTCCGCTCCTGCACCGCTCCGCCCGCGCCCAGGCCCGCCCCGGCTTCGTCCGCTATGGGCTTTCCGCCTTCCCGCCCAACCTCTCCCCCTGGGACAACACAGGCGCCTCCGCCGGCACCGTGAAGATGCTGCTCAACCGCAGCCTCGTCGCCTGGAACGCCAAGGGCGAGCTTACCGGCGAACTCGCCACCTCCTGGGGGCTGGACGACCAAGGCGCCTGGGTCTTCAAGCTCCGCCAGGACGTGGTCTTCCACAACGGCGAGAAGCTCACCGCCAAGGATGTCGCCTGGACCATCGAACAGGTCGCCGGCGAGAAATCCACCGCCCACATGCGCGTCCAGTTCCAGCAACTCGCCCGCGTTGAAACGCCGGATCCCTACACCGTCCGCCTGGTGCCGAAGGAAAAGCTCGCCACCCTCCCCGCCTGGTTCGCCAACTACAACATGCACATCTGCTGGGCCGGCTCCGACGCCCGCACCCCCATCGGCTGCGGCCCCTACCGCCTCGTCCGCCAGGAACGCGGCACCAGCATCGAGCTCGCCGCCTCCCCCAACTACTTCAAGCCCGGCCTGCCCAAGCTCAAGGGCATCCTCTTCACCGCCTACCCCGATGAAAACCTCCGCATCGCCGCCCTGCGCGCCGGTGACCTCGACATGATCGAATACGTCCCCTGGCAGGCCATGGCCTCGGTCGAAACGGATCCGCGCCTGCGCCTCGATGAAGTCCAGGGCGCGGCCTTCATGGACATCCTGTTCAACGGCACCCGCCCGCCCTTCAACAACCCGCTGGTCCGCCGCGCCGTCGCCCACGCCGTGAAGCGCGAAGACATCGTCAAGGTCGCCTTCTTCGGCCGCGGCCGCCCGCTCGAAGGCGTGCCCATCGCGCCCGGCACACCCTATTTCGACGAACAACTCTCCCGCGGCTGGGCCTACGACCCCGCCCGCGCCAAGGCCCTGCTCGCCGAAGCCGGCTACGCCTCCGGCATCCAGGCCAAGATGCTCGCCACCGCCCAGTTCGGCATGCACAAGGATTCGGCCGAGATCGTCCAGCAATACCTCGCCGCCATTGGCATCCAGGTCGAACTCCAGCTGCCCGATTGGTCCACCCGCGTCAGCCTCGGCACCCGCGGCCAATACGACCTCGCCGTCCACGGCGTCGCCGCCGACAGCAACGACCCCGACGGTCTGTCAGTAGTCATGGACACCTCCCTGTCCAACACCCACTCCCGCTCCTTCAGCCTCGCCGCCCCGCGCACCTCGGCCGCCTTCGCCGCCGGCCGCGCCGAGTTCGACCTCGCCAAGCGCGTCGAAATCTACAAAGACCTCCAGCGCGCCGCCCTGGAAGAAGTGCCCCTCGTCGGCCTCGCCTGGCGCTCGCAGGGCTTCGGCATGGACAAGCGCATCACCGGCTTCAAGAACCTGCCCGGCCAGCTCAGCACCTCATCCGGCAACCAGCTCGAATACACCGACTTCGCCTAGCGGGAGCGGTGGATCAAAGCATGAATTTCGTCCTGCGCCGCGTGGCGCTGGCGCTCGCGCTGGTCTGGATCGTCGCCACCATCGTCTTCATCGCCATCCACCTGGTCCCCGGCGATCCCGCGGAGCTGCTGCTCTCCACCGGCGGCACCGCGCCCGATCCCGCAACCGTCGCCCAGCTGCGCGACCGCCTCGGCCTCGACCTCCCCCTCTCCACCCAATACCTCGCCTTCCTCCAGGGCCTGCTGCGCGGCGACCTCGGCACCTCCCTGGTGGACGACTACCCGGTGCTGGACGAAATCGCGCTGCGCCTGCCCCGCACCCTGGAACTCATCGCCGCCGGCACCACCCTGGCCATCCTCATCGGCGTCCCCGCCGGCACCTGGGCCGCCCTCAACCGCGGCGGCCCCTTCGATCGCGCCGCCTCCGCCACCGCCGCCTTCGTCCTGGCCATCCCCGTCTTCGTCGTCGGCACGCTCCTGATCCTGCTGCTGGCGCAAACCCTGCGCGTCATGCCCGCCGGCGGCTACGTCCCCTTCGCCCGCAACCCCGGCCAGCACCTCCTCCTGCTCACCCTCCCCGCGCTGGCCATCGCCAAGGGCCTCACCGCCGTCCTCTTCCGCATGACGCGCAGCTCGGTCCTCGATGTCGTCGGCCAAGACCACGTCCGCACCGCCCGCGCCAAAGGCCTGCACCCCAGCCGCGTCGTGCTGCGCCACATCCTGCGCAACGCCCTCTCCCCCGTGCTCACCGTCCTCGGCCTGCACATGGGCGCGCTGCTCGGCGGCACCGTGCTGGTCGAATACGTCTTCAACTGGCCCGGCCTCTCCACCCCCCTGCTCCGCGCCGTCGAAGCGCGGGACTACCCGATGGTCACCGGCATCATCCTCGTCGTCTCCACCCTCTTCCTCACCATCAACCTCATCACAGATCTCCTCCGCGCGGCGCTGGACCCGAGGATCCGCACCGCATGAAGCGCCTCGCCCTCCCCGCCACCCTGGTCGGCGTCATCGTCCTCATCGCCCTCCTGGCCCCCTTCCTCGGCCTGCCAGACCCGGTGCGCCAGGATGTCGCCCAGCGCCTGGCCCTCCCCTCCCCCGGCAGCCCGCTGGGCCGCGACGAATTCGGCCGCGATGTCCTGGCCCGCCTGGTCTGGGGCGGCCGCACCAGCCTGTCCGTCGCCTTCGCCGCAGCCCTCATCGCCTGTGCCATCGGCACCACGCTCGGCCTCATGGCCTCCTGGTTCCGCGGCCTCGGCGGCATGCTCGCCCTGGGCAGCACAGACATCATCCTCTGTTTCCCGCCGGTCCTGCTCGCCCTGCTCGTCGTCACCCTCGCCGGCCCCGGCAGCCTCACGCTGGTCATGGTACTCTCCGTCCTCTTCCTCCCCGGCTTCGCCCGCGTCACCTACGCCGAAGTCCAGCTCGTCCAGGAACTCGAATACGTCGAAGCCGCCCGCGCCATCGGCGCCACCACCCCGCGCATCCTGCTGCGCACCATCCTGCCCAACGTCGCCGG
>CANHKG010000347.1 GCA_947460455.1 Rhodospirillales bacterium | reverse complement strand
GAAATAGGTGATGCTGTCCGTGGGCTCCTGCCGCACCGTGCGCCCGTTCACCAGATGCCGCACGGGGATCAGCACCCCGGCCGCGAACACCGCGTGATCGGGGCTCAGCAGCAGGTCGCGCACCGGCATCCCGCGCCCGAAGGCTCCCGCCGCCACCCGCACCGGCCAGACCTCTTCCGGCCGCGGATGATGCCGGCAATCGACGCGCCGATGCCCCACCCAAACGATCTCCGACACGCCCCCGCGTGCCAGCCGCACCTGCATCCCCGCGGCCACTGCCTCCACCGCCACCTCGCCCTGCGGCGTGGCGATGCGCGTGCCCAGCGCGAAGCATGGCGCCGAAAGGCTGGTTCCACCCGCCCCGGCCGAAAAGCCGAAGCTGCCGGGCAGGAAGGTCTGCGCCGGGTCGAAGCGCAGCGCGATTGTCCCGCCCCCGGCCCGCGTCAGCGTCAGCACGTTGTTCGCCCCCAGCGAGCTGCCGGTCACATCGGAAATCCCGCCCAGCATCAGCTGCGTGGTGGCATCGAACCCGGTGATCACGCCGGCCACCGAGCCGGGATTGGCCAGCGTCAGCGCCGCCCCGGCCCCGGCCAGCGCAATCGTCTGCCCGCTCGCCACCGTCCCGCCCAGCGACCACGTCGCCCCGGCATCCACCTGCACCCGCCCGAAGCTCTGGAAGCTGGTGCCGAACCCCACGATCGTGCCCGACCCACCGGCGGCCAGCTCCAGCACCCCGGTCGGCGTCGCCACGCCCGCCTTGTCGCCCAGCACCGTGCCGGCGAAGCTCGCGCCGGGATACACGATGATCCGGTTCCCCGTGCCCTGCGCGGAGGTGAACACCGCGAACTGGTCGCCCGCGATCCGCCCCCGGTTCGCCACAGTCACTGTGTTGTAGCTCACGATCCCGAACGGCCCGCCCGCGATCGTCCCGGTCGCGGCGTTGGAAATCAGCCCGTTGCCCTTGAACCACACCGCCGCGCCGGAAACCCCGGGATCATTGGCCGTGATCGTCCCCGCGTTCAGCACCGCGCCGCCGGCCGGATTGTCCACTCCGAAATTGCCGATCTGCGCCCCGATCCAGTAGCCGCTGATCGTGCCGCCCGCCTGGTTGGTGATCGTTCCGCCGCTGCGCAGCTGGATGCCCGCGCCCACTGTGTCCGATTGCTGCCCGGTGAACTTGCCGGTGGCGCGGATGATGCCGCTATTGGTCGCCGTGCCCGCGCCCCCCACCACCAGCACGCCGAAGCGCCCGCTGATGCTGCCGGCATTGCCCACGCTGCCACCCAGCCCTGCGCCTACGCCCGCCCCGGTATTGGTGGCCGACGCCGCAATCGTCCCCGTCGCCGCATTGGTCAGGCTCACCGCGCTGCTCAGCACCAGCGCACCGTAACTCCCGCCAGCCAGTGTCCCGGCATTGCTCATCCCGGTCGCAACCGTCCCGGTCGCCCGCACCGCCACCCGCGTCCCGGTCACCCGCCCGCCTGCCTGGTTCTCGAACGTCCCGCCCGCCGTCATCAGCACGCCGTCGCCCACCGACCCGGTGCCGCCGATGCTGCCGCTGTTCACCACCGTCCCGGTGCCGAACAGATACGCTCCCAGCCGCCCGCCGGTGATCGCCGCCGCCGTCCCGGTGTTGGAAAGCAGCCCGCCCCCGTTCAGCACCACGCCGGAATCGCCAGCCCCCGCGATCGTGCCGGTGTTGGCCACCGTCCCGGCGCCAATGAGGTACACGCCATACTTGGTGCCGGAGATGCCGCCCGAATTCTCCACCCGCCCGGTGGCGAACAGCACCCCCACCGCCGTCGGCGTGATCGTGGTCGTCCCCGTCACCGCCCCCGCCGCGAACACCGTCCCGGCATTGGTCAGCGTCGTCGCCTGGTTGCTGTAGATGCCGAACTGCCCGCCGGAGATCGCCCCCGTCGCCTCGTTCGTGATCGTCCCGCCGGCGGAGCCCGCCGTGCCGTTCATCTGGATGCCCACGCTGGCCGCCGCGGTGCCGGATGCGGCGATGGTGCCGGCATTGCCGATCACCCAATCCGCCTTGCCCGTGGTCTGCAGCGCCGCGGCATTGGCATTCGCCACCGTGCCCGTGGCGGTCACCGTCACCGGGCTGTCGCCCTCCGCCAGCGTAATCCCGCCGGCATAGCTCGCGCTGATCGTGCGTCCAGCCATGATGCACCTTCCTCAAATTCCCCCATTCCTGCCAGGAAATCGGGGCCAATATGTTAATCGTCCGGATCGCGGCCGCAACGCAAGCCTCCTGCTGCCTTCCGCCGCTCACGCCCTCGTGCTAGGCGCCGCCCCATGCTGAAGTCGTTCCTGCGGCGGCCCGGCGTCCAGGCCGCCCTGGCCGCCCTCGTCGGCCGCTACCTGGCCTTCGCCCTGCGCACCACACGCTGGGCGCTGGAAGGGGAGGCGCACCTGGCCCCCCACGCCGCCGGAAAGCCCGCCGTGGCCGCCCTCTGGCACGAATGCCTTCCCCTCATGCCCGCCCTCTGGCTGCATATCCGCCGCCCCGGCGCCCGCGTCCACGCCCTCGCCTCCCGCCACAACGACGGCCGGCTGATCGGCGAGGTGATGCGCCGCTTCGGCGTGGAGGTGGTGCACGGCTCCACGGCCCGCCCTGGTCAAAGAGGGGGCGGCCAGAGCAAGGGCGGCACAGCCAGCGTCCTCGCTTTGCTCGATGTCCTCGCCCAGGGCAGCCACGTCGTCCTCACGCCCGACGGCCCGCGCGGCCCCGCCCGCCACGCCGCCCCGGGCGTCGCCCAGCTCGCCGCCCTCTCCGGCGTCCCCGTCCTGCCCTGCGCCGCCCGCACCACCCGCGCCCGCCGCCTGCCCACCTGGGACGGCATGCTCCTCCCGCTCCCCTTCGGCCGCGGCATCCTCGTCATCGGCGAACCCATCTCCGTCCCGCGCGACGGCTGGGAAGCCACCCTCCCCGCCATCGAGGCCGCCCTCACCGCCGCCGCTACCCGCGCCGAGTTCCTCGCGAAACAGTGAAGGGGCGCGCAGCCACCGCCACGCGCCCCCTCAGCCAGTTCAGCTTACGCTAAAATTTATATCCCACGCCCACACCGACCACGAGCGGATTGAGGTTCGTCTTCGCCCGAACCGCCCCGCCCAGTACCTTCGCTTCGGTGGACAGGAAGATCTGCTTCACATCCACGTTCAGATACACCTTGTCGGTCAGCGCGTAGTCCACGCCCGCCTGCAACGCATAGCCCACGTTGTTGGAAAGCTTCAGGTTGCCCATCCCGGCCGCCGGCTTCGAGCCGTAGAACATCGTGTAGTTCAGG
>CANHKG010000346.1 GCA_947460455.1 Rhodospirillales bacterium | reverse complement strand
TATTGCGGCGGCCGCAGCACATACAGCCACTCATCCCCCGCCTGCGCGAAGGAGAAATGCGTGGACCGCAACCCCAGCACCTTCACCCCCGCCAGCGCCGTCTCCACCGTCAGATGCGTATGCCCATGCAGCACCGCCAGCACCCGCCCGCGCGCCAGCACCTCGGCGAACCCTTTGGTATCGTCCGCCGCCAGCCCGTCCAGCCGCGCCATCCCCACCGGCCCCACATTGTGATGGCTCAGCACCACCACAGGCATCCCATCCGCCAGGCACGCCGCCAGATGCGCCACCATCTCCGCCGTCGCCACCGCCTTGTTCGCAGCCCCCCAATCCACGCAAACGAACCGCACACCCTTGTGCTCGAACGCCACATTCATCGCCGATGACTCGGAAGGGGCAGGGCCCTCCCCCGGAAACATCCCCCGGAAAAACACCTCCCGCGGATCATGATTTCCAGGCAGGAAATACATCGGCACATCCCGAAGCCCCTCGCCGCTCGCCAGCTGCGGCCCCGGCGCCACAGAGGTCCCGCGCAACCCCACCAACGCCCGGAACGTCCGGTATTCCTCGTCCAGCCCCCGGTCCACCAGGTCCCCGGTGCTGACGATGAAATCCACATCGCCATGATGCCGCGCGATATGCCGCAGCACCGCCCGCAAGGCGTGGCTCGGCGAATACCCGCGCGACAGCATCGCCTCGGTGGCCATCAGATGATGGTCGGTGATCTGGATGAACCGGAACGCCATGTCGGGTCTCCTCAAGCAAGGATCTTCTTTTTCTGAAGAAAAAGAAGCAAAAAGACTTCATGAGTCCGCGGCGTCACCACCCACGGCGACGCCCCGAACAACCAAAAGTTTTTTGGTTCTTTTTTTCAAAAAAGAACCGCTTCCTTCCTAAACTGAAGCCAATATCCGCTCCGCCAACCGAAGATGCGGCCGGTCGATCATCTTCCCATCCAGCGCGAACACCCCGGCTTGCGGATTGGCCGCAAACCCATCCCGCACCTTCCTTGCCCATTCCACCTTCGCCGGATCGGGCGTGAACGCCGCATTGATCGGCCCCACCTGCTCCGGATGGATCGCCACCTTCCCCGCGAACCCATCCGCCGCCGCCACGCCGGCCTCATTCGCCAGCCCCACGGGGTCCCGATGATCCGGCCACGGCGTATCCAACGCCGCCACCCCCGCCGCCGAAGCCGCCACCAGCATCGCCGCCCGCGCATGGGCAATCGCGGCGGGATACGACGCATCCGGCAGCCGCGGCGGAATCCCGAGATCGGAGGAAAGGTCCTCCGCCCCGAAGCAGAACGCCAACACCCGCCCCATCCCGGTATCCCCGGTGCGAGGCATCGCCAGCAGCGAAGCCGCCGTCTCCGTCACCAGCGCCAACACCTTGATCCGCCCCACCTCTTGCCCGCTGGCAACCTCCAGCACCTCCAGATGATGATCCAGCGCCGCCAGGTCCTCAGGCCCGGTACACTTGGGCAGCAGGATCGCATCCGGCCGCCCCGGCACCACCGCCGCGAGATCAGCCAGGTACCAAGGCGTGCCGCGCGGATTGATCCGCACCACGATATCCCCACGCCCGGAAAGCCCCGGCAGCAACCCGCCCACCTGCGCCCGCGCCGCGTCCTTGGCGGCGGCGGCCACGGAATCCTCCAGGTCCAGGATCACCCCATCGGCCCCGATCCCCAGCGCCTTCTCGATCTTGCGCGCCGAATCCCCCGGCGCGAACAGCAGCGAACGGATCCTCACGCGCCCGCTCCTTCAACCGGCCGCCGCTTCATCAGCGCCTGCCGCTCGCACTTCGCCACCAGCTGCCCCTTCTGGTTGTGCGCCTCATGCCGGAACGTCACGATCCCCGCATCGGGCCGGGATTTGCTGGCCCGCGCCGCCACCACGGTGCTGGTGGTGCGGATCGTGTCCCCGGCGAACACCGGATTCGGGAACACTGTCTCCGTCATCCCCAGGTTCCCCAGCGTCGTGCCGTCGGTCAGGTTGTGCACGCTCATCCCGATCATCAGCCCCAGCGTGAAGATCGAATTCACCAGCGGGCGCCCGTATTCGGTCTGCGCCGCGAACTCCGCATCCAGGTGCAGCTTCTGCACATTCATCGTCAGCGCGCAGAACATCACGTTGTCCGATTCGGTCACGGTGCGGCTCCATTCCGCATCCACCACCTTGCCCGGCACCAAATCCTCGAACCATAGCCCTGGCATCGTCCGTCTCGCTCCCTATCTACGCGGTGAAACAATCTTGCGCTGGCGCGCGCGATATGCAACTCAGCGCGCCCACACATGCAAGCCAGCCCCGCGCATCCCGCGCAGGGCAATCATCGGGGAGACGGCCTGGGGTGAGCGACACCATCCTGGAGACGGCAGGGCTGACCAAGGAGTTCCGCGGCTTCGTCGCCGTGGACGATGTGTCGCTGCGCGTGCAGAAGGGTTCGATCCATGCGCTGATCGGTCCCAACGGCGCCGGCAAGACCACCTGCTTCAATCTCCTCACCCACTTCCTCGTCCCCACCCGCGGCACCATCCGCTTCAAGGGCCAGGACATCACCGGCAGCAAGCCCGCCGCCATCGCCCGCTTGGGCCTGGTGCGCAGCTTCCAGATCTCTGCCGTCTTCCCGCATCTCTCGGTGCTGGAGAATGTCCGCCTCGCCCTGCAGCGCGCCCGCGGCGCCAGCTTCGATTTCTGGCGCTCCGAAAGCGTGCTCTCGGTGTACGATGAGCGCGCCCGCGAACTGCTGGAGGATGTCGGCCTCACCGATTACGAGCAGGCCCTCGCCGTCGAGCTCCCCTACGGCCGCAAGCGCGCGCTCGAAATCGCCACCACCCTGGCGCTCGATCCCGAAATGCTGCTGCTGGATGAACCTACGGCTGGCATGACGCATGAGGACGTGGACCGCATCGTCGCCCTCATCCGCCGCGTCCGCCAGGGCCGCACCATCCTCATGGTGGAACACAACCTCAGCGTCGTCGAAGGCCTGTGCGACAAGATCACCGTCCTCACACGCGGCCGCGTGCTTGCGGAAGGGGATTACGCCACCGTCTCCGCCAACCCCGAGGTGATCGCGGCCTACCTGGGAAGCACCGATGGCTGAAGCTATGCTCAAGGTCGCCAACCTCGAATCCTGGTACGGCGAAAGCCACATCCTGCACGGCGTCGATTTCGAGGTGCGGGAAGGCGAGGTCATCACCCTCCTCGGCCGCAACGGCGCCGGCAAGACCACCACGATGAAGTCCATCATGGGCCTCGTCGGCCGCCGCGCCGGCTCCATCCGCTTCAAGGGGGAGGAGAT
>CANHKG010000345.1 GCA_947460455.1 Rhodospirillales bacterium | reverse complement strand
CTCCCCCTCGGTCAGGGGGTCGAGCGGGTGGCGAACCGTGGTGGCGGCAAGCGTGTCCATGGGGGCTCCGGATGCAGGGGCGTTGCGGCGCAGCATGCCGTGCCGCCCGCCGGCCTCCAAGGGCAAACCTAGCCCGCGACCTCCACCACCATCCCGTCCATCGCTGCCTCCACCCCCTCGGGCAGGTTGGCCGCCAGCCAGGCCCAGTCCATGTCGGTGCCCATATGGGTGAGGATGGTGCGGCGTGGGCGCAGCCGCTCCACCCAGCGCAGCACTTCCTCCAGCTTGGCGTGGGTGTTGTGCGGCTGGCGCTGGAAACAGCCCACCACCCAGGTGTCCACGCCGGCGAGCACTTCGAAGGCGCGCTCGTTCAGCCGCACCACATCGGTGGAATAGCCGAAGCCGCCGATGCGCAGGCCCAGCGTCGTCACCATGCCGTGGTCCTGCGCGAACAGTTTCACGGGGAAGCCGGCCGGGGCGATCTGCGCATCGGCCGCCACTTCCACCTTCTCCAGCACCGGGCGGTAGAAGCCGGGCGGGCGCCAGGGGCGAAAGGCATAGGCGAAGCGGGTGGAGATATCGTCCAGCGTCGGCGCGGTGCCGAAGGCCTGGATCGGCCGGCCGATGAGCCGGTTGAGGATGCGAACGTCGTCCAGCCCGGTGATGTGGTCGGCATGGGCGTGGGTATAGAGGATCGCATCCACCCGCCCGATCCCGGCCGCAATCAGTTGGCCGCGCATGTCCGGGCCCGTATCCACCAGCAGCGTGCGCCCTTCGGCCTGCACCGCGATGCTGGTGCGGGTGCGGCGGTTGCGGGGCTCGGCGGGGTCGCAGATGCCCCAGTCCCCTGCCCCGTCCTCGCCGCCGATCATCGGCACCCCGGCCGAGCCGCCGGTGCCGAGCAGGGTGACTCGGATCACGCCGCCTTCCGGAACAGCCGGCGGAAATTCGCCGTGGTCAGCGCCGCGATCTCGTCGGGCCCCATGCCGTGCACCTCGCCCAGCACGCGCGCGGTGTGCGCCACGTGGCCGGGTTCGTTGCGCTTGCCGCGGAACGGCACCGGGGCGAGATAGGGCGCATCCGTCTCCACCAGCAGCCGCTCCCTCGGCACATCGCGGGCGATGTCGCGGATTTCCTGAGATTTCGGGAAGGTGAGGATGCCGGAGAAGCTGATGTAGCCGCCCAGCGCCAGCGCCGCCTCCGCCAGCCCGCGGCCGGAGCTGAAGCAGTGCAGAAGGAAGCTGAACGCGCCATCGGCCGCTTCCTCGCGCAGGATGCTCGCGATGTCCTCATCGGCATCGCGGGCATGGATGCACAGCGGCAGGCCGGAGAGACGGGCGGCACGGATATGGGCGCGGAAGCCGGCCTGCTGCCGGTCGCGCGGGGCCTTGTCGTAGAAATAGTCGAGGCCGGATTCGCCGATGCCGATCACCTTGGGGTGCTGCGCCTCGGCCACGATGTCTTCCGGCGTCGGCACCTCGCCCTCGCCGGCGTTGTGGGGGTGGATGCCCACGGTGCACCACACGTTTGGATGCGCGTCGGCCAAAGCGCGCATCTCGGCGGAGCGGGAGAGGCGGGTGCCGATGGTCACCATCTCCCCCACCCCCGCCGCCGCCGCGCGGGCGAGCACGCCGTCGAGGTCCTCGCCCTGGAAGTAATCCAGGTGGCAATGCGAATCGATCAGCATCAGGGGGTTACTCAGCCTCTTCCACGAAGCGCGGGAACACGCCCTGCGGTGGCGGCAGCACGGTGCCCGCCGGCAGTGCCGTGGCGATCGCATCGAAGCCGCGCCCATCTTCCGGCACGCCCAGCTGGTCCAGCATCGCCGCCGTCTTTTCCGGCATGAAGGGCTGCAGCAGCGTGGCCACGGTGCGGATCACGTCTGCCAGCACGCGCAGCACATGGGCCATGCGGACCGCGTCGGTCTTGCGCAGCGCCCAGGGCGCTTGGCGGTCGATATAGGCGTTGGCGGCGCGGATCACGCGCCAGATCTCCTCCAGCGCCTCGCCGAAGGCCTGGCGGTCCATCTGCGCCCGCACCGCCGGCAGCAGCGCCGCAGCGGCGGCCAGGATTTCCTCGTCCTCCGGCGTGCGCGGGCCGGCTTCCGGGAGCTTGCCCTCGCAGTTGCGCGCGATCAGCGACAGCGAGCGCTGGGCGAGATTGCCGAGGTCGTTGGCCAGCTCCACGTTCAGGCGCGACACCAGGGCCTTGCGGCTGAACGTGCCGTCGTTGCCGAACGGCACTTCGCGCAGCAGGAAGTAGCGCAGCGAATCCAGCCCGTAGCTGTCCGCCAGTTCCTGCGGGTCCAGCACGTTGCCGAGCGACTTGCTCATCTTCTCGCCGGCCACCGTCCACCAGCCATGGGCGAAGACCCGCTTCGGCGGTTCCAGCCCGGCGGCCATCAGGAAGGCCGGCCAGTACACGGCATGGAAGCGCAGGATGTCCTTGCCCACCATGTGCACATCGGCGGGCCAGTAATCCCACTTCGGCGACGTTTCGTCCGGGAAGCCGGCGGCGGTGATGTAGTTGGTCAGCGCGTCCATCCACACATACATCACATGCGCGGGGTCGCCTGGCACCGGGATGCCCCACTTGAAGCTGGTGCGGCTGACGCTGAGGTCACGCAGGCCGGATTTCACGAAGCTGGTCACCTCGTTGCGGCGGCTGGCGGGGGCGACGAAATCCGGGTGGGCGTCGTAGAATGCCAGCAGCCGGTCCTGCCAGGACGCGAGCTTGAAGAAGTAGCTCGGCTCCACCACCCATTCCACCGGCGCGCCCGAGGGCGCCACCTTGGTGCCGTCTGGCCGGGTGGTGAGTTCGTCCTCGTCGTAGAAGGCCTCGTCGCGCACGGCGTACCAGCCTTCGTAGCCGCCGAGGTAGATCTCACCGCGATCCACCAGGCGCTTCCACAGCTCGGCGCAGGCGCGCTTGTGGCGCTCCTCCGTGGTGCGGATGAAGTCGTCGTTGGAGATGCCGATGCGCTGCGTCATCGCGCGGAACATGTCCGACGTGCCGTCGGTGAATTGCTGCGGGGTCTGGCCCGCGGCGGCGGCGGCCTGCTCCACCTTCTGGCCGTGCTCGTCCGTGCCGGTCAGGAAGAACACGTCGAACCCGTCCAGGCGCTTGAAGCGCGCCATCACGTCGCAGGCGATGGTGGTGTAGGCGTGGCCGATATGGGGGACGTCGTTGACGTAGTAGATCGGCGTGGTGACGTAATAGGTGCTTTTGCCCGACATGATGACTGAACTCCGAACGGCCGCCCCTTCCGGGGCACGAGACTCAAGCGCGTTCAGCCCCGCATTCGTTCGCAGGGCAGAGAGTCTCCGATGTCGGACCGGGGCAACATGGGTGGTCTT
>CANHKG010000344.1 GCA_947460455.1 Rhodospirillales bacterium | reverse complement strand
TCCGTTTGGGAGGGGATCGCGGAACCCATCTGGGCCAGCGGTCACGTGCCGCACAAACAGGCCGGACACACGGACGCTCTCGCACCCGGATCAGACATTTTCTCCCAAGACACCCTTGCAGCGGAGGGGCCGTCCACACACGCCCTACGAGCTGACGATGGCTTGGAGTTGGGCGAAGCCTTGGTCGGGGTCGGCGGGGGTTTTGGTATCCTGGCGGAGGAATTCGACCAGGAGGCGGTTCAGCGCGAGCATCCGGTCGGAATGGGCGTCGGCGCCGGTGCGGTAGAGGCCCATGCGTTGGAGCTGGTCCAGTTCCTCTGCTTCGGCCATGGCCTGGCGGGCGAGGCGCAGGGCCTCGTTGCGTTCCGGCGTGTGCCAGGCGGTGGCGACGCGGGAGAGGGAGCGGGGGACATCGACGGCCGGGTAGCGGCCGCGTTCGGCGATGGTGCGCGAGAGGATGACGTGGCCGTCGACGATGCCGCGGACGGCATCTGCCACCGGTTCGGTCATGTCGTCGCCATCCACCAGGATGGTGAAGAAGGCGGTGATGGAGCCCGGAGGCTTTCCGTCGGGGATTTCCTCGCCGGGGCCGGCGCGTTCCAGGAGGGAGGCGAGCTCGGCGAAGGTGCTGGGGGTGTAGCCGCGGGCGACGGGGAGTTCGCCGGCGGACAGCGCCACTTCGCGGACGGCGTGGCAGAAGCGGGTGAGGCTATCCACCAGGAGGAGGACGCGCTTGCCCTGGTCGCGGAAGTGTTCGGCGGCGGCCATGGCGGCGTGGACGGCTTCGGCGCGCATGAGGGCCGGGGCGTCGGCGGTGGCGACGAAGAGGAGGGCGCGTTCGCGGCCCTGGGGGCCGAGGTCGTCTTCGAGGAATTCGCGGACTTCGCGGCCGCGTTCGCCGACGAGGGCGACGACGATGGCATCGAATTCGGACCAGCGGGCGAGCATGCCGAGCAGGGTGGACTTGCCGACGCCGGGGCCGGCGAAGAGGCCCATGCGCTGGCCTTCGCGCACGGTGGTGAAGAGATCCATGGCGCGGACGCCGAGATTGACGGCGGGGCCGATGCGCGCACGGGTGGCGGCCGGGGGCGGGGCGCGGCGGACGGGCTGGGGGGCGCCGAGGGGCAGGGCGCCGCGGTTGTCCAGCGGGGCGCCGAGGGGATCCACCACGCGGCCGATCCAGCCCTGGTTGATGGGGAGCGTGGCGGCGGCGGGCTTGATGGGCAGGCGAACGGGGGCGCCGGCGCCGAGGCCGGTGGCGTCGCGGAAGAGGGTGGCGGTGGTGGCTTCGGCGGTGCTGCTGGTGACCTGGGCGGGGACGGAAATGCCATCCCGGCTGATGACTTCCAGGCGGTCGCCGACCGAGAGCAGGCCGGGGAAGGGGGGGAGGGTGGCGCGGGTGGCGGTGGCCGCGGTGGTGCGGGCCTCGATGTGCTCGGCCGAGAGGCGGGCGACGGCGTGGGTCGCGCGGGCGAGTCGCTCGGCGAGGGTGGTGGGGGTGGGGGAACGCATGGGTGTAGTCTGGCGGCGATAGGTTACCTGAGGGTTGGCGTGATGGACGTGGTGGTGCGGCCGGTGCGGCGGGGGGATGGGGGGCGGCTGATCGCGGCGAACCTGGCGGCGCGGGATTTTCATGCGCCGTGGGTGCGGCCGTTTGGGAATGAGGCGGAATTTGAGGCCTGGTGGCTGGCGGTGGAGCAGGGGCGGCGGGTGGCGTTCCTGGTGGAGGCGGAGGGGGCGCTGGCCGGCGTGTTCAACCTGAGTGAGATCGTGCGGGGTGGGTTTCTGAGCGCGTATCTCGGCTACTACGCCTATCCCGGGTTTGGCGGGCAGGGGGTGATGGCGCGGGGGCTGGCGCTGGTGCTGGCGGAGGCGTTCGGGGCGCTGGGGCTGCACCGGGTGGAGGCGAATATCCAGCCGGGGAACGGGCGGTCGATTGCTTTGGCGAAGCGGGCGGGGTTTCGGCTGGAGGGGTTTTCGCCGCGGTATTTGTTCATCGACGGGGCGTGGCGGGACCATGAGCGGTGGGCGAAGCTGGCGGATGATTAGACCGGCAGGGCGATGATGTTGCGGGAGATGCCGGGCTGGGGGTGGGCCAGGCCTGCGAAGGTGGCGGTGGCGGGGTCGAGCTCGCGGGCTTCGTAGGCGTGGGATTGGAGCCAGGCGAGGAGGTCCGCTTCGGTGGCGCCGCATCCGGCCAGGGCCTGGTCGAAGACTTCCAGGATGAGGGCGGGGCGGAGGCGGGCGAGGGCTTCATCGGCGCCTTGGAGGGCGCGGAGTTCGGCGCCTTCGATGTCCATCTTGATGAGGTCGCAGCGGTCGAGGGCGGCCAGCGCGGCGTTGAGGGTGGTGGCTGGGACCTCGTGCAGGGTTTCGGTGGCGACGCCCTGGTAGGCGAAGCCGGTGCCGATGGTGTTGTGGCCGGCGTGGCCGGCTTCGGCGAGGCGGAGGGTGACGGTGCCGGGGGCTTCGGCGAGGGCGGCCTGGTGGGTGGTGACGTGGGTGGCGGCGTTGGCGGCGAGATTGGCCTGGAGGCGGGCGAATTCGCGGGGGCTGGGTTCGAAGGCGAGGATCACGGCGGCGCGGCGGGCGGCGAAGGCGGTGATGAGGCCGCAATTGGCGCCGACATCGACGAAAACGCCGCCCTGGGGGAGGAGGGCATCGACGGCGAGGAGGGTTTCGGGCTCGTAGAGGCCGGAGAGGAGGACGGCGCGGCTGAGTTCGTCGCCGGGTTCGAGCCAGAGTTTCAGCGTGCCGAGGAGGGGAACGAGGACGGGGGCCTGGAGGCGTGCGAAGAGGTGTTCGCGCAGGCGGGCGAGGCAATCGTGCGGCGGCGGGGGGCCGTAGGCGCGGGGCCAGGTGGCATCCGGCACGAGGGGGGGCGTGGGGATGAGGGCGGCGGGGTTCAGGGCCTCGGGCGGGAGGTGCCAGGCGGCGGCTTCGTGCAGGCGCAGGGTTGTGGCGGGGTGCAGCGCCTGGAGGTCGAACGCCAGCGGGCCGGGCGGGGCGTAGAGCCAGGCGTGATGGGGCGTGGGGCTGGGGGGGAGTTCCAGCGTGTCGTGCACCGTGCCGTCGGGGTTGGAGAGGCGCAGGCGGGCGGGGCCGGTGGCGACGGTGGCGCTGATGAGGAGTGCGGCGAGGCCTAGCGGTGCCGAGGCGTCGATGGTGGCGCGGAGATGGGAGCGGCCACCGAGGGTGTGGGCCTGGGCGGGAAGGGCGGTGGCGCCGATGGCGGCCAGGGGGGCGGCGTGGTGCTCTTGCGGGTGCGGCAGGGGGCCGGCGGGCTGGGCGGGCCGGAGCAGGCGCAGGGCGCGGCGCAGGAGGGTGAGCGGCATTCGGGTCTCCGGTGGTGGCGATTCGGGCGCCGGCGCGCGGGATCAT
>CANHKG010000343.1 GCA_947460455.1 Rhodospirillales bacterium | reverse complement strand
GGTGAAATCCGCCAACGCGCTGCTCGCCACCTATATCGGCGGTGCCGTGGGCTTCTTCGGCCCTATCATGGGCGCGGTGCTGGTGGTGGGCATGCAGTCCGGCGTCAGCCTGCACACCTCGGCCTGGCTGCTCTATCTCGGCGTGGTGTTCATCGCGATGGTGATCTACGCCCCCGGCGGCCTGCTCGGGCTGTTCGCCAACCACATTCCCATCGCCCGCATGGGCCGGCTGGGCGAGCTGGTGGTGCCGTATGCCCGCATCCTCGTTCCCGGCCTGATGATGACGTTGGGCTTCGTGCTTTTCGTGGAACTCACCACGCACCAGACCATCAACGCCGCCCAGGGCAAGAAGTTCTCCCTGCTCGGCTTCGCGCCGGATCCCGGTGGAACCGTGGTGTGGCTGTCGGCGATCGTGGCCATGATCGGCGGCGCGCTGTGGGTTCGCTACGAAGGCCGCTTCTTCATGGCCAAGTGGAACGCCCTGATCGAAGACGCCAAGGCCCGGGGTATCGTGGCATGACCGCCATCCAGCTCACTGACGTCCGCAAGAGCTTCGGCCGCACGGAAATCATCCGCGGCGTGAACCTCACCATCCCCAAGGGGCAGCGCCACGCCATCATCGGGCCGAACGGCGCGGGCAAGACCACGCTGTTCAACCTGATCAGCGGCCGGTTCCCCATCACCTCCGGCTGCATCGAGGTGAACGGCAACGACACCGCCGGCCTCGCCCCGCAGCAGATCAACCATCTCGGCCTGTCGCGCAGCTTCCAGATCACCTCGATCTTCCCGCGCATGACGGTGTTCGAAAACATCCGCTGCGGCCTGCTCTGGTCCCGCGGGCACCGCTATTCGTTCTGGAGCCTGCTCGGCCGCCAGAAGGCCCTCACGGAGGAAGCGGAACAACTGCTGGAGCGCCTGAACCTTTCCAGCCGCCGCAACGTCTATGCCGGCCTGCTCAGCTACGCCGAGCAGCGCTCGCTCGAAATCGGCATCACCATCGCCGGCGGCGCCGATGTGATCCTGCTGGATGAGCCCACCGCGGGCATGAGCCACAGTGAAACTGACTACGCCCAGCACCTCATCCGCACCATCAGCGCCGGCAAGACGCTGGTGATGGTGGAACACGACATGGGCGTGGTGTTCGGCCTGGCCGACATCATCACCGTGCTCGTCTACGGCGAGGTCATCGCCTCCGACACGCCCGCCAACATCCGCGGCAACCGCGCGGTGCAGCAGGCCTATCTTGGCGAGGAAGCTGCCTGATGCTCGAAGTCCGCGACCTCCACGCCTTCTACGGCAAGAGCCACATCCTCCAGGGTGTGGACCTCACCATCCGCGAGGGCGAGATCGTCTCCCTCCTTGGCCGCAACGGCGTCGGCCGTTCCACCACCTGCAAGGCGATCATGGGGCTCGTCGCCCCGCACGGCGACGTGCGCTTCAAGGGCCAGTCCATCGCCGGCATGCGCCCGGACCAGATCGCCCACATGGGCATCGGCTACGTGCCGGAAGACCGCCAGGTCTTCCCCGGCCTCAGCGTGCAGCAGAACCTGGAACTGGGCCTCAAGACCTCCGGCGTGTTCGGCCGCTGGAACTTCGAGGATGTCTACAACCTGTTCCCCAACCTCTCTGCCCGGCGTGACAACCCGGCCGGCGTGCTCTCGGGCGGCGAGCAGCAGATGCTCACCATGTGCCGCACCCTGATGGGCGACCCCGACCTGGTGCTGATCGACGAACCCACCGAGGGCCTCGCGCCGAAGCTGGTGGAACAGGTTGGCGTGCTGCTCGATGAGATCGCCCGGCGCGGCGTGGCCATCCTGCTGGTGGAACAGAAGCTCACCATCGCGCTGAAGATCAGCACCCGGCTCTACGTGATGGGCCACGGCCACATCGTGTTCGAGGGCGACCCCGCCTCGCTGGCGGCGAACGAGACCGTCCGCAAGGAGTGGCTGGAGGTCTGACTTCCGGCCGCCTGCAAGCGTTGGTTCTCGCGTAGCACCAGGGCCTCCGCACCCCGCCCACGCCGCGCACCCCGATGCGACTGTCGTCTGCGGGGGGCCGTGGCGCGGCTTCGCGCTGCGACGGCAGAGCCCTGGCCTTCCCCTTTCAAACCAACGTCGCTTCCAAGGTCACCTGCGCCTTCAGCAGCTTGCTCACCGGGCATCCGGCCTTGGCCTTGTCCGCCAGTTCCTGGAATTTCGCCGCATCGCAGCCGGGCACGCGGCCTTCCAGCGTCAGGTGCACGGCGGTGATTTCGAACCCGTCGGCGGTTTTCTCCATGCTCACCCGCGCCTTGGTGTCCATCCGTTCCGCCGTCAGCCCCTCGCGGCCCAGGATGCCGGAGAGCGCCATGGTGAAGCACCCAGCGTGTGCGGCCCCGATCAGTTCCTCCGGGTTGGTGCCCTTCACGTCTTCGAACCGCATCGCGAACCCGTAGGGGTGCCCGTCCAGAGCGCCGCTTTCGGTGGAGATTGTCCCTTTGCCGTCCTTGATGCCGCCCTGCCAGATGGCCGAGCCCGTGCGGTTGATCGTCATGGTCATGCTCCTGCGTTGCCGCGAAGCCTAACGCGCCCGGCGCCTCTTTGAGCGATGACAATGCCGTGGCAAGGTCCGCCGGGAAACGACCAGAGGAAACAACCATGCCCCGCATGACCGGCGGAGACGCCATCGTCGACTCGCTTCTCCGCCACGGCGTGGATACCGTTTTCGGCCTCCCCGGCGTGCAGGTGTATGGCTTGTTCGATGCGTTTGCCCGCAACGCCAACCGCCTCAACCTGATCAATGCGCGGCATGAGCAGACCACCGCCTACATGGCGATGGGCTATGCCGCCTCCACCGGCAAGCCCGGCGTGTTCTCCGTGGTCCCTGGCCCCGGCGTGCTGAACACCACGGCGGCCATGGCCACGGGCTGGGGCATCAACGCCCCGATGCTATGCATCACCGGCCAGGCGCCCAGCGCCCAGATCGGCAAGCTGCGCGGCGCCCTGCACGAACTGCCGGACCAGCTCGCCACGCTGCGCACCCTGCTGAAATTCGCCGAGCGCATTGAGCACCCCACGGAAGCCCCGCAGGTGATGGCCCGGGCCTTCCAGGCCATGACCTCCGGCCGCCCTGGCCCGGTGGCGGTGGAAGTGCCGTGGGACATGTTCCCGCTGGCCAGCGAGGTCACGCCGATGGACCCGCTGCCCCGCCTCGCCCCGCCCACGCCGGACCCGGAGAAGATCGCCGCCCTGGCCAAGCTGGTGGATGGCGCCAAGCAGCCCATGCTCTGGGTCGGCGGTGGTGCTGCTCATGCCTCGGCCGAGATCAAGGCGCTGGCCGAGCGCCTGCAGGTGCCGGTGGTGTCCTTCCGCAGCGGCCGCGGCGTGCTGGATAGCCGCCATCCGCTGTCGATGAACGT
>CANHKG010000342.1 GCA_947460455.1 Rhodospirillales bacterium | reverse complement strand
TGGCCATCTGCATCGTGTTCTTCCCGGTCTTCCTGCTGGATGGCGCCGACCGCTTCCTGTTCATCCCGCTCGGCATCACCGTCGTGCTCGCCATGCTGGCCGTCTACGTCCTCAGCTTCACCGTCGTCCCCACCATGACCCGGCTGATGCTCAAGGAGCACGACGACCACCACAAACCCAACCGCTTCGTCGCCGGCTTCGAACGCGGCTTCGCCTGGGTGGCCGACATCTACGGCATGGCGCTCGCCGCGTGCCTGCGTGCCCGCGCCTTCGTGCTGCTCTGCTTCGGCGGCCTGCTCGCCGCCTCCCTCATGCTCGCCACCGTCGTCGGCACCGATTTCTTCCCCACCGCCGACGTGGGCATCATCAAGCTGCACTACCGCGGCCCCTCCGGCACCCGCCTCGAAGTCACCGAGAAACGCGTGCTGGAAGTCCAGGCCAAGATCCGCGAAGTCATCGGCGAGTCCGAGATCCAAACCATCAACGACGTCGTCGGCGTGCCCTTCAGCTTCAACCTCGCCATGGTCCCGTCGGACAACATCACCAGCGCGGATGCCGATATCCTCATCCAGCTGAAAAAGGGCCACCGCCCCAGCGTCGAACATGTCCGGGCCCTGCGCGCCGTGCTGCCCGATGCCTTCCCCGGCGCCCAGTTCTATTTCCAAACCGCCGACATCGTCAGCCAGGTGCTGAACTTCGGCCTCTCCGCCCCGATCGACATCCAGATCGCGGACGCCAACTTCACCCGCTCCTACGCGCTGGCCCAGCAGCTCCTGCTCCGCCTGCAGAAGATCCCCGGCGTCGCCGATCCCCGCATCACCCAGGTGCTGGACAGCCCCGCCTTGCAGATCGAGGTCGATCGCCTGCGCGCCGCCCAGCTCGGCATCTCCCAGCGCGACGTCTCGAACAACCTGCTCATCTCGCTGTCGTCATCGTCGCTGGTGGCGCCGTCGTACTTCCTGAACCCCGCCAACAACGTCAACTACTTCGTCGCCGTCCGCCAGCCGATGTCCGCGGTCTCCACCGTGGAAGACCTGATGCGCCTGCCCATCAGCCAGCCCAACGTCGCCGCCATCCCCACCACCTCGGCCCAGTTCGCCGGGCTGCAATACGCCGCCATGCCCAACGCGCCCGTCACCCGCATGTCCGATGTGGCGCAGGTCCGCCCGCGCTCCACGCTCGCCGCCATCAACCACCACTCCGTCCAGCGCGTCATCAACGTCGCCGCCAATGTCGATGGCCGCGACCTCGGCGCCGTCTCCGCCGATATCCGCAAGGCCATCGCCGAAGTCTCCAAGGACCTGCCGCTCACCACCAAGATCGAGCTGCGCGGCCAGCCGGAAGTGATGGACCGCTCCTTCAGCAACCTCGCCCAGGGCCTCGTGATCGCCATCATCATGGTCTATGCGCTGCTCGTGGTGCTGTTCCAGTCCTGGATCGACCCCTTCATCATCATGATGGCCGTCCCCGGCGCGCTCATCGGCATCATCTGGATGCTCGCCGTCACCGGCACCACCATCAACGTGGTGTCGCTGATGGGCACGATCATGACAGTCGGCATCTCGGTGTCGAACTCCATCCTCGTCGTGTCCTTCGCCAACGAAGTCCGCGCCCGCCACAACCTGACCCCGTTCGATGCGGTGATCGCCGCCGGCAAAACCCGCCTGCGCCCGATCCTGATGACCGCCCTGGCCATGATCCTCGGCATGATCCCGATGGCACTCGGCACCGGCGAGGCCGGCGAACAGAACGCCCCGCTCGGCCGCGCCGTCATCGGCGGGCTCATCGCCGCCACCATCGCCACGCTGGTGATCGTGCCCGTCTTCTACACCCTGCTGCGGCGCAGCCCGCCCCGCCTGCACGAACTGGACAGCCGGTTCGACGAGGAAGCCGCCGGCGCCAGCGCCCAGGCCCTCGGAATCGCGGCCAAGAGGTAGCGACCATGGATCACACCCCGTCCCCCTCGCCGCTGCGCACCGCTGACCCGGGCCACGGCGCCGCCCCGCCCCCGCCGCCGGCACCCCGCAAGCGCACGGGCCCCATGCTCTACCTCACCGGCCTCGTGCTGCTCATCGCCGCCGGCTTCGGCACCTTCCGCTTCATGCATGAAAGCGCCTCCAGCGTCGCCAGCACCCGCACCGCGATGGAAGCCGAAGCCGCCCGCGGCCCGCGCGTCGTCGTCGCCACCGTGGCCCAAGGGCCCTCAATCCGCACCATCCAGCTCCTCGGCGATGCCCGCGCCTACAGCACCGCCACCTTGTTCGCCAAGGTCAGCGGCTACCTGAAAACCGTCTCGGTGGACAAAGGCGACCTGGTCACCGCCGGCCAGATCATCGCCGAGATCGAAAGCACCGAGCTGGAAAGCCAATACCAGTCCGCCGTCGCCGACCTGGACAACAAGCAGCGCATCGCCGCCCGCGCGCGCGACCTGCTGCGCTCCGGCAGCACCGCCCAGCAAGCCGCCGACCAGGCCGAAACCAACCTGCGCATGGCCCAGGAATCCGTGCGCAACCTCAACGCCATCCGCTCCTACCAGGTGCTCCGCGCCCCGTTCGACGGCATGGTGGTCGCCCGCTTCGCCGACCCCGGCGCCCTGCTCCAGGCCGCCACCACCAACCAGGCCTCCTCCCTCCCCGTCATCCAGCTCGCCGATACCACCAAGCTGCGCATCGGCGCCTTCGTCGAACAACGCGACGTCAGCGCCATCAAGGCCGGCGACGAAGCCGATATCATCGACGCCTCCAACACCGAACGCCGCCGCACCGCCCGCATCAGCCGAACCGCCGGCTCGCTCGACCCGCGCACCCGAACCCTGTTCATCGAAATCGACCTGGACAACAAAGACAACTTCCTGGTCCCCGGCAGCTTCGTGCAAGTCGCCCTGAAAGTGCCCGTCACCAGCTACCCGCAAATCCCGGTCAACGCCGTCCTGCAACGCGGCCCCAATACCGTCGTCGCCGTGGTCGCCGCCGACGAAACCGTCCGCTTCCGCCCCATCCGCGTCGCCTCCACCGACGGCATCGTCTCCAACATCGCCGAAGGCCTCAAACCCGGCGAAAAAGTCGGGCTCAACGTGCCGAACGATGTGATCGAAGGCGCCAAGATCAGGGCGGCGGCGGCACGGTGAGACAAGGCCAGGGCTCTGCCCTGGACCCGCTGGGGCCTTAGGCCCCAGACCCCTTGACCTTAAGTTAGGACAATACACAAAAACCGAGTACGTACGGGATTAAAAACCTTGTCCACCGGTGTTGCGTTTGGCAAACTCACCGGTGATGCCACATCCCGTCGCCGCTCCGAACGAAGCCGACGCCCTTCGCCGCTTGGCGGAGGCGGCGAAGCGCGTCCATTGTCCGGCGCCCCTCCTCAACCTCCTCCTCGCCCTGCTGGCGTTCCTCACGGGG
>CANHKG010000341.1 GCA_947460455.1 Rhodospirillales bacterium | reverse complement strand
TCCGTGCCGCCGTGGTGCGCGACATCCCGCTCGGCGAGGAGATCATCTTCAAATACCTGCTGCCGGACGAGGAGGCTCAGCCGCCCGCGAAGCCGCCCAGCAACCGCCCCAGCGGGGCCGCCGTGCTGGCCCAGTAGCGCCGGGCGCGCTCGGGGCCGATACGGGCAATACGGGTGTGCAGCACCGCGCCGTCGGGGCCCGTCAGCGGATGACGGTGGCTCTCGGCCAGGCAACGGCCGGCGGCCTGCCGGAACTTTGCGTCTGCGCCGGCGTAGCCGTCGGCGAACCAGAGCGGCGGGTGGAGGTATCCCTTCACGGCACCACCATGTCGCGCGTGATCTCGGCGGGTGTGGCCGCGCCCAGCAGGGCCATCGCGGTTTCGAACTCGTGCCGCAGCAATGCGATGGCACGCGCCGCCCCGGCTTCGCCGTAGCCCGCCAGACCATAGAGCACGGCGCGGCCGAGCAGCACGGCATCAGCGCCGAGTGCGAGAGCGCGGGCGATGTCGGCGCCATGGCGGATGCCGCTGTCGAGCAGCACGGTGGCGTGGCGGCCGATCTCGGCGGCGACGGCCGGCAGCGCGGTGATGGAGGGCATGGCGCCGTCGAGGTTGCGGGCGCCGTGGTTGGAGACGACCACGCCGTCGGCGCCTGCCTCCACGGCACGGCGGGCGTCGTCGGCGCGCAGGATGCCCTTCACCAGCAGCCGGCCTGGCCAGGCGCGGCGCAGGGCGGCCACGTCGTCCCACGTGATGCCGCCGTTCAGCTTCGTGGCGGGGCCGCCGCCTGCGAGCGCGCCGGGCTGACCGGGGTGGTTGAGCATGCGGGGCACGCCGGTGGTGAGCGCGTATCGCCCCATGGTGCCCGCGAGCCAGCGTGGATGCAGCAGCATGTCGGCCAGGTTGCGTGGGCGCGGGCGGAACGGGGTGGCAAAGCCGCTGCGGTGGTTGAAGGCGCGGTGCGGCGAGACGGTGGTGTCGACCGTGAGCAACAGCACCTGGGCGCCGGCCTGGGCGACGCGGTCCAGCAGGTGGAAGCTCGCTGCCTTGTCGGCCCAGATGTAGAGTTGGAACCACCACGGGGCGCCGGCCATGGTGGCGGCGATGTCCTCCAGCCGGGTCATGGATTCCGTGGGCAGGGTGTAGGGGATGCCGGCCGCCCGCGCCGCCGCGGCGAGCTTGCCCTCGCCCTCATGCCACAGCAGGCCGGCCGGGCTCATCGGCGCCACGGCGGCGGGCATAGCCAGGGTATGGCCGAACAAGTCGGCCCGCGTGCTGCGTTCGGCCACGCCGCGCAGCACGCGCGGCGCGAATGTCAGCGCCTCGAAAGCCGCGCGGTTGCGCGCGATCCCGGCGTCGTCGTCGCAGCCGCGGTCAACATAGTCGAACAGCCCGCGCGGCAGGCGGCGGCGCGCGGCGCGGCGCAGGTCGGCGATGTCGTGGCAATCGGCGGGGTTCATCCCGCCAGTCTACACCCGGCGCACGCCGTAGAACTGCGGAAAGCCGCGCCTGATATCGGCGAGGTCGGCGCGATAGGCGGTGGGCGGCAGCCACATGCCGGTGGGGATATAGGGCAGCGTCTCGAACGCCACCTGCTGGATATCGCGGCAGATCGCCGCCTGGGCGGCGCGGTCCGGCGCGTCGATAAAGCTGCTGCGCAGTTCCTCGATGCGCGGGATATCCGGCCAGCCGAAGATCGCCCGCTCGCCGGTGCCGCGCAGGAAGTTGTTCGCCACCGGCGTCGCGGCGGCATAGCCGGTGGTGGAGGAGGCGAAGGCGCTCCAGCCGCCCTCGGCGATCGGGCCCTTGTTGGCCAGCCGCGCATCGATCACCGAGGTGGCGAGTGCCACGTAGTCCACGTTGAAGCCGATCTTCTTCCAGGCATCAATCACCACGTCGCCCTGGTTCTTCAGGGTGGCGATCTCGGTGGCGACGTTGAAGGTGATCTTCTCGCCGGCATAGCCGCTGGCTGCGAGCATGCGGCGGGCGGCGTCGAGGTCCGGCGGGTCTCGCAGCGCGGCCATGCCGGCATCGGAGGCGTTCGGCGTACCAGGCGGGAAGAAGCCGCAGGGCGTGCGCCACAGGCTCTCGTCGGTGCCATAGACCGCGAGCATGACATCGCGCTGGCTGATGGCGGCAAGGGCTGCCTGGCGCACAGCCTGCCGGTTGAAGGGGGGGTGAAGGAAGTTGAAGCGCAGGACACCCACCGACCCGGAGGGGTCGAGCACGTCCAGCCGAACCGCGCTGTTGCGCCGAAGCACCGGTAGCAGGTCGGGGATCGGCGCGGACCACCAGTCGATCTCGCCCTTGGCCAGCGCGTTTGCCGCCGTCGAGGCGTCGGGCATGATGGTCCATTCCACGCGATCGAAATGCACCAGCTTCGGCCCGGCCATGATCTGCGGCGCGCCGGACGTGCGCGGCACATAGGTCTCCGCCTTAGCATAGACGGTGCGCGCGCCATCCACCCGTTCAGCAGCGACGTAGCGGAACGGGCCGCTGCCGGTGAAGTCGGTGATGGCGGTGAAGGCATCGGTATTGGCCACGCGCTCCGGCATGATCGCGGCGATGGTGTTGTTCATCTTGCCCAGCGCCTCGGGCAGCAGCGGGTAGGGCTTGCGCAGCTTCCACAGGATCACGCGGTCGGTGGGGGCGGAGAGTTCCTCGGTGATGTCGAAGATGCCCTGGCCCATCACGTCGCGCTTGCCCCAGCGGCGCAGGCTCGCCACGCAGTCGCGCGCCAGCACCGGCGTGCCGTCGTGGAAGCGCAGCCCCTCGCGCAGGGTGATGCGCCAGGTGCGGCCGCCATCCTCCAGCATATGGCCCTCGGCCATCTGCGGCTGCGGCACCCAGGCATCGTCGATGCCGTAGAGCGTGTCGTAGACCATCAGCGAGTGGATACGGGTGATCAGCGTGGCGCCGTGCACGGGATCGAGAATGTTGATCATCGCCGGCGGGGTGTATTTCAGCACACGCGGCGGCTGGGCGATGGCGGGCGCGGCCAGGGCCGACGATGCCGCGGCAAGCAGCGTGCGGCGGGTGATGGAAGCCTGGCTCATGCGCGGCGGACTCCATAGAACTGGGCGATGCCCCGCCGCATGTCGACGAGGTTGGCGCGATAGGCGGTGGGCGACACGTACACGCCCGTGGGCACGTACGGCACGGTCTCGAAGGCATGGAGCTGGATCTGGCGGCAGATCTCCTTCTGGGCCGCCTCGTCCGGCGCGTCGAACCAGGCGTTGCGCAGCTCCTCCAGCCGCGGCAGCGTCGGCCAGCCCCAGATCGCCTGCTCGCCGTGGCCGCGGATGAAGCCGTGGGCTGCGGGGTTGCTCGCGGCGAGGCCCGTGGTGGTGTTGGAATAGGCGCTCCAGCCGCCCTGTGCGGTAGGCCCCTTGTTGCGGATGCGCTGGTCGGCGGCGGCGGTGTCGAGCGACTGGTA
>CANHKG010000340.1 GCA_947460455.1 Rhodospirillales bacterium | reverse complement strand
GGCGAGAGATCCTTGAACGGGTTGGGCGGGACCCAGGCGGCGATGGCGGCGACCTGGTCGCCCAGGGGGTAGAGGGTGTTGCCGTTGCCGAGCTGCACCGTCTCCAGCCGGAACCACAGGGCGCCGTGGGCGCGCGGGGCGAGGTTGGCCTTGGCGTCGTCCAGCCGGACGTAGCGCCAGCGCTCGCGTTCGGGGATCCCTAGGTGCTGGGCGTCTTCGGTGCTCATCGGGCTGAGCAGGGCGGCGGAGCGGGCGGCATCTGTCAGGGCCTTGGCGCCGCGGGTGGCGTCCACGCTGTCGGCCGTGCCCTTGCGCACGTGATGAACGAGCAACACGGCGCAGGCGGTGCGGTCGGCGACTTCGGCCCAGGCGGTGGCGGCGGCGTCCATCTCCATGTTGCTGTTCTCATCGAGGCGGTGGGACTTCACGAAGGGGTCCACCACGATGAGACCGACGCCGGCGGCCTGGGCGGCGGCGATCATCGGTTCCTTGTCCGGCAGGGCGATGCCGCCGCCATTGTCGGGCTCGGCCATCACCAGGCGGCGCAGGCGGCCGTTGTTGAGGAACAGGCGCGGGCCGACATCCTCCGCCGCGATGGCGTGGAAGCGCATGAGGGCGGCGACGCGGCGCTGGGTTTCCTCCGGCGGGTCTTCCAGGTTGAACACCCAGCACGGCACGGTGTGGTGCACGCGCTCGCCCAGGAAGGGGCGGCCGGTGGCGAGCGCCAGCGCCTGGGCGAGGGCGAGCGAGGACTTGCCGACGCCGCCCGGGGCCGCGAGCACGGAGACGAATCGGCGGATCAGCCGGTGGCCGTAGAGCCATTCGCGCGGCGGGATGGTCTCCGGCGCCGGGTAGGTGGCGGGCTCGGCGGCCAGCGGCACGGGGCCGGGGGGCGGGGCGATGTGGGTGGCCCATTGGGCCCACACGCCGGCGGGGGCGTCGTTCATCGGTGGCGGTTCCTTTGGGCGAAGGCCAGGTGGCGGGCGATGGCGGCCTGGGCCTCCGCCTCGCGCTCCTGTTCCGAGAGGGCGCCGTGCGGGTCGGCTTCGGCCACGGCCTGGCGAAGGGCGGGGATGGGGGCGCGGGCGTGGAGCAGCGGGGCGAGGGCGTGGGCGATGCGGCGGCGGGCGGCCTCCCGGGCGAGCTGGGCGGCGTGGTGCGAATCGGCGAAGCGGTGGGCCAGGCGCATGGCCAGGCCGCGCCGGTTCACCGTGGGTGCGGCGCGGAAGGCGGCGCGGCGGATGGCGGCGAGCAGGGGCGGGCCTTCCACCAGGCCGGCAGCGGCGAGGCGGCCGGCGATGGCGGCGGCCTGGTGCTGGGCCTGGGGATCGTGCGCGTGGCTCATGCGGCGAGCGCCAGGGGGGCGTGCTCCTACTCCTCTTCCTCCGGCGGGAGGGGCGGGTCGGGGTAGGCGGCGCCGGCGAGCAGGGTGCCGTGCGTGAGGATCTGCCAGGCGAGCGGGTGGCCGGCGGGCAGGGGTTCGCGGTTGCTGGCATCGGGCTGGCGCGGGGTGCGGGGCGGCAGGGGGATGTGGGCGCCGATCGCCCTGGCGCGCTCGATGGCGGCCCAGCGGCTGATTCCGATGGCGCGGGCAATGACATCCCAGCTGTGGGCCTTCTCGCGCATGGTGCGCAGGACGGTGTCTCGCTGGTCGTTCCACACGAGTTGGTTAGGCATTCTGAGTTCTCCAGGGGTTCCGGCCCCGAAGATAGACACAACTTCTAACATATGTCAAGCTAAGTTAGGTTGATCGGTTAGGCGAAGAGTCGTATGGTGGGGGCATGAGCGACACATCGAAGACTGCCGGGCGCAGCCCGATCGACGACATCGAGATTAACGGGCCGGCGCCCGGCGTGGGGGCGCGCATCCGTGCAGCCCGCCAGGCGGCGGGCCTGACGCAGGCGCAGCTGGCCATGGCGGTGGGCGTGAGCCGCAGCGCGGTGGCGCAGTGGGAGACGGAGCGGGCCGGGCAGGTGGGCGTGAACCTGGCCAAGGTTGCCTCCATCCTGCGCGTTTCCACCGAGCATCTGCTGCGCGGCGCGTTCCCCACGGAAGGCGGCGGCGCGGCCGAGGATGCCTCGGAATTGGCGCTTTTGCGGCTGTTTCGCGTGTGCCACGCGGAGGATCGGCAGATTCTGCTGCGCATGGCCTCGCGCTTCGCCCGCCAGGCGGACCGGGTGATGGCGGCCAGCGTGCGCGGGGCGGATTCGTCGCCGGACATGTGATCCCGAGCCCCCGTTTCGGTTCGATGCCGTGCCGCGATGTTGCGGCGCGGCATTTTTTTTGCCCTGGCGGCAGGACCCTCGCGAGATTGTGAATATTCATGAACGGAGCCTTTCCAGATTGCTCACGTTCGTAGCGCCCCGAACATTTATGCGATATTACAATGGATTGTGGGGTGATGGCGGCGAGTTCATGAAGGCGCTGTAGGTCGCACCATAGGTCTTTAAAATGCACCTAACATCTCATCCTGAGCGAATTTCCATGTTTTGGGATGCGTCACAATGGATTGTTGCTTGCCATGTATGCATGAGTTCCGTTAGAAACAGGACCACACACCTTTAACCCCTTAGAGGGCCCTCACTGACATGGCTGATGTAACAGTTCTTGGCGCCGGTGGCGCGACCGTCACGATTTCACTGACCTCGGCAGACAACGCCCTGGCGGCTCAGGCCGCTGTGAATGTGGTCAACAATCTCAACAACCTCGGCCTGCTGGATATGCAGGAAGTGGCCGGCGCCGGCTCGATGCCTGCCGCGACCAACTTCCTCGGCGGCCTCATGCTGACCGGCAAAGGTTTTTCCGACGATACCGGCGCGCAGTATCTCTTCATTGGCCAGAACTCCCCGGGCAGCAACGCGGTGGTTGGCGGCGCCAACTTCCGCACCGTGGTTGTGGCGGGCGACGGCTCTGACCTGAACTACTCCAACCTTTCCCAGAACGCCCAGGTGTTCTACGGCAAGAACGATGGCTCGTTCGCCAACTACAACGGCAAGATGACCGTCAACACCGATGACGGTACCTACGTGATGTATTCGGACGCCGGCACGCAGAACGTCGTGAACCTGGGTGCTGGTGGCAGCCTGGACGTTGCCGACCTGGGGAATGGCAACGCGTTGGGTGCAACCACCGTGAACGCGGCTGGCAGCGCTACCGTGAACGCCTTCTCCAGCAGCCCGACGGTTTCCGCGCTGACGAACATCAACCTGACCAGCGGCACCGTTGAGATCGGGCTGGCGGGCGCCCAGGCCATCGTCAACCCGGGTGCTGCCAATGTGGTGATCCTGTCCGACAATGTCGGCTCGGCCACCCTGTTCGGCGGCACCGGCTCGGCCACGGTTTCCGGCGTGCGCGGCGTGCTCACCGGCGGTTCCGCCGGCGACAACGACATGGTCACCAGCACCGTCTCCGGCTCCACCACCCTCATCGGTGGCGCGGCGGTTGGCGCT
>CANHKG010000339.1 GCA_947460455.1 Rhodospirillales bacterium | reverse complement strand
TCAGGACGCGACGTCCTGAGAGGCACCCCCCTCTGCCGTGGGCAAAAGTGAAGTGGGTCCAGGGACCTCAGGTCCCTGGCGGGGTGCAGGGGCAGAGCCCCTGCCGGGTCCAGGGCGGAGCCCTGGCCTTCCTACCCCGCCAGCGCCGTGTCCAGGTCGCGGATCAGGTCGTTGGCGTCTTCCAGGCCGATGGAGAGGCGGACGACATCGGGGCCGGCACCGGAGGCGGCGCGTTGTTCGTCGGTCAGCTGGCGATGGGTGGTGCTGGCGGGGTGGAGGATGAGGCTGCGGGTGTCGCCGACGTTCGCCAGGTGGGAGAAGAGGCGGACGGATTCGACGAGCTTGATGCCGGCCTCGTAGCCGCCCTTGACGCCGAAGGTGAAGACGGAGCCGGGGCCCTTGGGCATGTATTTCTTGGCGAGCGCGTTGAAGGGGCTGGTGGGCAGGCCGGCATAGCTGACCCAGGCGACCTTTTCGTGGCCGGCGAGGAATTCGGCGACCCGCTGTGCGTTGGCGACGTGGCGGTCCATGCGGACATGCAGCGTCTCGATCCCCGTGAGGGTGAGCCAGGCGTTCATCGGCGAGAGGGTGGGGCCGAAATCGCGCAGGGCGACGGCGCGGGCCTTGGTGGTGAAGGCGAAGTCGCCGAAGTTCTCGTAGAATTTCAGGCCGTGATAGGCGGGCTCGGGATCGGCGAGCGAGGGGAAGTTGCCGTTGCCGTAATCGAACTTGCCTGACTCCACGATGATCCCGCCCAGGGAATTTCCGTGGCCGCCGAGGAACTTGGTGAGGGAGTGGGTGACGATGTCGGCGCCGTGTTCGAACGGGCGGCAGAGGTAGGGCGAGGCCAGGGTGTTGTCGACGATCAGCGGGATGCCGTTGTCGTGGGCGATATCCGCCACCGCCTGGAGGTCGACGATGATGCCGCCGGGGTTGGCCAGGCTCTCGACGAAGATGGCCTTGCACTTCGGCGTGAGGGCGCGGCGGAAATTCTCGGGGTCGGTGGGGTCGACGAAGTGGCAGGTCCAGCCGAGCTTCTTGAAGCTGAGCGAGAACTGGGTGAGGGAGCCGCCGTAGAGGTTGCGGCTGGCGACGAACTCGTCGCCGGGGTTCAGCAGGGTGAAGAAGGTGACGAACTGGGCGGCGTGACCGGAGGCGGCGGCGACGGCGGCGCGGCCGCCTTCCAGCGAGGCGACGCGTTCCTCCAGCACCGCGACCGTCGGGTTCGACAGGCGCGTGTAGACGTGGCCGAAATTGTGCAGGTTGAAGAGCGAGGCGGCGTGGTCCACGTCGTCGAAGACGAAGCTGGTGGTTTGGTAGATCGGCGTGCCGCGGGCGCCGGTGGTGGGATCCGGCGCGGCGCCGGCATGCACCGTGCGGGTGGCGAAGCCGTATTCGAGGTTCTGCGGCGGCAGCGGGCGGTTGCGGCCGGGGCGGTCGTTCGGGGGCTCGGGCGCGCGGTTGCGGATGATGCCGGAATTGACGCCGGACCATGACAGCTCGCCGCCGAAGCGGCTGAACTCGATCTTGGGGCAGCGGTCCATGATGACTTCGAGGCCGGCGGCTTCGGCCTTTGCGGCGGCAGCGTCGTTGCGGACGGAGAGCTGGGCCCAGAGGATTTTGGCGCCGATGGCGATGGCGTCGTCCGCGATGCCGGGCAGGGCATCCGACGCACGGAAGACGTCGACCATGTCCACGGGGTCCGGGATGTCGGCCAGCCTGGCGTAGATGGTCTCGCCCAGCAGGGTTTGGCCGGCGGTGCCGGGGTTCACGGGGATGACGCGGTAGCCCTTCGACTGCAGGTATTTCATGACGAAATAGCTGGGCCGGTTCCAGTTGGAGGAAGCGCCGACCATGGCGATGGTCTTCACGCGCTGGAGGATCGAGCGGATCTTCGCATCGCTGTAGGCGAGCGGCGCCATGTCGTTCATTGCAAACCCTTTCCAAACCCCAAGCCGGCGTGGCAGGCTGCTTAGCACATGGCACGCAAACCCGCAGGACTGTCGGAACAGATGGGGTTGCTGGAGCTGCCCGGCAGCCCCGGGGCCCCTGCGGTGGGAACGGAGGGGCACCGGGACCGCATGCGCGCGCGCATCCTGGCCGGCCAGGGCGAGACCATGGCCGATTACGAGCTGCTGGAAATGATGCTGTTCATCGCCCTGCCCCGCGTCGATACCAAGACGCTGGCCAAGACGCTGATCGCGCGGTTCGGCAGTTATTCCGCGGTGATCGCGGCCCCGCCGGAGGAGCTGGTGACGGTGAAGGGGGTCGGCGAATCCGCGGTGGCGACGCTGAAGGTGGTGCAGCTGGCGGCGCAGCGCCTGGCGCGGGCGGAGGTGCTGGAGCGGCCGGTGCTGAGCAACTGGGACCGGCTGATGGACTATCTGCACGCGGTGCTGGCGCGCGAGCGGGTGGAGCAGTTCCGGGTGCTGTTCCTGGACACGCGCAACCGGCTGCTGGCGGATGAGGCGCAGGCGAAGGGGACGGTGAACCACACGCCGGTGTATCCGCGCGAGGTGGTGAAGCGGGCGCTGGAGCTGAAGGCCACCGCGCTGATTCTGGTGCACAACCATCCGAGCGGGGACCCGACGCCGTCGCGCGACGATTTGGAGATGACGCAGGAGGTGAAGCGGGCGGCGATGGCACTTTCGATCGTGCTGCACGACCACGTGATTGTCGGGAACGGGAAGTGGTTGAGTTTCCGGCGGGAGGGATTGCTGTAGCGGCGTAACGGCGGGGCGGGGCGTGGGTCTTCCTGGCAGATGGTTCCGGAGGGTGCGATGCGTCGGCGTTTGGTGCTGTTGGCTGGGGTGTTCGGGCTGCTCGGGCGGCGGGCGGTGGCCGCGGCGGGGGTGGTGAATGCCGAGGATGGGGTGGGGATCGCGGGGCATGACCCGGTGGCCTACTTCACCGAGACGCGGGCGGTGGCGGGGCGGGCGGATGTGACGGCGGAGCATCAGGGGGTGACGTATCGCTTTGCCTCCGCGGCGAACCGGGCGGCGTTCCTGGCGGAGCCCGGGAGGTATCTGCCGCAATATGGCGGGTACTGCGCCTATGGCATGGCGCGCGGCTACAAGGCGGTGGTGGACCCGGCGGCGTTCACGGTGGCGTCTGGCAAGCTCTACCTGAACTACAACCGGTCGATCGCGGGGCTGTGGCAGGGCAACCGGGCGCGGGAGATCCAGCGGGCGGATGCACACTGGCCGAAGGTGATGGATAGCCCGGACGTGGCACGATAGCCGCCCGCGCGGCATACTCCGGCCAGCAGGGAGAGACGCCGCGTGGCCAAGCCGAACAACGTGCTGTTCATCATGTGCGACCAGTTGCGGTGGGACTACCTGTCCTGCAACGGGCATCCGACGCTGCAGACGCCGAATATCGATGCGCTGGCGGCGCGCGGGGTGAACTTCACCCGGGCCTATGTGCAGAGCCCGGTGTGCGGGCCGAGCCGGATGAGTTTCTATACCGGGCGCTACATGCGCAGCCATGGTTCGAACTGGAACCGCTATCCGCTGCGGGTGGGGGAGCCGACGCTGGGGGATGCGCTGGCGAAT
>CANHKG010000338.1 GCA_947460455.1 Rhodospirillales bacterium | reverse complement strand
GGCGGAAAACCGGGTGGCCATGGCCGGTGGAGGCCGGCGCGGCCTCGCTGGCCCCGCCGCTCCGCACCGGGCGGTCGGCGAAGCGGCCGTGCTGCAGCAGGCGGTCGTAGAGCACCAGGGCGCCGGCCACGGCGAGGTTGAGCGAGAAGCGGGTGGGAATGCGCACCAGGTGGTCGCAGCGGGCGAGCAGGGCGGGGGAGAGCGAGGAGCGCTCCGGCCCCAGCACATAGGCGGCGCTGAGCGGGTGGCGGAAGCTGGGCAGCTCGGCCGCGTCCTCATGGATCTCGATGCCGACGAGCTGGCAGCCCTTGGGCAGATGCAGCTCGGCGGTGCTGTCGAAGCGCCACAGGGGCACGTGGGCCGGGGTGTCCGACGTGTCGGCGGTGCGGCCGGCGCGGGCGTCGAAGCCGGTGCCGAGGGTGAAGCAGAAGCTGGCACCGAAGGCGTGGGCGGTGCGCAGCAGGGCGCCGACATTGGCGGATTTGGAAACGCCCTCGGCGCCGATGCCGAAATAGCCGCGGGTTCTGGCTGTTTGCATGGGTGGTGGTCTATGCCGGGGGCCATGGCGGATGCAAACAGGCCGGCAATCGTGATCTTCGGTGCGGCGGTACGGCCGGACGGGCAGCCGAGCCGGACGCTGCGCGTGCGGGTGGAGGCGGCCGCCGCGTTCGGGCGCGGGCTGGACCGGCCGCTCTATGTGCCGACCGGGGGCGTGGGGCGCTTCGGGGAGGCGGAGGCGGTGGTGATGGCGCGGCTGCTGCGCGAGTTCGGCGTGGCGGCGGCGGATATCCGGCCGGAGGCGACGGCACACGATACCGTGAGCTCGGTGCGGGCGGTGCGGCGGATGCTGGTGGGGCACCGGGGGCCGGTGTTCGCGGCCAGCAGCGCCTATCACCTGGCGCGCTGCGTGATCCTGTTGCGGCTGGCCGGCTTGCCGGCGGGGCCTTGCCCGCCGCCACCGGCAGTGGCGGCGGGGCGGTTTCGCAAGCGCTGGTGGTGGCGGCTGCGCGAGGTGCCGGCGGTGCCGTGGGATGCGGCGTTCGTTCTGCTGCTGCGGGTGGTGGGGCGGCTTTAGGAGCGCCTCAGCGCTCCTCGTCGCCGTTCTCGGTTTCCACTTCCACGATCGCGTCGGCGTCGTCGTCCTCGAGGTCGGAGGTATCCTCCAGCACGTCCTCGTCGGCATCGTCGTCTGCCACTTCCACCTCCACGTCGGCGGTGTCCAGGCCGGGCACGGGGGCCGGCTTGGCGCGGCGCTTCTCCTCCATCACGTTGCCGGCGGCGCGGCGCACGCGCGGCTGTTCCGCCGGCTGCTCCGTGTTGCACTTGGGGCAGACCGCCGGCTGGCGGGCCAGGTCGTAGAAGCGGGCAGCACAGGAAACGCAAACGCGCTTGGTGCCGAGTTCGGGCTTGGCCATCGATCGCCTCGCAGGAATGGTCGCCGTGAAGATGGCGCTTCGGAGGGGGCGGCCCATGCCACCCCCGGGCGCGCCTGTCAAACGGGAAAGCGCCATGCTAAGGCCGCTGGTATGCACAATAGCTCCCTCCGCCCCCTGCTTTCCCGCCGCCCGACGGCCCCGCTGACCGGCACGATGCGCGTGCCCGGGGACAAATCCATCAGCCACCGGGCGCTGATGTTCGGCGCGCTGGCGGTGGGCGAGACGCGCATTTCCGGGCTGCTGGAGGGCGAGGACGTGCTGCGCACGGCGGCTGCCATGCGGGCGCTGGGGGCCGAGGTGGTGCAGGAGGGGCCGGGCGCCTGGCGCGTGGCCGGGCGCGGGATCGGCGGGCTGCAGGAGCCGGCGGATGTGCTGGACATGGGCAATTCCGGCACCGCGGCGCGGCTGCTGGCAGGGATCCTGGCCAGCCATCCCCTGTTCGCGGTGATGACCGGCGATGCCAGCCTGCGGCGCCGGCCGATGCGGCGGGTGACGGACCCGCTGGCGCAGTGCGGCGCGCGGTTTGCCGGGCGCGAGGGCGGGCGGCTGCCGCTGGCGATCGAGGGCGCACGCGATGCGCTGCCGATTGACTACGTGGTGCCGGTGCCGTCGGCGCAGGTGAAGTCCGCGCTGCTGCTGTGCGGGCTGAACGCGCCGGGGATCACGCGGGTGGAGGAGCGCGAGGCGACGCGCGACCACAGCGAGAACATGCTGCGGCACTTTGGCGCCACGGTGCGGGTGGAAATCGCCGGGCATGGCCGGGTGATCGAGCTGGAGGGCCAGCCGGAGCTGCGCGCGGCCGATGTGGTGGTGCCGGGCGATCCTTCCTCCGCCTCGTTCCCGCTGGTGGCGGCGCTGCTGGTGCCTGGCTCCCGCCTGCGGATCGAGGGGGTGGGGCTGAACCCGCTGCGCACCGGGCTGTTCACCACGCTGCGCGAGATGGGCGCGGTGCTGGCCATTGAGAATGCGCGCACCGAGGGTGGCGAGCCGGTGGGGGATATCGTGGCCGAATTCGCCGCCCTGCGCGGCATCGAGGTGCCGCCGGAGCGGGCGCCGAGCATGATCGACGAGTATCCGATCCTGGCCGTAGTCGCCGCGGCGGCTTCCGGCACCACGCGGATGCGCGGGCTGAAGGAACTGCGGGTGAAGGAGAGCGACCGGCTTTCGGCCACCGCGGCGATGCTGGCGGCCAATGGTGTGAAGGTGGTGATCGAGGGCGACGACCTGATCGTGGAAGGCGGCGGCATTCCGGGTGGTGGGGTCGTGGAGACGCATATGGATCACCGCCTGGCCATGAGCGCGCTGGTGATGGGGCTGGCCAGCCGCGACGGCGTGGCGGTGGACGATGCCAGCTTCATCGACACCAGCTTCCCGGGTTTTGTCGACCTGATGAACGGCGCCGTCGGCAATGGCGGGGTGCCGGCGCTGGTCGCGCGCTGATGGCCTTCATCATTGCCATCGATGGGCCGGCGGCGGCCGGCAAGGGCACGCTGGCGCGGCGGCTGGCGGCGCATTTCGGGCTGCCGTACCTGGATACCGGGCTGCTGTATCGCGCGGTGGCGCGGCGGGTGATCGATGCCGGGCAGAGCCCCGCCGATGCCACGGCGGCGGCGGAGGCGGCGCGGGTGCTGGTGCCCGAGGACACGCGGCGCGGCGACCTGCGCGGGCCGCCGGTGGACGAGGCGGCAAGCCTGGTGGCCAGCGTGCCGGCGGTGCGGGCGGCGTTGCTGGACTTCCAGCGCGCGTTCGGCCGCGCGAACGGGGCGGTGCTGGACGGGCGGGATATCGGCACGGTGATCTTCCCTGAAGCACCGGCCAAGCTGTTCGTGACCGCAAGCCCCGAGGAGCGCGGGCGGCGGCGTTGGGCGGAGCTGGTGGCGCGCGGGGTGGCGGCGGATCTCGGCGCCATTACCGCCGAGGTGCATGCGCGCGATGCCGCCGATGCGGCGCGGGCCGCGGCGCCGATGAAGCCGGCGGCGGATGCGATGCTGCTGGATACCACGGCGCTGGATGCCGACGCGGCCTTTGCCGCCGCACTGGCGATGATCGGGGAAAGGCTCGCATCGCAGGGGCTGACCAGATAATCTGGCCGGCATGCCGGATGACACGCCGATCAGCGTTCATGACGCCAAGGCCGATCTCTC
>CANHKG010000337.1 GCA_947460455.1 Rhodospirillales bacterium | reverse complement strand
GCGCCCAACACTGGAGTTGGTGGCGCCGCGGGTGAGCAGGTTGGTAATCCCGATGAGGACGGCGAGAATGACCATCTGCACCAGGCTGAAGGCTGCGGTGAGGCCGACGTTGCCGCCCTCGTAATAATCCAACAGCTTCACGGCCATCATGACAGTGCTGCTGGAATAGAGGAACAGCGACGAGCCGAGCTCGCGGATGGCGAGGATGAACAGCAGCGTCATCGCCGCGACCACGCCGGGGCGGGCGAGCGGGAGCACGATGGTGCGGATGGTGGCGAGGGTACCGCGGCCGCAGATCCAGGCGGCTTCTTCCAGTTCCTTATGGATCTGCATAAGCGAGGCAGAGAGCGCTTTGACCGTGTCTGGCATGAAGCGTGCGACGAAAGCCAAGGCCAGGATCCAGATGGAGCCATAGAAGCCGAAGGGCATGCCGATCCAGGCCCAGAGATAGGCCACGCCGATGACAAGTCCGGGGATCGCCACGGGGATGGTGGCGATGATGTCGATCCAGCGGCGTGCCGGCGCTTGGGTGCGCGTCACGGTGTAGCCGATAGCGAAGGCGAGCACGCCGCCAATCACTGCGGTGATGATGCCGACCTTCATCGTGTTGTAGATCGAGGTCATCGTTGCTGGGTTATCGAACAGGCGCTGGAAGTGCAGGAGCCCGTACTGGTTCATGTCGAACAGGCTCGCGATGTCGCGGATGAACAGGAAGCGGCGAAAGGCGGCGACGATAAGGGCAAGCGTGGGCAGGACGACGACGACGATGAGGTAGATGATCGCCAGCGCGAGGGTGAGGAAGCGCCACGGGCCGAGGTTCAGTGAACGCGGGCGGAACGCCTTGCCGGCGACCGTGGTGTAGCTGCGGCCGGAGAGGACCTTCTGCTGCAGGGCGACCAGCGCCCCTGTTGCAACCATCAGGATGAGGGCGACGGCGGCGGCCTTGCTATATTCCGGCGGGGTCCACGCGGTGAGCTGGAAGATATAGGTGGTGAGCACCGGGATGTTGGCAGGGGCACCGAGAACCGCAGGAATGCCATAGATTCCCAGCATCACCACGAAGGAGAGCAACATTCCGGAGATGATGGCGGGTGCGATCAGCGGAAAGGTGATGGTGAAAATGGTGCGGAAGGGCGTCGCGCCAGAGATCTCGGCGGCCTCCTCCAACGAGGGGTCCATGTTGCGCAGCGCAGAGGCGGTGAACATGTAGACATAGGGGGCGTAGTACATGCCGAAGACGAAGATGATGCCCGACATGGAATAGAGGTCGATGCGCCATTCGATGCCGGCGCGGGCGAGGAAGGTATTGATCAGGCCGGTCTTGGGCGACCCAAGCAGGGCCCAGCCCACGCCCGCGACGAGCGGTGGGACGAAGAGCGGCAGCATGCCGGCAGTGGCGATGAGCCCCTTCCACGGCGTGTTGGTTCGCACGACGATCCAGGCGAAGAACAAGCCAATGATCACCGCGACCGCAGTGCCGCCGGCGCATGCGACCAACGTGTTGCCCAGCGCAAAATGGACATGCTCGTTGGAAAGCACTTCGATGAAGCTGGAGATCGAGATCGCTTCCGGGTGGTAGCCGTCTACCACGGGGTTCATATTGGTCAGCGCACCGACCAGCAGCATGGCGGTGGGATACAGCACCAGGAATGTGAGAATGACGAGAAGTGCCGCCGACCAAAGGCCCGCAATCAGCTTGGCCGGCCGCAGTCTTGCGCCCTGGAACATGGATGACACGCTTTGACGCAAGCTCCCCGATCGCGTTGGGCAAAAAGCCTGCCCCATGATCGCCGGGCGTATATGACGCGCGTCGGAAAAATTGCAAACTGTATTATTCGGTTGAGCCCACGGTCTTGGCGATGACCGGCCAGTAGAGCTTGCCGAAGCCCTGTTCTGTCGCGCGCGTGAGATAGTCGCGGGCCACGTTGGCCCCTGGCAGGGCGATCCCGGACTCCCTGGCCAGATCCAGCGCGTATGCCAAGTCCTTGAGCGCATACTCTGTGGAGAAGGCGCGCTCGGGGAAGCTATCAGGCAGGACCGCCTTCATGCCGTGGTTGCGCAGCGCGAAGCTGTCGGCTGAGCCCTTCGACAAGGCATCGAACAGCACGGCCCCGTCTACCCCAGCGGCGCGGGCGACGGCGAGTGCCTCGCTGATCGCGGCGACGGTTTGGAACAGCACCATGTTGTTCATTTGCTTGACCACTTGGCCCGCGCCGACTGGACCGCAATGAGTGATCTCCTCCGCACAGCAGGCCAGGATCGGGCGGATTGCTGCCAGTGTGGTTGGGTCGGCGCCGACGGTGATGCTGAGCGTGCCGGCTTCCGCCGCCGCGCGGGTTCGGGCGATTGGTGCGTCGGCATAAGCCACGCCTAGCGCCGCAAATTCGGCGGCAAGGGTGCGGGTGAGGGCCACGGGGGACGTGCCGTGGTCCACGACCACTTGCCCAGGCCGGGCGGTGGCGAGCAGGCCGGAGGGGCTGCGGCACACCGCCTCCAGCTGAGGGCCACCGGGAAGGCAGAGCATTACGATGTCCGCCGCGCGCATGACCGCCGCGGCACTTCCGGCCGCGGCGACGCCATGGGCTTCCAGCCGTGCGAGCGGGGCCGACGACATGTCATACGCGACGACGGGCCGGCCGCTGCGGGTTGCGATGTTGCGGCACATTGGCTCGCCCATCACGCCCAGGCCGATGAAGCCGATGGGGCTCGCCATTCCCTCAGTTCCCGCGAAAGACCGGCTTGCGCTTTTCGACGAAGGCGGTGGCGGCTTCACGGTGGTCGGCGGTGGTGTGGACCAGCGCCTGGAACGAGGCGGCCATTTCCAGCAGCGTGTCGAGCCGGATTTGCTGGCCTTCGCGGATGAGACGCTTTGTCATGCGCACGGCCTGGGTAGGGTTGGCAGCGATGCGCTTGGCCAAGGTCCGAGCAGCGTTCATGAGTTCGGCATCCGGCACCACCTGAGAGACGAGGCCACAGGCGAGCGCCTGCTGGGCATCAATGGTGTCGCCGGTGAGGGCCAGCTCGTAGGCCTTGGAGAGGCCGACCACACGGGGCAGTAGCCAGGAGCCGCCGTCACCGGCGACGAGGCCGAGCTTGACGAAGCTTTCGGCAAAGCGAGCGCTTTCGCCGGCGATGCGGATATCGCACATGGTGGTGAGGTCGCAGCCGGCACCCATGGCGGGGCCGTTGACGGCGGCGATGATGGGGACATCAAGCTTCTCGAGCGCGAGCGGCAGGCGCTGGATGCCCTTGCGGTAGTAGCCGCGGGTGCCGATGGGGTTGGTGCGGCGCTCTTCGCCGGCCTCTGCCATGCGCTTGACATTGCCGCCGGAGGAGAAGGCACTTCCGGCACCTGTGAGGATGGCGACCCGGACGGCGGGGTCGTTCTGCATCTGCTCGCACAGTTCGCAGAAGCGGTCGATGAAGTCCTGGTCCGTCAGCGGGTTGCGCGCCTCGGGCTGGTTCAGCGTGAGGACGGCGATGCCTGCCTCATCCAGCTCATAGAGGATCTTGTCGGTCATGGTGTGGTCTTTCGGAGTTATCGGAGGCCGAGGCCGCGGGCGATCATGCCGCGCATGATCTCGCGCGTACCGCCTCGGAGTGAGAAGGAGGGGGCGTGCAGGGTGATGAGGGAAAGGGTGGCGAGGAAGCGGTC
>CANHKG010000336.1 GCA_947460455.1 Rhodospirillales bacterium | reverse complement strand
TACGGCCCCAACCTGCCGGCCCTGCAAGGGCTCGCCGCCCGCGGCGCCACCCTCATCATCTGCGTCGATTGCGGCACCGCCGCCGCCGCGGTGCTGGAGGCACTGACGGGCGCGGACATCATCGTGCTCGATCACCACACCGCCGAGGGCCCGCCGCCGCGCGTGGTGGCCACGGTGAACCCGAATCGGCTGGACTGCACCTCCGGCCAGAAGATGCTCTGCGCCACGGCCGTGGCCTTCCTCACCACCATCGCCACCGTGCGCAGCCTGCGCCGCGCCGGCCACTACCAGGGCCGCGCCGAGCCGAACCTGATGGACCTGCTGGATCTCGTTGCCCTGGCCACGGTGTGCGACGTGATGCCGCTGATCGGCGTCAACCGCGCCCTGGTCGCCCAGGGCCTGCGCGTGCTGCAGCGGCGCGACCGGCCGGGAATCGCCGCCCTGCTCGAAGTCGCCGCGGTGAAGGACAAGGTCAGCGCCATGACCCTGGGCTTCGCGCTCGGCCCGCGCATCAACGCCGGCGGGCGAATCGGGGAAGCCGATCTCGGCCTGCGCCTGCTGCTGTGTGAAGACGCGCTGGATGCCCGCGCCATGGCCGCGACCCTGGATGGCGTGAACCGCCAGCGCCAGACCGTGGAAGCCAGCATGCTGACGGCAGCACTCGATGCCGCCGAGCAGCAGCTCGCCGCCGGCCACGCCGCCCTGCTGGTGGCCGGCCCGGATTGGCACCCGGGCGTGGTGGGAATCGTCGCCGGACGGATCAAGGAGCGTTTCAACCGCCCGGCCCTGGTGGCCGGCGTGGCCGATGGGCTGGCCAAGGGCTCCGGCCGCTCCGTGCCCGGCATCGACCTCGGCAGCGCCGTGATCGCCGCCCGCCAGATGGGCCTGCTAGCGACCGGCGGCGGCCACCCGATGGCCGCCGGCTTCTCCCTGCCGCAGGAGCGCGTGGAGGCCTTCCACGCCTTCCTGGACGAGCGCCTGGCCGCGGCCCGCGCCCTGCCGCAGGCGGCAGACCTGGTGGTGGAAGGCAGCGCCACCGTGGCCGGCTGCACGCTGGAAATGGCGGAGAGCCTCACCAAGCTCGCCCCCTTCGGCAACGGCAACGAGGAACCGATGCTCGTTCTGCCGCGCTGCCGCATCCTGCGCGCCGAGCGGATCGGCAAGGAGCTGAACACCATCCGCACCTTCCTGGAGGGCGAGGGCGGCGGCCCAAGGCTGAAGGCGGTGATGTTCCGCGCCAAGGACGGAAAGCTGCCCCCGGCCCTGCTGGAGCGCGGCAGCGCCCCGCTGCATGTGGCGGGGCATCTGCGGGCCGAGGAATGGAACGGAAGGGTCTCCACCAGCTTCATCATCACGGATCTGGCAGAAACTTGAGGCCACCCCGCTTGACCGCCCCCATGCGGTAGGCTACCGAGCGCGCCTCGCCTCAAGTGTCCCGTTCGTCTAGAGGCCTAGGACACCGCCCTTTCACGGCGGTAACACGAGTTCGAATCTCGTACGGGATGCCAAGGCAGGAAACAGGCGGCGCAAGCCCCCTGTTCGCCCCTCCTACATCGCAATCTGCAAGGCCTCACCCAGCAGCGCCGGGTGTTCGGCCACCGGGATGCCCAGGCCACGCCCCGGCAGGCCCACGCCCTCTTCGGCCACGGCCGGGTCCTGCAGGCGGTAGCCGACGCCCCAGACGGTGGTGATCAGGTTGGGCGCACCCGCCTTGGCCAGCTTGCGGCGCACCTTGCAGATGAACACGTCGATGATCTTGCTGTCCGGCTCGTCCCCTTCCAGGGCGTAGATGCCGGCCACGATCGCGTCCTTGCGCACGGCGCGGTTGCGGCGCACGGCCAGGATCTCCAGCACGGCGAATTCGCGGCCGGTCAGGTTCACGTGGCGGCCGTCGATCGTGGCGTCGCGGCTGTCCAGGTCCAGCGTCAGCGGCCCGACCGTCAGCAGCTGGTTGCACATGCCATGGCTGCGGCGCACCAGGGCGCGGCTGCGCGCGGCCAGTTCCGTACGGGCCACGGAAAGCTGCATCACGTCATCCGCCCCCGCACCCAGCGCCGCCGCGGTGGCGAACACCGGGGAGGCGATCAGCACCAGGATCGGCGCCTTGGTCTTGGTGTTGCGAATGGTGCGGATCGGCTGGGTCATGTCCACGGCCCCAGCCGGCGCGCTCAATACGATCAGGTCGAAATCCCCATGCCGAACGATAGACTCCACTTCGGCAACAGAATCCGCCTCTTCGGCAGAGAAACCGGCACCTTGCAGAATGACCTGAACGGTGGCTGCTGCATCCTGCGTCAATCCGCCGAGAAGAACCTTCATCGTGATCCTCTGCATTTTGAAGTTTGTTCAGCGGCTGGTAACTTTCAATTTTGGATAAACCGGCCCTCCCGGGCGGGATATTTCCAAAAAATGTGCTTCCAGACACTCAACGGCCGATCAATTATCGATCCTGATTTCATATACCTCAATCATTCGCACACAAAAACTTGTCTGGAATGCTTAAGTATTTCCCCCAGCGTCCGCAGCGGGGGTGCCGAGGTTCATTAACAATTCGTAAATTTCAGGATATCGGCAGCGCCCGGCCGCGCGGGCCCCGCCTGTCGTGTCATGGCCCCGCGTTGCCCCTTGCAGACTGGGTCAACGCGGGCTGGCATGGGTCCTTGCTATACGCGCGGCCGCCGGCCAGCCCCGCGCGCAACACCAAACCGTGCCATCGCCGGAAGAGGCAGCCATGGCACGGTTTGGTATCAGCCGCCCGTGGCGGCGTTGCGGAAGGTCAGGGAGAAGCACGCCCCCTTGCCGGTATTGGCCACGGTGATGCCACCGCCCAGGGCCTGCATCGTCCGCCGCGCCACGGAAAGGCCGATGCCGGTGCCGCGGCCCACGGGCTTGGTGGTGTAGAAGGGCTCGAAGATGCGCTCCAGCTTATCCGCCGGCACGCCACTGCCGGTATCGGCCACGTCCAGCAGGATCAGGTCGCCATCCTGGCGCGCCTCGATCCGGATGCGCCGGGCCGGGCTTTCGGCCATCGCATCGCGCGCATTGTTCAGCAGGTTCACCAGAACCTGCTCGATCTCCACCTGCCCGCCGCGCACCAGGGGCAGGTTGCCCGGCACCTCCACCGAAACCTCCACCCCATCGCGCCGCAGGCCATGGCCCACCAGCTCCATCGCCCCTTCCAGCGCATCCGCCAGCCGGCACAGCCCCTCGGAGCTTTCGCCGCGGCTGAACGCCAGCAGGTGCTGGATCGTCTTGCCGGCGCGCGAGGTCTGCTTCTCGATCCAGGCCAGCCGGTCGCTGACCTTCTCCACCGTCGCGTCGTCAACCGCCTGGGCCAGGCGCATGCGGGCCGTGGCGGCGGTGGCCATCACCGCCTGCAGCGGCTGGGCCAGCTCGTGGGCGATGGCGCCGGCCATCTCGCCCAGCGTGGCCAGCTTGTCCGCCACCATGGTTTGCGCGGCCAGCTCGCGCGCCTCGGTCACGTCGTGCACCACGCCGACGATCCGCGCCGGCTGCCCATCGGCGCCGGCCACCTGCATGGCCTGCCGGTCCAGCGTGCGCACGGCGCCATCCGCCCGCAGGATGCGATAGACCCGCCGCACCACGGTGTTCGGCGCCACCGCCTGCAGTTCATCCACCAGGCCCAGCACCTCCTCGCGGTCCTC
>CANHKG010000335.1 GCA_947460455.1 Rhodospirillales bacterium | reverse complement strand
GTGGCGGCCCAGAAGCAGACCGCGCCGGAGACCAGGCCGATGATCAGCGCCGAGCCGGGCAGCACGAAGCCGGCGGCCGGGGTGATGGCAACGAGGCCCGCGACGGCGCCGGAGATGGCGCCCAGCACGCTCGGCTTGCCCTTCAGCATCCACTCCGCGAAGGTCCAGGCCAGCACCGCGGCGGCGGCGGCGATCTGGGTGACCAGCATTGCCATGCCCGCGCGGCCACCGGCGGTGAGCGCGGAGCCGGCGTTGAAGCCGAACCAGCCCACCCACAGCAGGGCGGCGCCGATGACGGCCAGGCCCAGGTTGAACGGCGCCATGTTGTCGTGGCCGTAGCCCAGGCGCTTGCCCAGCACGAGGGCGCAGACGAGGCCGGCCACGCCCGCGTTGATGTGCACCACGGTGCCGCCGGCGAAGTCTGCCGCGCCCAGGGCGAAGATCCAGCCGGTCGGCGCCCAGACCCAGTGCGCGACGGGGCTGTAGACCAGCAGCGACCACAGCACGGTGAACACGCAGAGCGCGCTGAACTTCATCCGGTCGGCGAATGCGCCGGCGATCAGGGCCGGGGTGATGATGGCGAAGGTCATCTGGAACATCAGGAAGACCGTCTCGGGGATCGTGGTGGCCACGGCGCTGTCGGTGCCGGCGGCCAGCGAGTACGGCTTGTCCCAGTTGGCGGAGAGGCCGGAGAGGAACAGGCGGGAGAAATCGCCGAAATAGGCGTTGCCGTTGCCGAAGGCGATGGAGTAGCCGGCCACCATCCACACCACGGTCACTAGCGCGCAGATGAAGAAGCTCTGCATCATGGTGGCCAGGATGTTCTTCTTGCGCACCATGCCGGCGTAGAACAGGGCGAGGCCCGGGATGGTCATGAGCAGCACGAGGGCCGTGCTGGTCAGCATCCAGGCGGTGTCGCCGGCATCCACCTTGGCATCCTGGGCGAAGGCAGGGCCCGCAAGGAGGAACGGGGCGAGGAGAAGGGCGGGAAGCGCCAGGGCGGCGCCACGGACGAGGGTTTTCATGGGGTGCCTTGGGTCCTTATGGGGCGCTCAGAGGGCCGCGCCATCGGTCTCGCCGGTGCGGATCCGCACGGCGCGCTCGATGTCGAGAACGAAGATCTTGCCGTCGCCGATCTTGCCGGTGTGGGCGGCCTTGACGATGGCTTCCACCACCTGCTCGGCGATCTCCGACGGTACGGCGACCTCGATCTTCACCTTGGGCAGGAAGCTGACGTGGTACTCGGCGCCGCGGTAGATTTCGGTCTGGCCCTTCTGGCGGCCGAAGCCCTTCACCTCGGACACGGTGAGGCCTTGCACGCCAAGCGGGGTCAGCGCGTCGCGGACCTCGTCCAGCTTGAACGGTTTGATGATGGCGATGATCAGTTTCATCGGATGCCCGACCCTCCATGGATGGCACATTCTCCAATCAAGAACCGTGCCAGAGTGAAACGGGGTTTGTGGGGCGGCTTTGCCTCCGCTGCAGGCGTGTGGCTGCCCATTTGGCGGGCAGAGGGTTGCAATTGCGCGCCATCCTCCCTCCTGTAGCGGTATGGATCAGAAGCTGGATGTCGATGTCTGCGTGGTGGGGGCCGGGCCGGTGGGGGGCACGCTGGCGGCGTGCCTGGCCGGGGGCGGGGTGCGCACGGCGCTGATTGACCGCGCGCCGCTGCCGCCGATGGAGCACCCGGATTTCGATGGCCGCGCCTATGCCATCGCCGCCGGGTCGCGCCGGGTGCTGGAGCAGGCCGGGTTGTGGGCGCGGCTGCCGTTCGCGGCCAACCCCATTCGCGGGATTCGCGTGAGTGATGGGCGGGTGGGAAGGCCGGCCTCGCGCCTGCATCTGCATTTCGATGTGGACGAGGTGGCCGATGCGGCGCCGCCGTTCGAGGATGAGCCCGCCTTCGGCTGGATGGTGGAAGCGCGCGCGCTGCGCATGGCGTTGAACGCGCATCTGAATGGCCTGCCGGAGCTTTCGGTGTTCGCGCCGGCGGAGGCGCAGGTGGAGCGCGATGCGGCGGGGGCCACGGTGCGGCTGGCCGACGGGACTGAGATCCGCGCCCGGCTGGTGGTGGCCGCCGAGGGGCGCCGCTCTGCGCTGCGCGAGCAGGCCGGCATTGCGGTGACGCACCTGCCCTATCGCCAGACCGGGATGGTGTTCGCCATCGCCCATGAGCATCCGCATCACGACGTGGCGCTGGAGCATTTTCTGCCCGGCGGGCCCTTCGCCCAGCTGCCGATGGCGCCGGCCGAGGTGGCGCCCAACATCTCCGCCATCGTCTGGACCGAGCGCGATGCGATGGCCAAGCACGTGCTGGGTTTCGACGATGAGCGCTTTGCGCGTGAGGTGGCGCGCCGGCTGGGGGATCATCTCGGCGCGGTGCGGATGATCGGGCGGCGCTGGAGCTATCCGTTGTCGGCCATGGTGGTGCACGGGATCACGGCGGAGCGCCTGGCGCTGGTGGGGGATGCGGCGCATGGCATCCATCCGATTGCGGGGCAGGGGCTGAACCTCGGCTTCCAGGATGTGGGGCCGCTGGCCGATCTGGTGATCGCGGCGGTGCAGGCGGGCGAGGACCCGGGCGGGGAGGGGGTGCTGCGCGGCTACCGCGCCGCGCGTGGCCCGGCCGTGCTGGCGATGACGGCGATGACGGATGGGCTGGACCGGCTGTTCAGCAACGATTTGCGCCCGGTGCGGCTGGCGCGCGATTTGGGCATTGCCGCGGTGAACCGGATCGGGCCGCTGAAGCGGCTGTTCATGCGGCGCGCGATGGGGGTGGGCTGACAGCCCCTTAGGGAAGGTTGCCGCGGGCCTGCGTGGCGGGCGGCTCGATCAGCCCGCATGTGCCCACCGGGTGACCCCGGAAGGCGGCTCGGCACGTGGTCCGCGGCAGGCGGGCAATGCGGCGGCGCTGCTGGGGTTCCCACAAACGAAAACCGCCCGGAGGGTCTCCCCTCCGGGCGGCGTTCGTTGTGGCTGGTGGGATCAGCGAGTTTGCTGGATCGCCGAGAGCACCCAGCGGTCGCCGGGGCGGCGGACGAAGGTCCACACCTCGGTGATCATGCTGCGGGTGGTGGCATCGCCTTCCACCACGCGGCCGGTGCGGTCGCGGGTGACGTCCAGCGCCGAGAAGCGCATGGCGACGGTGGCGTATTCGGAGCCGTTCTCGCCCCAGGCCTCAGCCAGGTCGCCCTGCTCCAGCTTCACGTCGCGCACTTCGTTGCGCAGGCCCTGGCGCTCCATGTCGGAGAGCTGCTCGCCGAAGTAGGAGGCCATTTCCGGCGTGGTGAACTGGCGCAGCGCACCTTCGTTGCCGGCCGACCAGGCACCCTGGATGGACTGCAGCACCTGCTCGAAGGCCTGGTAGTCATCCGGGCCGATCGCGACGGGGGCCGCGGCGGGGCCGGAGCCGGCCGCCATTCCGCCCATGCCGCCCATCGGGCCCTGTGCGGTGCGGTTCATCACGCCCGGCTGGGCCGTGGCATCCGGCGCGCCCTGGCGCTCCATGTCCATCGGGCCGGTGGCCAGCGCGGGCTGGCTGCGGCGGCGGAAGAAGCGGATGGCGAAGTAGATCAGCCCGCCGACCAGCGCGACCTGCAGCATGAGGCCGAGGAAGCCCATGAAGCCGGCCATGCCGCTCATGAAGCCGCCGCCCATCAGCATGCCGATCAGGCCGGCGCCGAGCAGGCCGCCCATGAGGCCGCCCATCAGGCCGCCGCCGAACATGCCGCGCGAGGGCTGGGC
>CANHKG010000334.1 GCA_947460455.1 Rhodospirillales bacterium | reverse complement strand
GCCGCGAAATTCGCCAGCTTCACGTCGAACCCCGCCTCCATCACCGTCGGCACATCGGGGAAGGCCGGAAACCGCCGGTCAGACGTCACCGCCAGCAGCGTCGCCTGCCCGGCCCGCACATGCGGGAACATCACGTTGTCGATGATCACGTCCACCGTGCCGCCCAGGAAGTCGATCAGCGCCTCCGCCCCGGTGCGATACGGCACGTGCAGCATGTCGATGCCCGCCACGATCTTCATCGCCTCGCCGCGCAGATGCGTGGCGGAACCGGCACCGGGGGAGGAGTACGAAAGCTTGCCCGGATTCTTCTTCGCATAGGCCACCAGGTCGGCCATCGTCTTGAACCCGTGCTTCGGCAGCACCGCGATCCCATAGACGAAATCGCCCATCGGCCCCACCGGCGTCACATCCGTCGGCTGGTAGGGCATCTTGCGCAGCGCCGGCAGCAGCACCAGCGGCCCGTTCGGGGAGGCAAGCAGCGTGTAGCCATCGGGTGCGGCCTTCGCCACCACCTCGGTCCCCAGCGCGCCCGCCGCACCGGCCCGGTTCTCCACCACCACCGGCTGGCCCAGCCGCTTGCCCAGCGCCTCCGCCCAGGGGCGGGAGATCGCGTCCATGGATCCACCGGCGGGATAGTTCACCACCAGCTTCACCGGCCGCGTCGGCCATTCCTGCGCCGCCGCGGGATGCGCCATCACCATCGCCGCCGCGAACGCGGCCAGAAGTGTCCGTTTGCGCAAGAAACCTGCCTCCCGATGTGCTGCTGATGCCGCCCGCGCCGGTTGCCCCGGATCGCCCCGCGGCCCCCCTTTGCAACGATCGCCGCGCCGTGTCGAGCGGCAAAGCACCGAGGCGCTTGCTCCCGCGGGCGGAAATCGGCATGACGGCGGCCGCAAGCGGCCCGGAGCAACCGGGCCCGACAGGGAGACTAATCGATGATCCGCCGGCGCTCGCTCGTCACCTCCATGCTCGCCGCCCCCGCCGTGCTCGGCGCCGCCTCCGCGCGCGCCCAAGGCGCCTGGCCGAACAAGCCGGTGAAGCTGATCCTGCCCTACGCCCCCGGTGGCGCCACCGACATCATCGGCCGCCCCTGGGCAGACAAGCTCGGCCAGGCCTTCGGCCAGCCCTTCGTCATCGACAACCGCGGCGGCGCCGCCGGTGGCATCGGCACCGAGGCGGTCGCGAAATCCGCCAACGACGGCTACACCTTCCTGCTCACCCCGGCCGGCCCGCTCACCGTGCTGCCGCACCTGCGCAAGGTGGCCTATGGCGTGCCGAAGGAACTCGTCACCGTCGCGCGCGTCGGCGATCTCGTCTGCGGCTTCACCATCCGCCCGGAGTTGGGCATCAACACGATGGCCGAGCTGGTCGCCTACGCGAAGAAGAACCCCGGCAAGCTCGCCTACGGCTCCGCCGGCGCCGGCAGCTCCACCCACATGCGCATCGAGGCGCTGAAGGCCGCCGCGGGCATCGACATCCTGCACGTGCCCTATCGCGGCAGTGCCGATGCGCTGAACGACCTGCTGGCCGGCAACGTCCACATGATGAATGAGATCAACGTCATCCCGCACATCAAGGCCGGCAAGCTGAAGCTGCTCTCCGTCAGCTACCCCACCCGCCACCCCGATTTCCCCGATGTGCCCACCCTGACCGAAGCCGGCTTCCCCAACATCGACGTGCCGATCTGGTACGCCATCTGGGCCCCCGCCGGCACGCCGAAGGAGATCATCGCGGCGTTCAACGCCAAGTGCCGCGAGATCGCCGCCACGCCGGACATGCTGCAGCGCATGCAGTCCATCAACGTGGTGGTGCCGCCGGAAACGCCGGAGCAGATGCACGCCTATTACGAGAAGGACTTCGCCGCAAACGGCCAGCTGATCCGCGACAAGAAGATCACGCTGGACGGCTGATGCAACACGGGCACGGCATGCGACCGGCAGGCGGGCGATGAGCCTGCGCACGCGCCGTGCCCGCGAACGCCGCGAACGGCTGTTCGCGGGGCTGGGCCACACCGCCAAGTGGCTGCTGTTCTTCGCCTCGCTGGCCGGTGTGGCCCTGTTCGCCACCCACACCGCCCGCGAGGAGGCACGCGACGAGCTGGTGCGCCTGGCCGCCGACCGGGATACGGCGCGCGGCGAGGCGCAATCCCGCACCGCCGAGGCGGAACGCCTGGCCCGCGAGACCGAAGCCGCCCGCGCGGAGGCCACCGCCGCCCGCTCCCGCTACGCGGCGGAGGTGCCAACCGGGCGCATGGCTGCGCTGCTGGCCGCGGTGCGCGCCCGGCTGGAAGCCGGCCTGCCGGAAGACCGCCTGGCCGAGGTGATCCGCGATGCCGCCCCCCGCCGCGCCTGCGACGGCACGCCGATCGTGCGCCGCTTCCGCATCACCCCCGGCGAGCGCGCCCTGCCGGAGGATGCCGCAACCTTCTTCGAGGGCCTGGTACGCATCCAGGCCAACGCGCCGGCGGGGTTCGAAGGCTTGTCGCGCACCATGGTCGTGACCTTCGCCGGCCAGGGCCTCGCGGCACCTGTTACCCTCACCGGCGTGCCGGCGGTGCAATCCTTCCGCATCGGGCACCACGAGGCGGTGATCACCGTCACCGCCAGCCCCGTGGCCGGCTTCGCCGCCGCCAGCGTGGCGGCCTGCCGGCCGGACTGAAGACAGACGCAGGCCAGAGGTGGCGACGATCCGACGAATCCGCTAATCATGCCGATACCGGAGCCGGGTTAGCACAGCGGTAGTGCAGCGGTTTTGTAAACCGAAGGTCGGGGGTTCGATCCCCTCACCCGGCACCGGCTTCCACGGGCTGAGAAATGTCAATGCAACGGGCTGCCTGCGGGTCGCGCCGGTGCGTTCGTTCCGTGGGCCGGAGGTGGTGGCCACCCTGTCCCGGGCCGTGGGCCCCGCGCTGAACGCCAAGCCCCGTCCGCCCGCCAGCCATCGCTGCGCGCCACGAACCACGCTCCGGCCAATGCAGCCAGGGTACATGAGTGTGTACTTATTTATCTTGAAATGAACCCTGGGCCCGGAGATCATGCGCGAGTCGGGCAGCCGACTGAAGGCAGTTGAGGCATGTGCCGTGGCGGACGTCGGGACGAATGGGTCGGGCGGGCTGTACCGGATCGTTTACGATAGTGTCGTGGCGGTCCCGTTCGGCGATGCAGGGGATCGGGATATCCGGGCCCTGCTTGAGGTTGCCCGCAGCCGCAATGCCGGCCTTGGCATCACCGGTGCCCTGTTCTGCGACGGCGCCTATTTCGTGCAGCTTCTGGAAGGCCCCGTCGAGGCGGTTGAGGTGGTCTTTGCCAGTATTCAGGCGGATCCGCGCCATACCGATATCCGCGTGGTGGAGCGTGGCCCCGCGGAAACGCGGTGGTTCGCCTCATGGCACATGGCCATGGTGACGGAGGCGCAGGTGGCACAGATGCGCCGTACCAATCCTGACCTGCCGGCGTTGCAGCCGTATCGCACCGCCGAACTGGTCGCGACCCTGAGCGAAGTGCTGGCGCCGCACTGGTTGCCGCCGCGCAAGTAGCGCGGCGGCGGCCGGTCAGACCCGCTTCCACTGCACCAGCGTGTAGGGCGGGTCGGCGTCGTCATGCGGTTCGAACACCGCCTCCACCTCCGCGCCCAACTCCACCGTCTGCGCGGGATCGCCGAGCAGGTTGCCGAGCATGCGCACGTTCACGCCCTCCAGCTCCACCAGCACGATGATGTAGGGGCCGTGGCCGACCAGCGCGGGGTGAACGGGGTGGTGCGGCTT
>CANHKG010000333.1 GCA_947460455.1 Rhodospirillales bacterium | reverse complement strand
CCCTGGCTGATCCGCATCGGGCTCTCATCGGAATCGCGCAGCGGAATCGTCTCGTGGTCGGCATCGAAGCTCAGCGCCACCGCGCAGCGCGCCCCGCCCGGCCAGGAAGCCGGCGCCAGGCTGCGCCCGGCCCGCACCCGGTCCACGATCGGGCGCCACACCTGCTCCGGCCACTGCCAGGGTTCGCCATGCGGGTTGTCGTGCGGGTCTTCGTTCATCGGGCGGGGTTTCCTTGGCCGGCGTGATCCCTATGCTGCCCCTCACCCGCGTTCCGGGCAACACGCGGCGATGGCGCACGAGCAGCAGGAGACCCCATGTCCGACCCCACCCAGATGACGGCCGAGGAACTGCTCGCCGCCTATGCCCGCAACGCCCTCTCCCCGGTGGAAGTGCTGCAGGCGGTCACGGAGCGCGTCGCCCGCCTCAACCCCAGCATCAACGCCTTCGCGGTGTTGAACCCGCATTCCCTGGCCCAGGCCGGCGAGAGTGCTGCCCGCTGGCGCGCCGGCCGCCCGATCGGCCCGCTGGATGGCGTGCCCGTCACCATCAAGGACCTGGTGGACGTCGCCGGCCTGCCCACCCGCCGCGGCTCCCGCCTCAGTGAAACCGCTGCCGCGGCGGAGGATGCGCCGATCACCATGGCGCTGCGCAGCGCCGGCGCGGTCATCGTCGGCAAGACCACCACCACCGAGTTCGGCTGGAAAACCCCCGGCGACTGCCCGCTGCACGGCATCACCCGCAACCCGTGGAACTTCCACCACACCCCGGGCGGCAGCTCCGCCGGTGCCGGGGCCGCCGCCGCGGCCGGCTTCGGCGCGCTGCATGTGGGCACCGATGCCGGTGGCTCCATCCGCCTGCCCGCCGCCTGGTGCGGCGTGGTCGGCCTGAAGCCCACCTTCGGCCGCGTGCCGCAATGGCCGCTGGGCGCCTTCGCCGCGGTGGCCGTCGCCGGCCCGATGACCCGCACGGTGCGCGACTGCGCCCTGATGCTGAACGTGATCGGCCGCCACGATTTGCGCGACCCCTACGCCCTGCCCGATGACAACAGGGATTGGCGCGACGGCATCGAGCAGGGCATCGCCGGCCTCAAGGTCGCCGTCATGCGCCGCCCCGGCTTCGATGCCCCGGTGGATTGGGAGAGCATCGCCGCCGTGGAGCAGGCCGCCCAGCTGCTGCAGGACCTCGGCGCCGAGGTGGAGGAAGCCGATCCCGGCCTGCCCGACACCCGCGCCATCTTCAGCCGCGTCTGGGGCATCGCGCTGACCCGCCTCGTGCATTCCTTCCCCGAAACGCGCCGCCACATGCTGGACCCCGGCCTGCTGGAGGTCGCCGCCGCCAACCAGGGCCTCTCGGCGGAGGATTTCATGGAGTTCGAGGCCAGCCGCATCCAGGCCGCCCACCGCATGGCCCGCTTCATGCAGCGCTACGATCTGATCCTGAGCCCCACCGTCCCCAACCCGCCGCCACTGGCCGAAGCCGGCACCCACAACCCGGTGGAGGCCCTGTGGTCCAGCTGGGCGCCCTGGACGGCGTTTGCCAACCTCACCCGCCAGCCGGCCATCACGGTGCCGATGGGCTTCTCCCCCAACGGCCTGCCTCGCTCGATCCAGCTCGCCGGTGCCCTGTATCGCGACGACATGGTCCTGCGCGCGGCCCGCGCCATCGAGGTGGCGCAGCCCTTCCCGATGCCGGATCTCGGCTGAACCAACCCGTTACCTGCAGGACCAGAAGGAGCACGGAGTCTCTCACAGCGCGCAGAAATCCGGTTGAGCGGTCCAGGAATGTGTGAAAGAACGGTTAATGCACCGCTTTCCCATCCCATTCCTGATTTTTGAGGCCGTCTCGATGCGCTTTGCTCAACTTCTGGTTGCCGCCGCCACCACGCTTGGGGTCTCGATCTCCGCTGCCGCCGCCGCGCCGCCCACCTACACCCTCACCGACATCGGCCAGCTGGGCGGAGGCTATACCCAAGCCTACGGCATCAACGCCTCCGGCTGGATCACCGGCGTCAGCTACGCCGGCAACCAGCCCCGCGCCTTCCTGTTCGACGGCGTCTCTATGACCAACCTGGGCACGCTGGGCGGCACCTCCAGCACAGGCTATGCGATCAATAACGCCGGCACTGTCGCCGGAAGTTCCGCCCCCAATGGCCAGTATTCGCGCGGGTTCAGCTATAGCTCCGGCGTGATGACCAACATCGGCTCCTTCTCCGGCACCTACAGCGAGAGCAACGCGATCAACACCTCCGGCACCATCGCCGGATGGTCGGGCGTCTCCGGCGGCGGCGCGGTGCCGGTGACGTGGGCCGGCGGCACGATGACCTCGCTCGGCTCGTTCGGCGGCAGCAACGGCTACGCCTGGGGTATCAACGACTCTGGCCAAGCCACCGGCAACTCCTACCTCGCGGGGGACAACGCCCACCGCGCCTTCCGCTACACCAACGGCGTGATGACCAACCTCGGCACCTTCGGCGGCACCAACAGCGAGGGGCTGGACATCAACAACAACGGCGCCGTCACCGGCTGGGCCCAAAATGGCAACAACACGCAGACCGCGTTCATCGCTACCGGCAACACTATTGTGAGCCTCGGCACCTTCGGCTACGCGAGCCGCGGCATCGCGATCAACGACCAGGGCTGGGTCGTCGGCAAGAGCATGGACCAGGCCTTCACTGACCGCGCCTTCGTCTACGACGGCACCGCGATGTTCGACCTCAATACCCTCATCGCCACCTCGGACCCGCTCTACGGCCAGATCACCCTCGCCTCGGCCACCGGCATCACCGAATCCGGTCTGATCATCGCCAACAGCGGCACCCGCGCCTTCCTGCTCACGCCGGTCGTCGCCACCACCGATACCCCGGAGCCCGCAACCCTGGCGCTGCTCGCCACCGGGCTGTTCGGCCTCGTCGCCGCGCGCCGCCGCACAACCGGCCCCGCCCGGCTGGCCTGATGGGCAGGGCGGGCCCCCGGCCCGCCCCACCGCCGCGACCCCATCGCCGTGCCGGCCGGATCGAAGCTGGCCCGGCAACAACCCGAACCCACCAGGAACCCACCCCCGCATGCGGCGTTGCCAAGGCCAACGGCAACCGATGGAGCCCGCCATGCGCCTGGAAGATCTCTTCCTCGAAACCCTCAAGGACATCTTCTTCGCCGAGCGCCAGATCCTGAAGGCGCTGCCCAGGCTCGCCAATGCCGCGTCGGACCCCAAGCTCCGCGAAGCCTTCATGCATCACCGCGAGGAGACGGAGCAGCAGGTGGATCGCCTGCGCCAGGTCTTCGAGATCCTCGGCAAGCGCGCCCAGGGCAAGACCTGCGAGGCCATCAACGGCCTGATGGAGGAAAGCGAGGCGCTGCTGGAAATGTCGCCCCAGCCCTCCCCGGTGCGCGATGCCGGCCTGGTCGCCACCGCCCAGGCGGTGGAGCACTACGAGATGGCGCGCTACGGCGCCCTGGTCGCCTGGGCCCGCGCCCTCGGCAACGAGCCGGTCGCCCAGCTCCTCCAGGAAAACCTGGCAGAAGAGCAGCAGGCCGGCACGCTGCTCAACCAGATGGCCGTCACCGTCAACCGCACCGCATTGGCGGCCTGACGGCCCGCACCCCACGCCCCCATGCCTTAATCTGCACTGGATTCCGGCGGCACCCTGTCCCCCGCCAAGGTCCTTATCCATGACCCCGTCGCAAGCAATCACACCTGCTGCGACCGACGCCGGCGCCGGCATGACCAGGCATGGTCCATGAGCCGGGGCACCGGCACGCCGGTCTG
>CANHKG010000332.1 GCA_947460455.1 Rhodospirillales bacterium | reverse complement strand
CTCGCCGCCATGCACCACGAAACGCAGTACACAAGGCTGTTCCGCTCATGACCAAATCGCCCCACGGCCCCCTTCGCGTCGGCGTCGGCGGCCCCGTCGGCACCGGCAAAACCGCGCTGATGGACGCCCTCTGCAAGCGCCTCGCGCCGCACTACGACATCGCCGCCATCACCAACGACATCTACACCAAGGAAGACGCGGAATTCCTCACCCGCGCCGGCTCCCTGCCCCCCGAACGCATCATGGGCATCGAAACCGGCGGCTGCCCCCACACCGCCATCCGCGAAGACGCCAGCATCAACCTCTCCGGCGTCGCCGAGATGCGCAAACGCTTCCCCGATCTCGATGTAATCCTGATCGAATCCGGCGGCGACAACCTCGCCGCCACCTTCAGCCCCGAACTCGCCGACATCACCATCTATGTCATCGACGTCTCCGCCGGCGACAAGATCCCCCGCAAGGGCGGCCCCGGCATCACCCGCTCCGACCTGCTGGTGATCAACAAGATCGACCTCGCCCCCCATGTCGGCGCCAGCCTCGAAGTGATGGACCGCGACAGCAAGCGCATGCGCGGCGAACGCCCCTACCTCTTCGCCAACATCCGCGCCGGCAAGGGGGTAGAGGAAATCGCCAGCTTCATCGAGCGCTCGGGGGGTCTTGCCGCCTAGCCTCAACCGCCTCCACCCGCGCCCGCAAGCTGTCGAGCGATTCCGAAACCCGCGCCAGATCGGCCGCGGCATTGCCGATCGCCGCCGAAAGCGTCGTGGAACCCTCCTGCTTGCGCACCCGTTCCGCATCCCGCTCCGTCTCCAGCGCGCTCACCACCACGCCGATGAACAGGTTCAGCACGATGAAGGCAGACACCAGCACGAACGGGATGAAGAACAGCCAGGCATGCGGGTACTTCTCCAGCATCGGCCGCATCAGCCCGTCCGACCACGCATCCAGCGTCATCACCTGGAACAGGGACAGCATGGAGGCCCCAATGCTGCCGAACGTCTCCTCATGCGTCTCCCCGAACAGCTTCGTACCCATCACCGCGAACACGTAGAAGATCAGCATCAGCAGCAGCATGATCGACCCCATGCCCGGCAGCGCACCGACCAGGGCCGAGACCACCGCGCGCAGCGAAGGCACCACCGTGATCAGCCGCAGCACGCGCAGAATCCGCAGCGCCCGCAGCACCGAAAGCGACCCCGTCGCCGGCAGCAGCGCGATGGCCACCACCAGGAAGTCGAACACGTTCCACGGATCGGCAAAGAACCGCGGCCCCCGCACCACCATCCGCGCCGCCAGCTCCGCCACGAAGATCGTCAGCAACAGCCGGTCCACCGCGACCAGCAGACCGCCATAGGCCTCCATCACGCTTGGGCTCGTCTCCAGCCCCAACGTGATCGCGTTCACCATGATCAGCGCGATCACGACCTTCTCGGTCATCGGATGGTCGACCAGTCGGCGCAGCATGCGGGCCCTCCCAAGGCAACCTGCGTGAGATGGCCCCGCCGCAAGCCGATTCAACGGCGATCCTACCGCCGACCCAGCATCCCCAGCCCCGCGCCGGCCACACCGAGCACCGCCACCACCCAGCCCAGCGTCGGCCAGTCCCCCGCGGCGGCAAGCATCCCGCCCACGATCGCCGACGTCACCCAGCCCACGCTCGCGCAGGTGATGTTGATGCCCAGCACCGTGCCCCGGATCTCCGCCGGCACCCCGCTCAGCAGGCTGATCAACGCCGGACGGCTGATGCCGTTCACCAGGCCGTACAGCGTTGCCAACCCAATCGCCGCGATCGCCCCGGGTGTTGCCACAAACAGTGCAATCGCCACCGCCCCCGTGCCCACCGCCGAGACGGCATAGAGCACCCGCCGGTCTGGCACCGCATCGGCCATGCGCCCGCCGATCATGTTGCCCAGGAAGTTCCCGCCCGCCACCAGCGCCAGCGGCACCACCAGCTCTGCCAGCCCGAACCCGTGCGCCAATTGCAGGTAGGTGGCAAAGAATGTCGCCACCAGGCCGAAGCAGGTGCGCTCGGTGATGCTCGCCCCCAACACCGCGAGTATCCGCGGCTTCAGCGCCGCGCCAACCCCCTGTGCCCCCGCCGCCCCCAGCGCACGCGCCGGCGTGCCGGGGAAGACCAGCCGCGTTGCCACCGCCACGGCAAAGGCGCTCACCGCGATGATCGCGCTCACGCCACGCCAACCCACGAAACTGCCGATCCAGCTCGCTGCCGGCACGCCCAACAACAGCGCCAGCGATTGCCCGCCGATCACCCAGCCCATCGCCCGGCCGCGCATGGAATCCGCCACCCGGTCCGCGACCTCGCCGAACACCGAGCCCATGTAGGCCCCGCAGGCCGAGCCGCCGATCGCCACGCACACCACCGCCTGCCAGTAGTGCTGCGACAGCGCGATGCCGATCATGCTCAGCCCGAGCACGATCTGCCCGGCCATCAGCACCCGCCGCCGGCCGAACGCCGCCCCCAGCGGGCCGGTGAAGAACGCAGTGATCCCCCAGGTGACCGCCGTGACCGACAACAGGTGAGAGACCAGCACCAGGGTCACGTCCAGATCGCGCGCCATCTGCAGCAGGAAGGGTGCGCGCGTCATGCCCGTGGCGCTGGCCATGAACACGCCGGTGCCGGCAACCGCGAGAAGGGCGAGGGGGTATGCGGGGGGGTTCGTCACCCCCCATCCTCGCGCGCCCGCGCGGGATCGCCTAGCCTTCGCGCGACAAGGAGGCGGACATGGCAGACACGACACGCCGCACAGTGCTGGTTCCGGCCGGGGAGGCCGTGATCGCGACCATCGTCGAGGGCACCGGCCCCGCGCTGGTGATGCTGCCCTCGCTGGGCCGCGACGGCTACGAGGATTTCGACGCGGTGGCCGCCTTGCTCGCAGCCGGCGGGCTGACCGTGCTGCGCCCGCAGCCGCGCGGCATCGGCGCTTCCAGCGGGCCGATGGATGGGGTAAGCTTGCATAACCTCGCCGCTGACATCGCCGCGGTGATCCGTGCCGAAGGCGGCGGGCGCGCGGTGATCCTGGGGCACGCTTTCGGGCATTTCGTGGCGCGCATGACGGCGGTCGATTTCCCCGACCTCGTGCGCGGCGTGGTGCTCGCCGCGGCGGCAGCACGGCAGTATGCGCCGGAGATTGCCGCCACGCCGCGGCGCGCCGGCAACCTTGATGCGCCGGAGGAGGAGCGCCTAGCAGCACTTCGGCTGGGTTTCTTCGCACCTGGGCACGATCCGCTTCCCTGGCTGCACGGCTGGCACCCCGCCACGCAGCGCATGCAGATCGACTGCCGGGAGAAGCAGGGCGTGCAACAAGGCGACTGGTGGCACGCCGGCAGCGCGCCGATGCTGGAGCTGATCCCGGCGCTGGACCCGTTCAAGCCGCGCGAGAAATGGGGGGAACTGCGGGCGGAGTTCGGCGACCGGGTGGAGGCGATGGTGATCGAGAACGCGAGCCACGCGCTGTTTCCGGAACAGCCAGAGGCGGTGGCAGCGGCGGTGTTGGCATGGGTGATGAAGTAAAGACCTTCTTTTTCTGAAGAAAAAGAAGCAAAAAGACTTCTACGAATTTGCGCCGCGCCCTCCTGATGGAGAGCGAGGCGCCATTCAGAAAAGGGGCGGTTTCAAGGTCCGGGTGCAACAACTGTCTATTACTGTGGCATTGGTTGGTTCAAACGGTCGAATTCGATCATCTGCGTGAAGCACTCCAAGGGCGTCACCCCTTTGAGCCGTACCCGTGGGCGAGTGTTCAGGCGCAGGGCGATG
>CANHKG010000331.1 GCA_947460455.1 Rhodospirillales bacterium | reverse complement strand
CGTGCTTGGGTATTCCTGGCCCGCGGCCTGGTCCCCACCGCCGCACGGGGAAGCCCAGCCGAGCAAGGAGCCTGTTCGTTGCCGCAAACGCCCTATATCCCGCACATCGACCTCTTGCTGCAGGCCCTGCGCGTCAACCGCGACCGGCTGAACAGCAAGTCCAAGATCGCCATCGACGCGAAGCTGCTGAAGACCATCCTCCAGACCATGGTCGCCGGCGCCCCGTTCAATGAGGCGTTCTACAAGCAGAATTACCCCGACCTCGCCGCCGCCCAGGAATCGGGTGCCATCCCCGATCTTCACAAGCATTTTATCGAGACCGGCTATTTCGAGGGCCGCTTCGGCTCCGCCCCGCCGGTGGACGAGGCATACTACACCAGCACCTACAAGGATGTGGGCCAGGCCGTGCTGAAGGGCGATGTCACCTCGGGAACCGAGCACTACCTGCGCTCCGGCGCCTCCGAGGGCCGCGTCCCGAACGAGGAAATCCGCTCCGAGCTGGAGGCCTGGATGGTCGTCCTGCGCGAATGACCATCCTGCCGCGGGCCGCCAGCACCCCGCTGCCCGCGGATGACCACCGACGACAGCCGGCTTGGCGCCCCGTGGGAAGGGTGCCCGCCGCGCCGGATTTCTTGGGCGGGAGCCGCCGATGAGCGACCTGATGCGCACCCACCGTGCGCTATGCACGCCTTTCGTCAGCGAGGAGCTGTTCCGTCGCGCCTTCGGTGCCGGCCGCGCCAATATCGGCACGATCGCGCGCTACCTCGCCACCCCCATCCCCGATCGCCCCATCCTGTCCTTCTACTTCGACGCCAACTACTACCGGGACCTCAACCCCGATGTGGTGGATGCCGGGCTCGATCCCCTGCTGCATTTCATCGACCCCGGCGTGTCGGAGGATCGCTCCCCCCACCCGCTGGTCGACATCAAGTACATCCTCACCCAGGATTCCGGCCTGCTCGGCAACCCGCCGCAGATCGAGCTGCTGGTGGATCTGCTGGAATACGACCTCGCCATCCCCAGCCCCTATTTCGACCCCGCCGCCTACCGCGCCGCCCTCGGCGATGCCGCCCCGGCCAACGCCCTGCTGCGCCACTACATCACCACCGGCCTGTGGGACCGCCACCGGCCGAACCCCTGGTTCGATCCCACCTGGTACGCCGCCCAATATGAAGACGTGCCCAGCGACCCCTACGGCGCGCTGCGCCACTTCGTGCAGATCGGCGATGCCGAAGGCCGCGCCGCCAGCCCCGAATTCGATGGCCGCACCTACCTCCTGCGCAACCCGGATGTGGCCGAGGCCGGCATGCTGCCGCTGCGCCACTTCCTCACCCAGGGCCGCATTGAGGGCCGCGAGGCACCCGCCTTCACCCTCATCGTCCCCGGCCCCGCCAGCCCGCAATCCAGCGCCCCGCAGCCCGAAATCGGCCTCGCCTTCCCGGCCGAGGCCGCCGACGCCCTGGCCAACGATGCCGACATGCGCCGCCGCGTCGCCTGGATGCGCCAGCAGCGCAAGGATGGCGTGGAGGTCTCCCCCGCCCCGCGCATCCGCTCGCTCACGCCGTCAGACGACATCGCCATCCTCGAATTCCCGAAGGCGAAGAAGCCGCGTGTCTCCCTGTTGATCCCGGTCTACAACGAGCTCGACGTCACCGTGGAATGCCTGCTCGCCCTGCAGCAGAGCCTGCCGGAGACCGAGATCGAGATCATCATCGCGGATGACTGCTCCACCGACCCCGATGTCCAGCGCCTGGCCGAGGTCCCCGGCCTCGTCTACCTGCGCGAAGACCAGAACGCCGGCTTCATCGGCAACTGCAACGCCGCCTTCGGCAAATGCCGCGGCGAATACGTGCTGCTGCTGAACAACGACACCCAGGTGATGCCCGGCGCCATCGACATGCTGGTGGCGGCCCTGGATGCGGACAAGACCATCGGCGCCGCTGGCCCCAAGCTGATCTACCCCGATGGCCGCGTGCAGGAAGCCGGCTGCATCCTCAAGCCGAACGGCGAGGCCGGCATGGTCGGCCTGTTCGCCGACCCCAGCGAAGGCGGCTACTGCTACGACCGCGACGTGCCCTACATCTCCGGCGCGGCGCTGATGGTCCGCCGCGAGCTGGTCGGCGAAACCCTGTTCGACCCCGCCTTTAAGCCGGCCTACTGCGAAGACGCCGATCTCTGCCTGCGCCTGATCGACAAGGGCTACCGCATCCGCTTCATCGCCGATGCCGTGGTGCTGCATCACCTCAGCGTCTCATCCAACCGCCAGTCCATCACCCGCAAGCTGCGCACCATCACCCGCAACCAGCAAACGCTGTCCACCCGCTGGGCCCCGCTGCTGGAAAGCCTGAACAAGGTCCGCACGCTGGCCTTCTACCTGCCGCAGTTCCACCCCACACCGGAGAACGACCTCTGGTGGGGCCGCGGCTTCACGGAATGGACCAACGTCACCAAGGCGCGCGCCAGCTATGCCGGCCAGTACCAGCCGCATCTGCCCAGCGACCTCGGCTTCTACGACCTGCGCAACCCCGATACCCTGCGCGCCCAGGGCGAGCTCGCCGCGCGCTACGGCATCGATGGGTTCGTCGTGTATTACTACAACTTCGGCGCCCGCCGCGTGCTGCACAAGCCGATCGAAGTAGCCCGCGCCAACCCCGACATCCCCTTCAACTGGTGCCTGTGCTGGGCCAACGAGAACTGGACCAAGCACTGGGATGGCGGCACGCGCGAGATCCTGCTGGAACAGAGCTACGACGACGACACGCTGGCCTCGATCATCGCCGATGCGGTCGATCAGGCGTCCGACCCGCGCTACATCCGCGTCGACGGCAAGCCGCTCTTCCTGCTCTACCGCCCGCTGCTGCTGCCGGATTGCAAGGCCTTCGCCGCCATGGCCCGCAAGGCCTTCGCCGATGCCGGCTTCCCCGGCGTGCACCTCGTCTATGTCGAGAGCATGGAAGCGGTCGATCGCGGCATGCGCCCAGCCGATCTCGGCTTCGATGCCGCCGTGGAATTCCCCCCCCAGGGCCGCGCCGCGCAGGAGGAAAGCCCGGTGGAGGTGTTCAAGCCCGACTGGGCCGGCACCCGCTACAACTACCCGGAAACCGTGCTGAACTTCCTCCGGCGAGACAGCGTGCCCTATCCCCGCTACCCCGCCATCTTCCCCAGCTGGGACAACACCGCCCGCCAGCCCCTGCGCGGCCACAGCTTCGACGGCACCAGCCCCGAGGCCTTCCGCGTCTATGCCGAGGAGAAGATCGAGGAAGTGCGCCAGTTCCACATGGGCGGCGAGCGCCTTCTCTTCGTCAACGCCTGGAACGAATGGGCCGAAGGCACCCACCTGGAACCCGATATCGCGCACGGCCACCGCTGGCTCGAAGCCCTGCGTGACGCCATGACCGCCAAGCGCTGGGCATAGCAATGGCACTCCCGACAATCGACGACGTCGAAGTCACCATCGTCGGCCACCCCTGGGCGCCGATCGGCATGGGCGAGCAGATGCGCAGCCACATCATGGCCGGCCGCGCCATGATGCTGAACCAGCGCGTGTACGATGTCTTCCGCTACGCCCAGCGCACCGACGCCGCCCACGCCCAGATCCTGGAAGGGCTGGAGGTGGATGTCCTGCCCGGGGGCATCCGCATCTTCCACATCAACGGCGACGAGGTCGATGCCGTCATCGCCGCCATCGAGGCGCGCGGCGGCAGCTTCGAGGATGGCTACAACATCATCGTCCCGGCCTGGGAACTGCCCACCTACCCCGCCCCCTGGGCCGAAAAGCT
>CANHKG010000330.1 GCA_947460455.1 Rhodospirillales bacterium | reverse complement strand
TGGAGCTTCCATACCGACCCGGTGGAAGCGGTGCAGGGCGCGCAGTTCGTGCAGGAGAACGCGCCGGAGCGCTACGAGGTGAAGCTGCAATTGCTGCCGCGCATCGCCGCCGTGCTGGGGGCCGAGGTGGTGATCGCCTCCTCCAGCTCCGGCCTGCTCGCCAGCCGGCTGTCGGAGGGCTGTGCCCATCCGGAGCGCATCCTGATCGGCCACCCGTTCAACCCGCCGCATCTGGTGCCGCTGGTGGAGGTGGTGGGGCCGCATTGCACGCGCGCCGCCATCGAGACGGCGATGGGCTTCTACCGCGCCATCGGCAAATACCCGATCGAGATCCGCAAGGAGGTGCCGGGCCATCTGGCGAATCGTCTCCAGGCCGCACTTTGGCGCGAGGCGGTGCACCTGGTGGCCGAGGGCGTGGCCAGCGTGGCCGACGTGGATGCCGCAATTTCCGAAGGGCCGGGCCTGCGCTGGGCGCTGATGGGCCCGCACACCACCTTCCACATGGCCGGCGGCGAGGGCGGCATGGACGCGTTCATGCACCACCTGATGCCGGCTGTGACGAGCTGGTGGGCCGATCTGGGCAACCCCGTGATGACGCCGGAACTGCAGGCGCAGCTGGTGGCGGGCGTGCAGGAGGCCACCGGCTGCAAGCCGATCCCGGAGATGGCCAAGCGGCGCGATGCCTTCCTGACGGCCCTGATCGAACTGCGCCAGAAAACCGGATGAGTTTTTCTCCGTTCGGCTCCCTGGCCACGCGGCTGCTGCCCGAACTCGACCATGGCGATGACGGCTCGCACGATACCAGCCATCTCGCCCGCGTCTGGGCCAATGCGCGGGTGATCCAGGCGGAGGAGGGCGGCGATGCCGAGCTGCTCGCCGCCGCTGTGCTGCTGCATGATTGCGTGGCGGTGGAGAAATCCTCCCCGCTGCGCGCCCAGGCCTCCCGGCTCGCCGCCGATCGTGCGCGCGGCATCCTGGCGGGGCTGGGGTGGGACGCGGCGCGAATCGACGCCGCCGCCCATGCCATCGCGGCGCACAGCTTCTCCGCCGGCATCGCGCCGGAAACGCTGGAGGCGCGCATCCTGCAGGATGCCGACCGGCTAGAGGCGCTGGGCGCCATCGGCATCGCGCGGCTGTTCTACACGGCAGGGCGCATGGGCTCGCTGTTCTACGACCCCGATGACCCGCGCGCCGAACGCCGGGCGCTGGATGACCGCAGCTTCGCCAACGACCATTTCCGCGCCAAGCTGCTCAGGCTGGAAGGCGGCTTCCAAACCCCCACCGGAAGGCGCCTCGCGCGCGAGCGCACAAGGCTGGTGGCCGATTTCCTGGCCGCCTTCGAAGCCGAGATCGGCCTACCGGACCAGGAACCCATGTAAGGGCCCGGCGCTTCCCTGCGAGACGCATGAGGTTCAGATGCAGATCCAGGTGAGTACCGACGACACTGTGAACGGCCGCGAGGACGTGACCCGCGCGGTGACGCAGGAGGTGCAGCACGCGCTGCGGCGCTTCGCCAGCCATCTGCAGCGCGTGGAAGTGCATCTCGGCGACACCAATGCCGGCAAGCACGGCGCGGACGACAAGCGCTGCATGATGGAGGCCCGCCCCTCCGGCCATCCGCCAATCGCCGTGACGCACCAGGCCGATACGCTGCCGCTGGCGATTTCAGGTGCCGCGAAGAAGCTGCAGCACCGGCTGGAGACGGTGCTGGGCAAGATCAGCGATGCCAAGGGCCGCGAATCGATCCGCGACCACGCCCCGGAGTAGCGGCTAGAAGCCCCCGCCAGCGTCGAGCCACACCTGCTCGGCTTCGGTGCTCTGCCGCCCCAGCGCGGCATTGCGGTGCGGGTAGCGGCCGAAATCGCGGATCACGACCAGGTGGCGCCAGGCGAAATCGACCATGCGCGGTTTCCACTCCGTCTCCGGCAGCGATTCGAACAGCCGCACCGACACGTCCTGGTCCACCATCGCCTCGGAATGCTCGATCACGAGGTAGAGGAAGGCGCGCTGCACGGCGGTGACGCGCGCCTCGATGCCGTCGGCCAGGGCGCGGCGCACGATCCGCCGCGCGCGCTCATCGCCGACGAAGGACAGGGCGGAGCCGCGATGGATGTTGCGGGCGAACTGGTCCAGCACCAGCAGCAATGCCAGCGTACCTTGGTCATCCGCCGTCCAATGGTCCAGCGCGCCGGATTGGGCGGCGGCGACAGTGGGGCCGAAGCGGTCGCGGATCGCATCGTCGAATTCGGGCCGCTTGGTGAACCAGGGGTCGCGGCGCCAGGCGGTCGGGTCGCCCTCATACCAGAATTCAAGCACTTCCAGCGGGTTGGCGAGTGGTGTCGTCATCGTACGGCCTTCGTTGGCGGGTGGATCAGAAGCCGCCGCCGGCATCGAGCCAGCTCTGTTCGGCCGGCGTGTTCCCCCGCCCCAGCGCGGCATTGCGATGCGGGAAACGACCGAATTCGCGGATCACGTCGCGATGGCGGTGGGCGTAGTCCACCACGTTGGCGCGCCAGTCGGCGGGTGGCAGGCGTTCGAACATGCGGATCGACAGGTCCTGGTCGGCCAGGGCCTCCGAATGCTCGAAGGGCAGATACAGGAACACGCGCTGCACCGGGGTCAGCTTCGCCTCCGCGCCGGCTGTGATCGCGGTGCGGGCGATGCGGCGGGCATGGGCGTCGCCGGCGAAGGCGAGGTAGCTGCCGCGATGGATGTTGCGGCCGAACTGGTCGAGCAGCAGCAGCAGGGCGAGCGCGCCCTCGGGCGTGACCGCCCAGCCATCCAATACGCCGTCCTGCGCCGCCTGCACGGCGGTGCCGAAGCGGTCGCGGATCGTGGCATCGAAGGTGTCGCTCTTCTTGAACCAGGGATCGGTGCGCCAGGTGTCCGGCTCGCCCTGGAACCAGAAATCCAGCACGTTCTGCCCCGAAATACTGTCGGTCATTGGATCACCTTGCCGAATCGGCCCCCGGTCCAGGGCCAGTAGATGATGGCGGCCCGGCCGACCAGGGATTGGACGGGGATATAGCGCATCCGCTCGTCCAGCCGGCTGTCCAGGCTGTTTTCCACATTGTCGCCCATCAGGAACACGTGGCCGGGCGGCACCACGAACCGCTCCGTGTTCTGGCCCATCGCCGCGCCGGGGGTGCGCAGCACTTCCACCACGGGGCCATCCGGCAGGGCCCAGGACTCGCGGCCCTCGGCCCCGGGCGTGACCAGCACCGGCACGTCGTTCAGCACCAGCCGGCCGCGCAGCATCTGCACGGTATCGCCGGGCAGGCCGATCACCCGCTTCACATAGGCGGCCCCGCCGGGGGTGAGCGTGAACACCGCCACCTCGCCGCGGCGCAGCGGGTTGGCCTCGTACCAGCCCTCCTGCACCACGAAGCGGTCGCCCACCAGCAGGCTGGGGATCATGGAGCCGCTGGGGGCGTAGAAGCTGCGCCAGGCCAGGGGCTCGCCGGGCACCAGCGCCAGGCCGGCGCCCAGGGCGATCGTGCCGGCCGCCACGCCGAGCCGCCCGCGCCAGCCGCCCGGCTCGGCGGAGCGCGCCCGGCGCCAGGAATCGAAAGCCGCGAACAGCGCCAGGGCCAGCATCAGCACCAGCCAGGCCGCGGCAAGCAGCAGCAGCGGAACCGTTACCCGCGCCGCGGACTGCACCGCGAGGTAGCCAAGCTGCCCCGCCAACGCCAGCCCGGCCAGCAGCCACGCCCGGCGATGGTCCCGCGCCAGCGCATGCCCGAGCCCGGGCAACAGCAGCGAGACGAGCGCGAGCAGCCC
>CANHKG010000329.1 GCA_947460455.1 Rhodospirillales bacterium | reverse complement strand
TGGTGGCGCAGCGAGGCATCCTGCGGGGCGAGGTAGAGGGCGCGGCGGTATTCCTCCAGCCCCGCTTCGGCCTGGCCGGAGGCGCGCAGCAGGTGGCCGAGATTGACGCGGGCGGCCACGTGATTGGGTGCGAAGGCGAGCGCACTGTTCAGCGCGTCGATCGCGCCCTGGATATCGCCGAGCTGGGCCTGGGCGGTGGCGAAGTGGAAATGCGCATCCGGTGAATCCGGCGCCAGCTGGATGGCGGCGTGGTAGCGCGCGGCGGCCTGGGCCCAATCCCCCAGCCGGGCCAGCGATTGGCCGTGGGCGATGCGGGCGGCAACCTCGCGGTCGGTGGGGTCCGGCGTGCTGGGTGGTTGGGACATGGCGTGAGTATGCCTCAAGGTTGACGCTGCGGCAGCCCCCTACCATCCTGGTTGCACATTGAAACGGAGCCGCGCGCATGGCCGGTGTAAGCCACGACACCCGCGTGAACGCCCTGATCGGCACCGGGCATTTCCTCTCCCATTTCTACGTGCTGTGCCTGCCGCCGATGTTCCTGTTCTGGAAGGACGAGTTCGGCGTGAGCTTCGGCGAGCTGGGGTTGGCGGTGGCGCTGATGAGCGGCACCACGGCGGTGCTGCAGACGCCGGTGGGCTTTTTGGTGGACAAGCACGGGGCGCGGCATTTTCTGGTGGGCGGCACGCTGCTGATGACGCTGGCGATGGCGGCGATGGGGCTGGCGAGTGCCTATTGGCAGATTTTGGCGCTGGCGGTGGTGTCTGGCATCGGCAATTCGGTGATCCATCCGGCGGATTACGCGATTTTGTCTGGTTCCATCAGCAAGGAGCGGATGGGGCGGTCGTTCGCGATCCATACCTTCAACGGCAATCTGGGTTTCGCGGTGGCGCCGCCGGTGATGATTTGGCTGGCGGCGTTGGTGGGCTGGCGGGAATCGCTGGTGCTGGTGGGGCTGCTGGGGATTCCGCTGGTGCTGGCGATCCTGTTGCAGAGCCGGATTTTGAACGACCAGGCCAAGCCGGCGAAGGCGGAGGGTGGGCCTTCGGGCGGCGCGTTGCTGATGACGCGGCCGATGCTGCTGTTCTTCACCTTCTTCCTGCTCTCCTCCATGGCGGGCGGTGGGGTGCAATCCTGGCTGATCACGGTGCTGCACACGGTGCATGGGCTGGATCTGGCCAGCGCTTCTTCCGCGCTGACGGCCTATATGGTGGGGGCGACGGCCGGGGTGCTGGTGGGGGGGTATTTCGCCGACCGGCTGAGCAACCATTTGCTGTTCGCCTCTGTCGCCGTGCTGCTGGCGGCGGGGTTCGTGCTGGTGGTGGGGCTGGTTTCGCTGCCGGGCGTGGTGGTGATCGGCATGATGCTGGGCGGCGGCATCGCGCTGGGCGCCAGCCGGACGCCGCGCGACATCATGGTGCGCGATGCCTCCCCACCCGGGCAGATCGGCAAGGTGTTCGGCTTCGTTTCCGCCGGGCTGCCGCTGGGTGGGGCGCTGACGCCGGTGCCGTTCGGCTGGCTGATCGACCATGGGCGGCCGGACCTGGTGCTGGTGCTGGTGGCCGGGATCCTGGTGCTGAGCCTGTTCTGCGCCGGCAGTGCGCGCGCCGCGCACCGGGCAAGAGTGGCGGTGGCAGCGGAATAGCTTGAATGCGCCCCCCGGCGCTGATTACACCGGGGGAACCAAAAAGGAGAACGGCCCATGAGCAGGATTGCACTGGTCACCGGTGGCACGCGCGGCATCGGCGCCGAGATCAGCCGGCAGCTGAAGGCGTCTGGCCGGACCGTGGTGGCGTCCTATGCCGGGAATGACGAGGCGGCGCGGGCCTTCCAGGCTGAGACCGGGATCGTGGTGAAGAAGTTCGATGCCGGGGATTTCGCGCAGTGCCAGGCGGCGGTGGCGGCGGTGCATGCCGAGCTCGGCAAGATCGAGATCCTGGTGAACAATGCCGGCATTACCCGCGATGCGACGATGAGCCGCCTGTCTCGCGATATGTGGGATGCGGTGATGGATACCAATCTGGGCTCTTGCTTCAATCTTTCCAAGCTGGTGTGGGAGGACATGCGGGCGGCGAAGTTCGGGCGCATCGTGAATATCGGCAGCATCAACGGGCAGGCTGGGCAGTATGGCCAGGTGAACTATGCCGCCGCGAAATCGGGCATTCATGGCTTCACCAAGGCGCTGGCGCAGGAAGGGGCGCGGTTCGGCATCACGGTGAACGCGGTGGCGCCGGGCTATGTGGATACCGACATGGTGCGGGCGGTGCCGCCCGATGTGCTGGACAAGATCGTGGCGCGCATTCCGATGGGGCGGCTGGGCCGGGCGGCGGATATCGCGCGCGGCGTGGTGTTCCTGACCGGGGATGATGCGGATTTCATCACCGGCTCCACGCTGTCGATCAACGGCGGGCAGCACATGTACTGAACCGTGCGCGCCGCGACCCTTTCGGGCTGCGGCGCGATCGCGCTGTGGGCCACGCTGGGCCTGCTGTCGCGCGCGGCGGCCGCCCTGCCGCCGTTGCAGCTGACGGCGATGAGTTTTTGCGTCTCGGCCGTGCTGGGTGTTGCTTGGCTGGCGGTGCGTGGGGAGTTGGGCGTGCTGCGCCAGCCGGTGGTGGTGTGGGCGCATGGGGTGTTCGGGCTGTTCGGGTTCCATGCGTTGTATTTCGCCGCGCTGGCCTGGGCGCCGCCGGCCGAGGCGAACCTTATCAACTATCTCTGGCCGCTGTTCATCGTGCTGTTCTCGGCGGCGTTGCCGGGGATGCGGTTGAGCCGGTGGCATCTGGCGGGCGTGGGCTGCGGGCTGGCCGGGTGCGCGCTGCTGCTGGGCGGTGGGGCGGCGCTGACGGCCGCGGCTGTGCCGGGCTATCTGATGGCGCTGGGCAGTGCGGTGACCTGGGCGGTGTATTCGGTGCTGGCGCGCAGGCTGGCGGCGGTGCCCACGGGGGCGGTGGCCGGATTCTGTGCCGCGACGGCGTTGCTGGCGGGGGTGAGCCACCTGGCGTTCGAGGCGACGGTGGTGCCGGATGCCGGGGCGTGGCTGGCGGTGGTGGTGCTGGGGATCGGCCCGGTGGGGGCGGCGTTCTTCCTGTGGGACCATGGGATGAAGCGCGGTGATCCGCGGCTGCTGGGGACGCTGGCCTATGCCACGCCGGTGGCCTCCACCTTGTTGCTGGCGTTGGGCGGGTTTGCGGAGCTGACGCCGGTGGTGCTGGCGGCGGCGGCGTTGGTGGCGCTGGGCGGGCTGCTCGCGGCGCGGGCATAGCAAAGGGGGCGCCCCTTGCGGGACGCCCCCCTGATCGCTGGGAATTGAGGCGGGTTTAGCCGAGGCGTTCGCCGTGGAGGACCACGTCCAGCCCCTCGCGCTCTTCTTCGTCGGTCACGCGCAGGCCGATGATCACGTCGACGATCTTCAGCAGGATGAAGGTGGCGATGGCGGTGTAGACGATGGTGGCGCCCACCGCGATCACCTGGTTGATGAACTGCGTCATGCCGGCGATCACCACGCCATCGGGGTTCTTGGCGTCGGCCGAGAGCGGGCCGAAGGCGAGGACGCCGGTGAGGAGCGCGCCGATGATGCCGCCCACGCCGTGCACGCCGAAGGCATCCAGGCTGTCGTCATAGCCCAGCATGTGCTTCAGCGTGGTGGCGGCCCAGAAGCAGACCGCGCCGGAGACCAGGCCGATGATCAGCGCCGAGCCGGGCAGCACGAAGCCGGCGGCCGGGGTGATGGCAACGAGGCCCGCGACGGCGCCGGAGATGGCGCCCAGCACGCTCGGCTTGCCCTTC
>CANHKG010000328.1 GCA_947460455.1 Rhodospirillales bacterium | reverse complement strand
GCACCCAGTCGGCCAGGCGCCAGGCGAGGAGGGCGAGGTGGAAGGGCGACGGGGCGGGGCCGGACAGGGCATTGAGCGCGGCTTCGCGCTGGTGGCCGTTGCGGTGGCAGAGCAGCAGCCAGGCGCGGCGCGGGTTGGCGGTAGCCTGGATGGGCGGGGCGGAGCGGAGGCAGGCGGCATCCGCGATACGGCGTTCCAGCTCGGCGACGTGGCCGGGCGGCAGGGTGGCCATGGCGGCGAGGATAAGGCCTTCGAGCAGCGCGGTGCCGGCGCGGGCGGCGTTGGCGTGGGCGTAGGCCGCCAGCAGGGGGGCCAGGGGCTCGGGGAGCATCCGGCAGACTAGGAAGGTTCGTTTCGGCGAGTCCAGCGCGCGGGCGGCGGGTTCACGCGCCGGTAGGTGCGTGCCATGGTTCGCTGACACGACCAGGGAGAACGAAAGATGCGCGTGCTGATTGCGATGATGTCGCACGAGACCAACACTTTCTCGCCGGTGCCGACAAAGATCGACCGGTTCATGCGCAACGGCACCACGCTGCTGAAGGGCGAGGAGGCGGCGAAGTTCTACCGCAACACCGGCACCTGCATGGGCGGCTACCTGGCGGTAGCGGCGGAGAACAATGCCGAGGTGGTGATCCCCGTCTGCGCCGGGGCGCCACCGTCCGGCCGGGTGGACAGCGAGGCGTACGAGACGTTCTGCACCCTGATCACCGACGAGGTGAAGAAGGGCGGCTTCGACGCGATCTGGCTGGACCTGCACGGCGCCATGGCGGCCGAGGGGTTCGAGGACGGCGAGGGCGAGCTGCTGCGCCGCATCCGCGCGATCGACCCGAAAACGCCGATGTGCGTCGCCTACGACATGCACGCCAACATGTTCGACAACATGGTGAGCAACGCGCAGATGGTGTCGGGCTACCACACCTACCCGCATATCGACATGCGCCCGACCGCGGAGCGCGCGGCACGGCAGCTGGTGCGCGCGATGAAGGGCGAAGTGAAGCCCACCGGCGCCTGGGGTGCCGCGCCGATGCTGCCGCACGTGATGGCGCAGGGCACGCATCGCTTCCCGAACAAGGACCTGCAGCAGATGTGCGCGGATTGGGAGGCCAGCGGCCGGGCACTCTCGGCCAGCCTGTTCGTGGGCTTCCCGCATGCCGACGTCACGATGGCCGGCCTTTCGGCGGTGGTGTTCACCGACAACAACCCAGAAGACGCCCAGCGCATGGTGGACGAGCTGATCAGCTTCGCCTGGAAGGCGCGGCGCGAGTTCATGTTCGAGATCGAGCCGCTGGAGAAGTCCGTGCAGCGCGCCAAGGAGATGGGCGACCCGACCAAGGGGCCGATCATGCTGCTGGACCACTACGACAACTGCGCCAGCGGCGGCACGATGGACACGACAGACACGCTGCGCGAGATCATCCGCCAGGACCTGGACGACGTGGTGTTCTTCGGCATCTACGATCCCATCGCAGTGCAGGAAGCGATCAAGGCCGGGATCGGCGCCGAGGTAACGCTGACCATCGGCGCCAAGCTGCCGATGCCGCTGATGCCGGTGCAGTCCTCGCCGCTCACCGTCACCGGCGTGGTGCAAACCATCTCGGCCGGCACGTTCACGCTGAAGGGCGGCCTGACGCCTGGCCTTAAGGTGTTCATGGGCCCGACGGTGGTGCTGAACACCGGCAAGATCGAGCTGATCCTGCTTTCGCGCCATATCGAGCCGACGGCGCAGGAAATGCTGACCAACCTGGGCATCACGCCAAGTGCCAAGAAGTTCATCGCGATCAAAAGCCGGGTGCATTTCCGCGCCGACATGGGCAAGGCGGCGCGCGAAATCGTGGAATGCGCGGGCGTTGGCGCCTGCACGTCCGACTACTCGCAACTGAAGTTCCACAATGTGCGGCGGCCGATCTTCCCGCTGAACATGGAGCTGCAGTGGAACCATCCGGCCTGAGGAACGGACAGGTCTTCCTGTCTGTCGCGGTGGGGCCGCCTCGCACTTCCGAACGGAGGGCGAGGCGGTTTCGTGTACGGCCGGCACGATCGCGGCTTCGGGCAAGGCGGCGTTAACCGATAGGGGGTCATCCTTCGGCACATCAACCGCAGGAGAAGCCTGCCCATGTCTGCCACCCTTGCCGATACCAGTGTTTCGGTCGCACCTGTTTCGCTTGCGCCGCCGCCGATCGCCCCCTGTTTTCCCATCGCGCCGCGCGGTTGGCGCCTGAACGTGGCCGACACGCCAGTGGCGCGCCAGGCCGCGGCGGAATTCACCAGCGGGTTCGAGGAAGGCACGCTGCAGTTCTTCGATGCCGTGCTGCCGGAATGCGACCGGATGGTGGATTTCGGCGGGTTCATCGGGTTCACCTCACTCTACGCCGCCGCGCAGGGAACCAGCGTGGACGTGTTCGAACCCAGCCCGGTGAACGGGGCGCTGCTGGAGGCGAACCTGCAGGCCAATCCGCGTCTGGCGCATCGCATCCGGCTGCACCGGCATGCCGTGGGCGCGAAGGATGGCAACCTGCCGCTATTCGCCAAGGCACAGGGCGATTCCGGCGCCAGCCTGTTCGAAACGGTGCAGCGCGGCTCGCTGCTGCGCGGGCGGGCAGAAGCCGTGGTGCCGGTGCGCAATGCCGTGGCAGTGCTGGAAGAGGTTGGCCTCAGCCCAGACATGCTGCTGAAGATCGATATCGAAGGCGCCGAATACGAGGTGGTGCCGGCGATCGCCGACCTGCTGCGGCGCGAACGGCCGTTCCTGCACATCTCCTTCCATCCGTTCAACATCGTGCGCGGCACAGACGAATACCTGAACCAGGTGGCCCGGCTGCAGGGCGCGCTGGCGATCGCGGAAGCGGTGGCGCCCTATCGCCACATGTATTTCCACACGCCGCAGGGCTGGACGCAGATCGACAAGAGCGACCGCATGGCGCTGCTGGCGCAATACCTGCTGAAGCCGAAGCCGGTGCCGCGGATCGCCACGCCGCAATACGGGTTCACCGATGCGCTGGCGCTCTCGGAAGTGGCGCTGCCGCTGGGCTGAGAGCCCGCTTGATACCTCTACTCTGGCAGCCATCCGGCGGCGAAGCGGCCGCCTCTGGCTTCGCCAAAGCGCGTTCTCAAACGCGCTCTGAGACGAATACCGTCGTGGGTGCGGCGAACCTGTCGCACCCGGCGGGTTCGTCCTATATGTGCCTCATCTTACCCTGACGGGAGTTTGCCGCATGTTCGCACGCCGCCTGCTCTGTTCCGCCATGATCGCCGCCGGCCTGGCCGCGGCGGCCCACGCCGATGCACGCGACCTGATGGTGGTGGGCTTCGGCGGCGGGTTCCAGGACAACGCGCGCAAGCACCTGTTCCAGGGCTACACCCGCGCCAACGGCGCCGCGGTGAAGGACGACGTGTACAACGGCGAGATGGCCAAGATCGTGGCCATGGTGAAGGCGCGCGATGTCACCTGGGATGTGGTGATGGTGGAAGCGCCGGAACTGGTCCGCGGCTGCGAGGACGGCACGTTCGAAAAGCTGGACTGGAACGTGATCAACCGCAGCAAGTTCGTGGGCGGCGGCACCGTGGCCTGCGGCGCCGGCGCGGTCGGTTGGGGCGTGACCCTGTTCTACGACCAGAAGCGCATCGCCGATGGCCCGAAGAACTATGCGGAACTGTGGGATACCAAGAAATTCCCCGGCAAGCGCAGCTTCCGCTACACGCCCAAGACCACGCTCGAGATCGCGCTGATGGCCGACGGCGTGCCGTTCCACGACGTGTACAAGGTGCTGGCCACCAAGGCCGGGCAGGACCGGGCCTT
>CANHKG010000327.1 GCA_947460455.1 Rhodospirillales bacterium | reverse complement strand
CTGATCGGGCGAGCCGACGATCCCCAGAGCCCGCGTAGGGTGGTGGCCAGAAGAGGCCGCCGATCCGTTTGGGAGGGGATCGCGGAACCCATCTGGGCCAGCGGTCACGTGCCGCACAAACAGGCCGGAAACACGGACGCTCTCGCACACGGATCAGACATTTTCTCCCAAGACACCCTTGCAGCGGAGGGGCCGTCCACACACGCCCTACTCTCGGTGGTGGGATGCGTTGTTTGGACGTCTTTTTGCTTCTTTTTCTTCAGAAAAAGAAGGCCTTGCTGGCTTAGGGGGTGCGGTCGCGCAGGACGCGTTGGAGGTCGTCGTCGATGGCGGCGAGGTCTGGGTTGTAGGTTTCGCGGGCGACTTCGCGCCAGTCGGCGAGGTCGATAACACGGGCCGGGTTGTCGCGGAGGAGTTCGCGCTTGATGAAGGGGAAGCGGAGTTCCATCAGCTGGCGCCAGAGTTCGGCCGTGGGGTTCATCGGCACGCGGTGCGAGGCCGAGAACAGGATGTGGGTGAGGTGGGTTTTGCGGTTGATGACGAAGGGGTCGGTATCTTTCGGCTCATCGGGGTCGCGGCGGACCAGGGCGGAGGGGTCGATGCGGGCGATGAGGTCCTTGTAGGGGACGACGGCTGCGCAGCGCAGGCCGAATTTCAGCATCATCCGGGTCATGCCGACTTCGTAGTTCAGGATGACCCAGAGCTTGTTGCGCACCGGGCGGACCGATTTCCAGAAGGTATTCCAGGCCTTGCTGCCCAGGGCGGCGGGGCCGGCCGCGAGGAAGTAGGACTGCAGGTGGTAGCGGTTCTGGTAGCTTTCGGTGGCGCCCCAGACATCGGCGCGGGTGAAGTCGATCGCTTCCAGCAGCGGGGCCATGTCGCAGAGCGGGCCGTACACGCTGTCGTTGACGATCAGCAGCAGGTCGGTGCCCTCGGGCGTGGCGTTGGCGAATTCCAGACCGTCGCGCATGGCGCCGAAATCGTAGCCGATGTTGCGCCGGACCAGGATGGCGGCGCAGAGCGGCTCCAGCAGCGCGCGGGCGGGCTTGGCGAGTTTGCCAGAGTTGGTGACGAAGACGGTATCGAAGCCGTGGGCGTGCAGCGCCTGGAGGTAGGGCAGCAGGTAGGGCTGGACTTCGCCGGCGGCATCGTAGTGGACGAAGACCACGATCTTGCGGCCGAGGGGGCGGCCGTTGGTCCAGGTTTGGATGACCTGGTTGGGGCGGCTCAGGAAGCTGCGGAAATAGGAAAGGTAGGCGTGCAGCAGGTGGTAGCGGAAGCGCCAGCGGCGCCAGAACGCCTGGATGACGTTCAGGATGCTTCGGATGAATTCCATCGCTGCGCCGTGATCCGCTGAAGTTGCCTGGGTGCCGCCACGCGATCGGATGGCGGCGGATCGCTAGCGGTATAGTGGCACACTTGGGTTAGGCCAATCCTGCGCGGCGCCGCGCGGTGCCGGTTTCTTTACGATTGGTCTTCCACGGCGTGGGCGCGCAGATCTTCCAGCCGGCACCAGGCCAGGGCGCCGTATTCGGTGGCCTGGAGCACCACGCCGGGGGCGTGGCCGGCTTCCAGCGCCTGTTGCCAGCGCGGGGCGCAGAGGCACCAGCGGTCTCCGGGCTTGAGGCCGGGGAAGCCGTATTGCGGCATGGGGGTTGAGAGATCGTTACCAGCGGCACGGCTGTAGGCGAGGAAGCCTGCCGTCATGACCGCGCAGACGGTGTGGCTGCCGTGGTCTTCGGCGCAGGTGCGGCAGGTGCCGTCGCGGAAGAAGCCGGTGACGGGGCCGTAGGAGCAGGCGGCGAGCGGGCCGCCGAGCACGTTGCGGGCGGGGCGGCCGCCATTGCCGCCGCCGCCAGTGGCATCGAGGGGCATGGTTCAGGCCTGGGTGCGGTATTTCACCACGCAGCCATAGGGGCGGGTGACTTGGGTGGCGATGGGCTGGCCGGCGGCCAGGGCGGTGAGGGCATCGCGCACATAGGGGGTGGCGCGGGGGATGTCTTCCGCCCGGGCGGAGGGGATGCTGTCGGCGCCGCCCATGTAGGCGAGCTTGCCGGCGGCATCGACGATGAACATGTGCGGCGTGACCATGGCGCCGTAGAGCCGGGCGATTTTCTGGTCCGGGTCCAGCAGGACATGGGCGGGGGCGGCGTTGCGGGTGCGGGTGAGTTCGTTGGCGTGGGGGCCTTCGGCGAAGCCCTGTTCGCCGGGGGGCGAGGAGATGACGGAGAGCCAGATGGCGCCCATGGCGGCGGCCTGGCGCTGGAGGTCCTGCATGGCGCCGCCGCTGTACCACTTGCGGACATAGGGGCAGCCGTCGTTGGTCCATTCGAGGACGACTGGCTTGCCGGCGAACTGGGCGAGCGCGATGGCGGCGCCGTGGCTGTCGGTGCCGGTGAAGGCGGGGGCCGGGGCGCCGATGGTGGGGTTTGCGCGGGCCGGCGTGGCGAGGGTGGCGGGCAGGGCCAGGGCAGGCAGGGCGAGGAGGTGGCGGCGGCGGAGCGTCACGGTTGGTCTCCCTGTTGGGTGCGGGCGAGTTCCTGGAGCAGGCGGGCTTCGGTGAGGATCTGCGGCAGGATGACGGGGGCGGCGGCCTTGCCGGGGTAGAGGACGTAGAGGGGCACGCCGTCTCGGCCGAGGGCGCGGAGGTATTCGGTGATCGCCGGGTCGCGGCGGGTCCAGTCGCCCTTGAGATAGGTGATGCCGCCGGCGGCGAAGGCCTGGCGGATGGCGGGCTGGGCGAGGGCGACCTGTTCGTTGACGATGCAGGTGACGCACCAGGCGGCGGTCATGTTGACGAAGACGGGGGTGCCGGCGGCGCGGAGTTCGGCGAGGCGGCGGGGGGTGAAGGGCTCCGACGCGTCGGGCGCGGGTTGGTTGGAGGGGGCGGCGGCGGTGGCGGCGGGGCTGGTGGCCAGGGTGGTGAGGACGGCGATGGCGCCGAGGCCGGCGAGGAGGGCGGAGGCGGTGCCGAGGCGGCGCCAGCTGCCACCGCGGGATTGGGACAGGCCGATGGCCCAGAGGGCGAAGGCGACGAGGAGCATGCCGCTGGCGGTGGTGAGCACGCCGGTGGGGCCGGCCTGGAGGCTGACGACCCAGAGCAGCCAGACGGCGGCGGCATACATCGGGAAGGCCAGCGCCTGGCGCAGGATGTCCATCCAGGCGCCGGGGCGGGGGAGCAGGCGGGCGAAGCCGGGGATGGCGGCGAAAAGGACGTAGGGCAGCGCGAAGCCGGCGCCCATGGCGAGGAAGCCGAGCAGGGTGACGGCGAGCGGGGCGGCGAGGGCGCCGGCGATGGCGGCGCCCATGAAGGGGGCGGTGCAGGGGGTGGCGACGAGGACGGCGAGCAGGCCGGTGAGGAAGCTGCCGAGGAGGCCGCCCTTCTGCGTGGTGCCGGCGCCGAGCGTGGCGACCCTGCCGCCGCCGATGGCGTAGAGGCCGGACATGTTGAGGCCGATGGCGAGCAGCAGCCAGGCGGTGGCGGCGACGAAGACCGGGGACTGGAACTGGAAGCCCCAGCCGACGACGCTGCCGGCGGCGCGCATGGCCACCAGCGTGCCGGCGAGCGCCAGGAAGGTGGACAGCACGCCCGCGGCATAGGCGCCGGCCTGGGCCAGCGCCGCGCCGCGCGACTTGCCGGCGAGGGTGGCCAGGCCGATCGCCTTCATGGCCAGCACCGGGAAGACGCAGGGCATGAGGTTCAGGATCATGCCGGCGGCGAGGGCGAAGGCGACGAGCTGCCAGAGCGGCAGGGTGGCGGCGGGGATGGCCGTTGGGCCCGGCGTGGCGGCGAGTTCCAT
>CANHKG010000326.1 GCA_947460455.1 Rhodospirillales bacterium | reverse complement strand
CCCCGGCCCTTAGCCACCCCATGAAACAGGGTGCGCGCGCATGATCCGCCAGGTCGCCTATGGCCGGGCCATGATGGCCGGCGCCCTCGGCGCCCTGGCCTGGGTCGCGCTGACCCTGCTGCTGCGCACCCTCGGCCTGCCAGTGCCAGACATGGTGGACCCCGTCGGCGCCGTGGCCCTGCCCGGCGGCGATTCGCTGTTGCGCTGGGCCGTGGGGCTGGCGCTGCATCTGGCGGTGGGGGCGCTCTGGGGCCTGGTCTATGCGTATTTCGTCTTCTCCCTGCTGCCCCTGCCGCCGGTGCTGCAGGGCGTGGCCTTCGCCATGGGCCCGCTGCTGCTCGCCTTGTTCGTGCTGCGCCCCCAGCTGCGCCTGATGCTCGCCGGCGCGGTGGAGGCCGGGCTGCTCGTTCGCCCCGCCCTCTCCCGCCAGGCGGAGATGATCGGCGTGCCCGCCGCGCTGTTCGTGGGCCATCTGGTGTGGGGCGCCATCCTGGGCGCGCTCTATACCCACCCCACCGGCTACCCCGCCGCCAAGCCCCCGCGCCTGCCCGCCCCCAAGCTATCGGCCCCGCGCGACCTGATCATCCCGCGCGAGCAGCCCCCGCCCGAAGACCGCTTCATGTTCGCCACCGGCATCGAGGGCAGCTACCCCACCATCGAGCACGGGCGCTGGCGCATGGACCAGATGCAGTCCTGCGGCCACTACACCCACTGGCGCCAGGACCTCGCCTTGGTGCGCGAGCTGGGCTTGCGGCACCTGCGCTACGGCCCGCCGCTGCACCTGGTCTTCCGCGGGCCGGGCCAATACGACTGGGGCTTCATGGATGCCGTGTGTGCCGAAATGCGCCGCCTGGGCATCGTGCCGATCATGGATCTCTGCCATTTCGGCCTGCCGGACTGGCTGGGCAATTTCCAGAACCCGGATCTCGCCCCCGCCCTCGCCGAATTCGCCGGCGCCTTCGCCCGCCGCTACCCCTGGGTGAAGCTCTACACCCCGGTGAACGAGATGTACGTCTGCACCAAGCTCTCCGCGCTGGAAGGCGTGTGGAACGAGCAGGCGCGGGATGAGCGCAGCTTCGTCACCGCCGTGCGCCACGTGGCAAAGGCCGCCGTGCTGATGGCCCAGGCCATCCGCGCGGTGCGGCCGGACGCCATCTTCATCAACAGCGAATCCGGCGAGTTCTTCCAGCCCAGCACGCCGGATCCGCATGTGCAGCGCATCGCCGCCTTCGAGAACGAGCGCCGCTTCCTGCCGCTCGATCTGCTCTACGCCCACCCGGTGGCCGACACGATGCGCGCCCATCTGCGCGCGCACGGCATGCCGGATGAGGAATACGCCTGGTTCATGAACCAAGGGGACGTGCACAGCCGCGCCATCCTGGGCGTGGACTACTATGTATGGAACGAGAAGCTGATCGACAGCACCGGCCGCGCCCAAACCCTGGGCGAGCTGTTCGGCTGGTACGTGGTGGCGCAGCAGTATTACGAGCGCTACCGCCGCCCGCTGATGCACACCGAAACCAACCACCAGGATGCGCGGGAGGCACCGCGCTGGCTCTGGCGCCAGTGGCACAACGTGCAGCTGCTGCGCCAGGCCGGCGTGCCGATCGTCGGCTTCACCTGGTACTCGCTCACCGACCAGATCGATTGGGATGCCGGCCTCGCGGTCTCGCGCGGCAACATCAACCCCGTGGGCCTGTTCGACCTCAACCGCGATCCGCGCCTGGTCGGCCAGGCCTATCGCCACCTGGTGCGCGTGTTCGAACCCGCCATGGCGGGCGATCCCACGCTGGAACAGGTGCTCGCCCGCGCCGCCGCGCCCCGGGGGGATGGGGGCCGATGATCTCGATGGTGCGTGCCCACGGGCTGGATCCCGGCCCCACCCAGCGCCCGCTCTCCGCCGGGCTGCTGGCCGGGCTGGCCGGCGCCCTGCCGGCCCTGGCGATCCTGGACAGTTTCGGCTGGTTCGCCACGCTGGCCACGCTGTACGGCACCACGCCGGCCATCGCCGCCCTGCTCTGCACCGCGGGGTTCAGCCTTTCGGGCGCCGTCTATGCCCTGGTGCTGGGCCGCGGCGCCAATGATCCGCTGGGCGGCTGGCTGTTCGGCCTCGCCTGCGGCTTCTTCCTGTGGATGCTGGTGCCGCTGCCGCTGCTGCACTGGCTGCCCGCCTGGTCCGGCACCAGCCGCCCGCTGCTGGTCGGCCGCCCCGCGGTTGGCCTGCTGCTCAGCGCGCTCGTCTGGGGCTCGGCGCTGGGCGCCCTGTTCCCACCGATCCACCGCGCGCTGCGCGCCGGCATCGACCCGGAACCGCCCGAAGGCGCCCGGCTGGGCCCGGAAGCCGCCACCATCCCCGAACTCGGCCGCGCGCCAGGGGCCGGCCCGCCAGCCTGACCGTCAACGCGGCCCCCAGCTCTCCATCGTCCAGATCATCGTCGCCGGGCTCACGCGCACGCTGCCCTGCCCCGCCGAATCGATATCCAGCACCAGCGCCAGCGCCATGGTCCAGGTCGCCAGCAGCAGCATCGTCACCACCAGCTGGCGGTGGCCGTGGATGCCAAGCTGGTAGCCCATGGCCCCCACGCTCAGCACCGCCACCGCCACCACCAGCCGCAGCACGTAGGGCGGCACGCCATGTTGGAAATTGCGCCGGTTCGTGGTCGCCAGGTCGAACATCTCGTTCACGCTGGTGATCAGGGAGCCCACCACCGCCGTGGGCGTTCGCGCGGCCACAATCGCCACCTGCGCCCAGATCTCGCCCTGCAGCCGCGCCGTCTCGGCCACCACGCGCGCCGCCTCCGCCTCCGCGGCGATGCCCCGCACCGTCTCCACCCGCAGCGGCAGGTATTCGCGCAGCCGCGCCCGGATCACCGCCCCCTCCGGCATCACCAGCTCCGCGCGCAGCCACACGGTGCCGATGGCGTTCGCCTCGTCCAGCACCGATTGCCGCCGCTTCTCGTAGCGATCGCTCGCCAGGGAGAACATCACCCCCAGCAGGAAGGCGAACAGCCCCAGCATGCCGGCGGTCACGATGCCGGTGGCCGTCTTCAGCCCCTCGCCGGCCGGTACCGCCACCACGGCGCGCCGCCCCAGCCGGTAGCACAGCTCCAGCGCAGCCAGCATCAGCAGGAACAGCGCCGCCGCCAGGGCGGCAATATTGGCATCGGCCAGCCAGTGCAGCGGCTGGAACAGGAGATCGCTCATGGACGGCCGGCCTATCGTTGCGTGGCTGCAGTCTCGCACCCCGCACGCGGGAACTCCAACCCACCCCGCGCGATTGGCCCCGGCAACCCCAGGAGCCCAGCGCATGAGCGAGCACAGCTACGGCATCAGTGAAATCGTCGGCACCAGCACGGATTCGATCGACGACGCCATCCGCCGCGCCGTCGAGAAGGCCAGCGAAGACCGCCGCCACATCCGCTGGTTCCAGGTGCTGGAAACCCGCGGCCACGTGGAAGACGGGAAGGTGGCGCACTACCAAGTGATGCTGAAGCTGGGCTACTCGCTGGAGGAGTAGGAAGTCTTCTTTTTCTGAAGAAAAAGAAGCAAAAAGACTTTTCCGACTGGCACGCGTGCCGGATCGTCCAGTACGCGTGCCAGTCATGAAAGTTTTTTGGTTCTTTTTTTCAAAAAAGAACGCGCTTCCTTATATTCCGATCTGCTCCAGCTTCAGGATCGCCCGCGCCATCGCCTGCGCCCGCGGCACCAGGCTGTCGATCTGCAGGAACTCATCCGGCGAGTGGGCCTTGCCGCCCACCGGCCCCACGGCGCAGATCGTCGGCGCCCCCACGCCGGCGGTGAAGCCGCTAT
>CANHKG010000325.1 GCA_947460455.1 Rhodospirillales bacterium | reverse complement strand
GTCCACGCTGTCCCCGATCAACGCCTGCGCATCGATCAGCTTCTCCGGCCCAACCCCGAACTTCTCCATCACCTCGGCGAGCCCGATCGCCTTCTGCTTCATCGGATCGAGCATATCGATGCCAGGCCGCAGCAACTGCATCAGGTCTTTGTCGGAGGAAACGATCGTCGCCCGCCCCCCCTGCGCCACCACGGCCACGGCATAGCTGGCGATCAGGTCATCCGCCTCCCAATCCTCCAGCTCGATCGCCGGCACCCCGAACGCCCGCGTCGCCTCCCGCACCAACGCAAACTGCGGCCGCAAATCCTCCGGCGGCTCCGGCCGCTGCGCCTTGTACTTGTCGTACAACCGATTGCGGAACGTCAGCCGCCCGGCATCGAAAATCACCGCCAGATGCGTGCCAACATGATCCTTCAGCAACCGAGACAACATGTTGCTGAACCCGAACACCGCATTCACCGGCGTCCCGTCCGGCCGGCTCATCGGCGGCAACGCATGATACGCCCGGAAAATGAACCCGGACCCATCCACCAGGATCAAATGCGGAGCCGTCGCACCGTCATTCATGCCGCGCACCCATCGAAGAGGAAAGGAAAGGCCAGGGCTCTCCCCTGGACCCGCCAGGGACCTGAGGTCCCTGGACCCACATTAGTTGTTCCGCCTTCGGCGGGGAGGGGCCGCCCGGGTCTCTCCACCGCCTCGATGGCCCCTCCCCGCCGAAGGCGGAAAAGGTATCGGGGTCTGGGGCCTAAGGCCCCAGTGGGGTCCAGGGGCAAAGCCCCTGGCCTTCCCTGCCACTTCGGCGGTGCGTGCCATCAATGCCCGTGGTCGCCGCCGGCGCCTTCGTTGAGCACGTAGAGGCGCGAGCAGTAGGGGCAGAGCACTTGCTCGGCCTCGATGCGCAGGTACACGCGCGGGTGCCCCAGCGCGCCGCCGCCGCCGTCGCAGGGCACGGTGCGTTCGTCCACATGGATGGTTTCGGTGGGCGTGATCCCGGGAATGGGCGAGGCGTTGCCGTCCGGCATGATGCATCCTTCGGTGTCGGTGGGGGCACGGGGGCTGTCGTGCGGTCTGGCCGGCATGATAGCCATGGCCCGCATGCTTTCAACCGTTCCCCGCCGAGGCCTGCTTCTGGGCACCGCCGCGCTGGCCGCCTGCACGCCCGCCGCCGCCCCGCCCGGCCCCCTGGCCCACGCGCCGGTACAGGCGCAGGACCACTTCGTCATGGGCGACGGCATGCGCCTTCCCTACCGCGCCTGGCTGCCGGAAGGCGAACCCAAGGCCGTCCTCCTCGCCCTGCACGGCTTCAACGACAGCCGGGACGCCTGGGAACTCCCCGCCCCCACCCTGGCCGCCCAGGGCATCGCCCTCTACGCGCCAGACCAGCGCGGCTTCGGCGCCACCGAGGCCCGCGGCCTCTGGCCCGGCGCGGACGCCTTAGCCAACGACGCCCTGGCCATGCTCGCCCTGCTCCGCGCGCGCCATCCGCAGGCGCGCCTCGTCGCCATGGGCGAAAGCATGGGCGCCGCCGTGCTGATGCACATGGCCACCCGTGGCAGCGACATCCCGGCGGACGGCCTCATCCTCCTCGCCCCCGCCGTCTGGGGCCGCGCCAACATGAACCTCTTCATGCAGGCCGGCCTCTGGCTCATCGCCTCCGCCACCCCCGGCCTCACCGTCACCCGCGCCCCTGGCATCCGCATCACCGCGTCGAGCAACACGGAGGCCCTGCGCGCCCTCGGCCGCAACCCGCTCACCATCCGCGCCACAAGGTTCGACACGCTGCGCGGCCTGGTCGATCTCATGGACCTTGCCTTGGCCGCCGCCCCGCGCATGCCGCCACTCCCCACGCTGGCGCTCTATGGCGCCCACGACCAGGTCATCCCCAAGCCCGCCACCCGCGCCACCTGGTCCCAGCTGCCGGGCCCGCCGATCCGCCGCCTCTACTACCCCGATGGCTACCACCTCCTGCTGCGCGACCTCGCCCGCGCCACCCCACTGGCCGACATCGCCGCCTGGCTGCGCAACCCCGCCGCCTCGCTGCCCTCCGGCGCGGAAGCCGAAGCCGCCACCTGGCTCGCCACTCCTTCTTGACACCGTAACGAAACCTGCAACGCTGCCCCCGTTGAAGAATTCAACGCGAGGCAGACATGGCCGAGCCCACCCCGCCCCCGATCACCGCGCAGAAAGCGCTGGCGCAGGAACAGGCGGCCCTGCAACTCCCACCGGGCGAGGCCACCGCCCTCTGCCTGTCCGGCGGCGGCATCCGAAGCGCCGCCTTCTGCCTTGGCGTTGTCCAGGGCCTCGCCCGCATGGGCGTGCTGAAGCAGTTCCACTACCTCTCCACCGTCTCCGGCGGCGGCTACATTGGCGGCTACCTCTCCTCCCGCCTGCGCGCCCTCGATTGGAATGCCGATGCCCTGCAGCAGGAGCTGAAGCAGGGCGGCAACGCCCCCTGGCTCACCCGCCTGCGCCAGTCCGGCAACTTCCTCACCCCCCAGCTCGGCCTGTTCTCGCTGGATACCTGGACCGGCCTCACCCTCTATACCCGCAACCTGCTCCTCACCTGGGCCTCGCTGCTGCCCTGGATGCTGTTGTTGGTGCTCTGCTTCATCACCTACCGCACGCTGGTCGCGGTCGCCGGCACCGAGCACTTGTTCGCCTTCGCCGCCCTTGCCGCCGGCGCCATCGGGCTCATCGTCAGCACCGTATGGCTCTGCATCGGCCTGCCGAGCCACCACCGCGATGCCAGCGGCGCGCCCCGCTCTTCCAGCTCCGGCCCCACCCCCACCACGATCGCCTTCGTCGCCCTGCTTTGGCCGATGCTGCTCCCCTTCGCACTGGGGACCTGGCAGAACGAGCACGGCGGGTTCGACCAGCGGCCCATCGAGACATTCGCCGCCGTGAAGGTCGCGGGGCTCTACACCGCTTGCGTCCTGGCCGGCTACGGCATCGCCCTCTCCCGGGCGGCCGAGGACGTGAAGGGGCGCTACCACAGCAATTTTGCCCCCTGGCTCCTCGCCACGCTGTTCTCCGCCCTGCTCACCGCCACCGGCCCCTGGCTGCTCATCGCCTATGTGCCGCAGAAATCCTGGGTCGAGGTGCTCGCCGTTGCCGGCCCAGCTTGGTTCGCGCTCGCCATGATCATCCATGCCGGCACCTTCATGGGCCTGCGCCGCAAGGCCCCCGCCATCACCGCCGAGCTGGACCGCGAATGGACCGCGCGCATGAGCGCCCGCATCCAGCTCCTCTCCGTCGCCGTCGCACTGGCAGGCTTCCCCATCCTTGCCATGCCCGATTGGTTCATCCCCGAAGGCAATGCGGTCTGGACCACCGGCGCATGGCGCAGCCTGCTCACCCCGCTGCTCTCGGGCCCTGCCGTCGCCTGGCTCGGCCACCAGGCCTTCACCCGCATGTCCGCCCTGAACGAGCTGGATGCCGGCTGGCGGGACAAGGCGATGGATCTCGGCCTCGCCCTGCTGGCCGGCGTCTTCCTCGCGTTCATGCTCGCCATCTCCAGCGCCCTGCTCCAGTCGTACGTGCTGGGCCCGCTGCAGCAGGGCATCATGGGCCTGGTGCAGGCACCACCGCCGCCCACCTGCACCGCGGCGCCAGACCCGGCGCGCTGGTGCCTCACCAACTTCTATTGTTCTGGCAGCGCCCTTCCGGCCCCCGCCCCCTCCTGCCGGCCCACGCCGCACAGTGTTCCGATCCCCGTGATGCTGGGTCTCCAGGTCGGCCTCGCCCTGTTGCTGCTCGCCGCCGCCCGCATCCTCTGCATCGACAACAACCGCTTCACCCTGCACGCCGTCTACCGCAACCGCCTCGTCCGCGGCTTCCTCGGCCC
>CANHKG010000324.1 GCA_947460455.1 Rhodospirillales bacterium | reverse complement strand
GGGCAGTCCACGCGGCGGGTCGCGGTGGCGGTGGCCGGCGACCGGATGGTGGATATGCCCTTCGAGTCGTTCCGCCTGGTGCTGGCGGACGCGACCGGCGGGGCCACCATCGGCACCACCGCGCCCGTCGTCCGGATCCTGTCCGACGATGTCGTGGGCCGCGGCACGCTGTCGATCGCGCCGCTGCAGGCCGGGCGGGCGGAGGGCGGGAGCGGGGCGGCGGCGTTCACCTTCCTGGTCACGCGCACCGGCAGCACCTTCCTGGGCGCGGTGGCGGATTGGGCGGTGGGCCCGGGCAGCCTGGGCGGCACGGTGCCGGCGGTGGCCGCGGATTTCGTGGGCGGCGTGCTGCCCTCCGGCGTGGTGTCCTTCGCAGCGGGGCAGGTCAGCCAGACCATCACCGTGTAGGTGGCCGGCGATGCGGCGGTGGAGCTGAACGAGAGCTTCACCGTGGTGCTGTCCAACCCCGCCGAGGGGGTGACGATCGGCACCGCGAGCGCCACCGGGCTGATCTGGGACGACGATGCGCCGGGCAGCGGGGCGCTTTCCATCGCGCGCGAGGCCGCGCAGCTGGGGGAAGGGCCGGGCGGGACCACCATGTTCACCTTCACCGTGGCGCGCAGCGGCGATCTGTCGCGTGCGGCCGGGGTGGATTGGGTGGTGGGCGCCGGCAGCGTGGCCGGCACGGTGCCGGCGGTGGCGGGCGATTTCGCGGGCGGGGTGCTGCCGCGCGGGCACCTTCATTTCGCGGCGGGGCAGAGCCTGGCGCGCGTGGCGGTGCCGGTGGTGGGCGATCTTGTGCCGGAACTGAACGATGCCTTCGGCGTGGCGCTGGTCAACCCGCAGGCGGGGGTTTCGCTGGCGGTGGCGTCGGCGACCGGGGTGATCCTGAACGACGACTTCGTCAGCACCGCGGCGAACCAGTTCCTGGCCGGGAGCCAGGGGCCGGATGTGTTCCTGCTCGGCGGCGGGCTGGACACGGTGTACGGCAATGGCGGCGTGGATGTGTTCCGCTTCCTGCCCGCGGCGCTGGGGCCGGCCGCGCAATCGCTGACGGCGCTGGAGGATGTGAACCGGGCGCAGGGCGAGGTAATCGAGCTCCTGTGGATCGATGCCGTGGCGGGAACAGTGGCGAACGACGCCTTCGCCTTCATCGGCACGGCGGCGTTCAGCGGCGTGGCCGGGCAGTTGCGCTGGCAGGCCGAGGGTGCGGTGCAGCGCGTGCAGGGTGACGTGAACGGCGACCGCATCGCCGACCTCACGCTGCTGGTGCGCGCGGCCGGGCCGCTCGATGCCGGGTGGTTCGTGCTGTAGCCGGGGCCTACTCCGGCGTGCCCAGATAGGCCGCGATCACCTTCGGGTCGGCGGAAATCTCGTCGGGGGTGCCCTCGGCGATCTTGGCGCCGGCATCCAGCACGATGATGCGGTCCGAGATGCGCATCACCGCTTCCATGTCGTGCTCCACCAGGAAAACAGTGGTGCCGCGGTCGCGCACGCGGCGCAGGATGTCGCATATTTCCTCGGTTTCCGCCGGGTTGAGGCCGGCGCAGGGTTCGTCGGCCAGCAGCAGCACCGGGCGGGCGGCGATGGCGCGGGCGAGTTCCAGGCGGCGCAGATAGCCCACGGTGAGGTCGCCGGCCGGGCGGTCGGCGAAATCCGCGAGGCCGGCGGTTTCGAGCGCGGCTTCCGTCACGGCGGCCACGTCGCGCGGCCCGTCGCGGCCGAACAGGGCGCCGATGCGAACGTTGTCGTGCACGGTGATTTCCGGGAACGGCTTGGCGATCTGGAAGGCGCGGGCGATGCCGCGCCGCGCGATGGCCACGGTGCTCTGGCCGTCGATCTGCTCGCCGTGGAACAGGATCTCACCGGCGCTGGGGGGCAGGTAGCCGGTGACGAGGTTGAAGATGGTGGACTTGCCGGCGCCGTTCGGGCCGATCAGCGAGGTGATGGTGCCGGGTTCCACGCGCAGCGAAACATCATCCGTGGCAACGAGGCCGCGGAAGCGCTTGGTGACGGATTTCAGCTCCAGGATGGCGGGCTTCATGCCGCGGCATCCCGGCGGCGGCGGCGGAAGGCGAGCCAGGTGCCGACAATGCCGCGCGGCGCGGCGAGCACCAGGGCGACCAGCATCGCGCCGGTGAGGAACATGTGCAGGTTGAGGAAGCCGCCCAGGATCACCTGCGTCAGCACCACCATGATGACCGATCCGATCATCGGCCCGATCAGCGTGCCCATCCCGCCCAGCAGGTTGTAGACGATCATGTTGAGCGAGAAATCCGTGCGGTACACCGACCCGGTGGTGATGTAGCCCAGCGAGTGCGCATAGATCACGCCGAGCGCGCCGGTGAGCGTGGCCGAGAGCACGAACATGGTGATCTTGTAGCGCTCCGTCGGCACGCCCAGCATGCGGGCGGTGTCCTCATCCTCGCGCATCGCGGCGAGCCCGTGGCCGATGCGGGCGTTCTTCACCGCAAACGCGATGGCCAGGATGATCGCGGTGGCGATCAGCAACAGGTAGTAGAACACCGCCTCCTGCCGCAGGCCGAAGGCGGGGATGCGGGGGAACACCAGGCCCATCGAGCCCTTGAAGGCGTCGATCGAATTGGTGAGTTCCGACAGCACCTGGGCGACGCCCAGCATGGCCACGGCGAAGTAGATGCCGCGCAGGCGCAGGATCGGCCAGGCGACGGCGCCCGCCACCACGGCGCAGGCGCCCATGCCCACCAGCAGTCCGAGGCCGAGCCCCACCAAGGGCTGGGCGCGCATGAACGGGGTGCCGAGCAGCTGCGTTTCGAACAGCCCGGCGGCGAAGGCGCCCAGGCCGATGAAGGCGGTGTGGCCGAAGCTCCAGTAGCCCGCGAAACCGCCCAGCAGCGTCCAGGCGAGGCCAAGCGCCGTGGAGAGCAGGATCAGCTGGCCGACGCGCACGTGGAACGGCATCAGCACGAAGGGCACGCAGGCCAACACTGCGAGGCCGAGCAGGGCGGCGAGGATCCACCAGCGTTGCCGGGCGATGGCTTCGCGCAGCATCTCAGCGCGTTCCCGCGAAGGCGTTGCCGAGCAGCCCGGCGGGGCGGACCATCAGCATCAGCACCAGGATCAGGAACATCATCACGTTGGGAAAGGCCGGCCCGATCAGCTGGGAGGTAGCGGTGCTGATGAGCCCGAGCAGCAACCCGCCGAGCAGCGCGCCCGACGGCGAGCCGACACCGCCAAGAACCACCACCACGAAGGCGTTCAACGTCCAGTTCGCTTCGTCCGGCGGTGAGAAGGGCAGCACGATGCCGAGGATGGCGCCGGAGGCACCGGCAAAGGCTGCCGAAACGCCGAACGTCACGGCATAGACGTGCCGCGCATTCACGCCGCACAGCCGGGCCGCCAGTTCCTGCTGCGCCGTGGCGCGGATCACGCGGCCGATGCGGGTGCGGTTCAGCACATAGGCGAGCGCGCCCAGCAGGGCCAGGCTTGCCGCCAGCGCCGAGATCCGCACGAGGTCGATGGTGAGCGGGCCCAGCCGCAGGAAACTGAACGCCCATCCCGGCGAGATCGATTTGAAATCCGGCGAAAAGGCCAGCACCAGCGCATTGCGCAGCATCAGCGCCACGCCGAACGTCACCAGCATGGAGGCGAGCAGGGAGGATCGGTCCACCGCCAGCTGGATCAACCCGCGCTGGTAGATGTAGCCAAGCCCGAACAGCACCAGCATCACCGGCGGGATGCACAGCAGCGGATCAAGCCCCGTGGTGTGCCAGGCGAACCAGGTGAAATAGGCGCCGATCAGCACGATGGCGCCGTGGCTCAGGTTCACCACGCCCAGCACGCCGAAGATCAGCGAGAACCCCACCGCG
>CANHKG010000323.1 GCA_947460455.1 Rhodospirillales bacterium | reverse complement strand
GGGACCTGAGGTCCCTGGACCCACATGAGTTCCGCCTTCGGCGGGGAGGGGCCGCCCGGGTCTCTCCACCGCCTCGACGGCCCCTCCCCGCCGAAGGCGGAAAAAGGTCGAGGGGTCTGGGGCCTAAGGCCCCAGCGGGGTCCAGGGGCAGAGCCCCTGGCCTTCCTTCCTTCTCACTCAGTCATCGAGCCACACCGGGTTGCTCCAGGCCCGGCGGCCGGCTTCGTCCACCACGACCACGCGCAGCCAGCCGCCTTTGCGGAACTTGTCGAGTGGCAGGCGGGCGCTGCGCTGGCCGGGGCCGGTGCTGAACGCGCCGGCGGAGCCGCGGCCGAGGGCGATGATGGAGGAGGCGGGCGAGCATTCCACGATCACTTCGGTGGAGGAGACTTGCAGGGCGTGGATTTCCGGGCCTTGGGAGGAATAGAAGCGCCCGGCCTTCAGCGCTTCGACCAGGGCTTCGGGCTCCAGCGTTTCGGATTTCACCATCACCCAGCCGCCGAACCAGTCGTTGCGCTTGAAGTGGGCGTCGTCGGTGGCGCAGCCCCAGATGCGGCGGCCGCGGGAGAGCAGGGTGTCCAGCATCACGGTGCCGTCGCCGCGGTCTTCCTCCACGTGGCTGGTGTGGTTGTAGAGCTCCACGGCGTGGGCGCAGGGGATGGAATCCGCATCGCCCACGGTCATGCCGTTCCAGGCCGGGTGCGGCAGCGCCACGAAGGCCCCGGCGGCAACGCAGCGCGCGGCCAGCTCGGGGCCGGTTTCCGCCGCCGTGGTGGGTTCGAAATCCAGCGGCAGGCCCACGGAGAGGATGTGCCACATCTCGCCCAGCTCGGTGCTCGGCGCATGCACCTCCGCCCCCAGGATGGTGGTGAAGCGGTTGGTGCGGAAATCCCGCGTATCGGCAATCGGGAAGCCGTATTTCGGCAGGAAGTGGTCGGTCAGCGAGATGAAGTCGTAGCCGCCATCACGGTAAAGCGCGCACACGTCTTCGGGCGAGCGGATCGCGTCTGACAGGGTGGAGTGGGTGTGCAGGTTGCCCCGGAAGAAGCGGCCGGGGCCGGAGAGCGGTTCCTGCATGGCGTGCGGTCCTTGCGCTGGCAATCCCGGCAGCGTGGCATAAGCTGGCCTGGTTCGACAGGGAGGAAAGCGATGGAACTCAGGGGCATGGTGGCGCTGGTCACCGGCGGCAATGGCGGGCTGGGGCAGCGCATCTGCCACGCGCTGGCCAAGGAAGGCGCGCATATCGCAGTGATGTACGCCCAAAGCCGCGAGCAGGGCGAGGCGGTGGCGAAGGAGTTGGCCGCCACCTACCAGGTGAACGCCGCGGCCTTTGGCTGCGACATCACGGACCAGGCCCAGGTGGAGGCGCTGGTGGCCGCCGTGCACAAGCAGTTCGGCCGCATCGACATCCTGGTGAACGACGCCGCCTTCAACAAATCCGTGCCGTTCCCGGATCTCGATTCTATGAGCATGGAGCTGTGGGACAAGATCATGGCGGTGAACCTCACCGGCCCGATGCGGCTGACCAAGGCGGTGGCGCCGATCATGAAGGCGCAGGGCTGCGGGCGGATGGTGAACATCTCGTCGGTCGCGGGCCTCACCCCCAGCGGCTCCTCGATCGCCTATGCCATCTCCAAGGCCGGGTTGATCCACCTCACGCGCTGCATGGCCGTGGCGCTGGCGCCGGAGGTGCTGGTGAACTGCGTGGCCCCGGGCCTGCTGGAAGGCACCCGCGCCACTGCCAACCTCCGGCCGGAGCAGGTGACCAATTCCGCCTCGTCCTCGCTGCTGAAGAAGGCCGCCGACAAGGACGACTGCGCGGACATGGTGGTTACGATGTGCCGCACGGAAACCATGACCGGGCAGACCATCGTGATCGACGCCGGGCGCGTCTTTCACTGAACAACGAAACGCCGGCAGCCAGGCGGCTGCCGGCGTTCATCGGCAAGGGCGATCAGGCGACGGCGGCGTCGTCGCGGCGGTCGCGCACCTTCACGTAGGCCAGCGCGGCATGTTCCTGGCAGTAGGGCTTGCCGGTCGAGGCCTCCGAATCACAGAAGCGGAAGCTCTTGGTCCCCGGCTCGCCGATCGGCCAGCAGCAGGTCTGCGGCCGGATCGCACGGAAGGTGGTGCTGGCCGGGCGCGATGCCACCACGCGCGGAACGGAGACCGGCGGGGCAGGGGGCTGCGAAATCGGGGCCGACACCACCTGCGGCGCCGGGGCGCTGGCAGCGGCCAGCGGCGGCAGAGTGGGCCCGGTCACGCGGCGCGGCGCAGCCGGGCGCGGGGCGGCACCCGTGGCATCGCGCCGGATCGGCGAGGGCCGCGCCGGCAGGTTCAACCGGTGCGCCTTGCCCACCACGGCATTCTTGGAAATAGCCATACGCCGGCCAATCTCCGCGGTGGAGAGGCCCTCAGCCCAGAGCGCGCGCAACCGCGCGATCGTTTCCTCATTCCACTCCATCTCGTGGCTCCTTGCCGCTACCGACACAACATACGGTAGCCCGATCGGCTCCCGGGTCAACGCTGGAATCGGGATTCAAGCGCAGAATCCTGTGGACAACCTTGCGCCCGACCCCAACATCTTGTGGCGAAAGGGCATTCTGCCAACCGACCCGATCCGCTTTCGATCTTATCGCCTGCCCATTTCCGATTCGCAGCTAGAAAAGCAGCCCCTTCTTCAGCAGCCCGTGCACGCCCTTCTCCCCGTTCACCGTTTGGGTCACGTGGAAATCCACCGCCAGGGAGCAGAACTGGTAGGCCTGCTCGCGCGACAGATTGGAGCGGCTGCAGATGAAGGCGATCATCTCCCGCAGCGCCGTCTTCATCGCCTGGTCCAGATCCTCGTTCATCCCCATGCTGATGAAATGCGTCGCCGTCTCCGCGCGGGGATAGCGCAGCATCGGCTCCGCGCCGGCCGCCTTGTGCAGCACCAGGGTGAACGTGCCCGTCAGGCAGATCTCCAGCGCGTTGATGCACACCTCGCCATCGCCCTGCACGCCATGCCCATCCCCGGCCGAGAACAGCGCCCCCGGCGCCAGCACCGGCAGGAACAGCGTGCTGCCCTGGGTCAGCTCCTTGTTGTCCAGATTGCCGCCATGCTGCCGGGGCTGAATGGTGGAAATCGTGCCGTAGCCCGGCGGCGGCGCCACCCCCATCACGCCAAAGAACGGCGCCAGCTTCAGCTCCACCCCATAGGGCAGGCGGCAGGTCATCGCCGCCCGGTCCACCGGGATATGCGTCAGGAATCGCTCGTGAAAATCCTCCGGCAGCGTGCCGGCCAAGGGCCGAAACCCACAGAACCCCCAGTCATTCCCCAGCTCGATCCGGTCGATCCGAACCTCCAGCATGTCGCCGGGCATCGCACCGGCCACCGCCACCGGCCCGGTGATGATGTGCCCGCCCGCGCGCGGAATGTCCGAGGCATGAATGGCCGCCAAGGCCGGCGGCACCCGCAACCCGCTCCCCGGCGGCGGCATCACGTCCGGCCCGCCCGACACACACTCCAACACCACCGTGTCCCCGGATTGAACCGTCACCACCGGCGGAATCGACGCGTCAAACACCCCCCACCGCACCGTCTTCGGCGTCGCTGCCACCTGGTGAACCGCCATCCCACACCCCCGAGTCGCTACCCCTCCATCGTCACCGATCGCGCGGCCGCAGGCCAGCACGGGGTGTGGTGGGAGGGAGAGGGAAGGCGAGGGGCTCTGCCCCTCGACCCCGCTGGGGCCTTAGGCCCCAGACCCCGATACCTTTTCCGCCTTCGGCGGGAGGGGCCGTCTCGGCGCGCGACACAGACCGGGTCGGCCCCTCCCGCCGAAGGCGGAACTCATGTGGGTCCAGGGACCTCAGGTCCCTGGCGGGTCCAGGGCAGAGCCCTGGCCTT
>CANHKG010000322.1 GCA_947460455.1 Rhodospirillales bacterium | reverse complement strand
GGTGAGGTGGAGCGAGCGCTCGGCGGGGATCAGGCGGTAGTCTTGGCCCGGTTCCAGATGGGCGGCGAGATCGAGCGCGCCGGCGTAGAACTCGGCGGTTTCGGCGGGGCCGTCGCCGCCGGAGAGGATAAGGGGGGTGCGGGCTTCGTCGATCAGCACGCTGTCGGCCTCGTCGACGATGGCGACGTGCAGGCCGCGCAGCATCAGGGGGGCGGGGCGGCCGCCCATCAGGCCATCGACCAGCAGGCGCGGGCGGGCGCGGCGGGCGCCGAGGGCCATGCGGTCGCGCAAATAGTCGAACACCAGATCCTTGTTGGTGCAGTAGGTGACATCGGCGGCGTAGGCGGCGGTATGGGCTTCCGGTGGGTCATCGAGCACCACGAGGCCGGTAGTGATGCCGAGAGCGGCGAGCACGGGGCGGAGCTGCTCGGCGTCGCGCGCGGCGAGGTATTCGTTGACGGTGACGACATGAACGGGTCGCCCGGCGAGCGCGAAGGCGACGGAGGGGAGCAGGGCGGTGATGGTCTTGCCCTCGCCAGTGTCCATCTCCGCCAGGGCGCCGCGGAGCATGGCCGCACCACCCATGAGCTGGACGGCGTGATGGCGGAGGCCGAGCACGCGGCGGCTGGCCTCCCGGGCCAGGGCGAAGGCCTCGGCAGCGAGGGCGGGGCGCAGGCCGTGCTTGACCAGCGGGGCGCGCAGGGCGTCGGCGCGATCGCGCAGGGCGGGGGCGGAAAGGTCGGCGAGGGTGGGGGCGAGGGCTTCGACCTCTCGGGCGAAGCGGGCCAGGCTGGCGCGGTGCCAGGGGGCCAGCGGGCGGCGGGTGAGGCCGGACCAGGCGGCGGTGAGGGCGGCATCGAGCCGGTTCCACTTGGGGTCCGGCTGTTCCGGGTAGGGGGTGCCGGCGGCGAAGCCGGGCGCGCGGCGGCGGGCGGCGATCATGCCTGCAAACGCGTGAGCAGAAGCTGGCGCAGGCGGCGCCAGAGCTGGTCGCCGAGAGGCTCCCACGCATGTTCGAAACGGATATGGGCGCGGGCGCCGAATGCCTCGGCGGGGGCACCGGGGGAGAGTTCGATATCCACCTGGAACACACGGGCGAGGGTCCGCAGCCCGTCGGGGTCGCGCGGGTGCGGGGCGAATGCGCCGCCGCCGGTGGTGGCGAGCGCGCGGCTGGGCAGTTCGTCGCGCCCGCCCGGAACTTCGCGCACGAGGCGGGCGGGCAGGGCATCGGCCAGGTGGCCGGCGAGCTTGACCTGCACGGAGAGCAGGCGGCTGCGGACGAGGTCGATATCGTCCTGCGGGATGGCGGCGCGGATGATGCGCGGGCCATCCTCGGGCAGGGCGTAGGCGAGGATCTCGCCCTCCTTGAGGTAGCGGCCGGGCAGGTCGGCGGGGCGGGCGATGGCCAGCGTGCCGGCGGCGCGGGCGCGGGCGACGAGGTTGGCCTGGCGGCGCTGCTCGTGCGCCAGTTCGGCGCGGGCCTGGGCCAGCTCGGTTTCGGTGATGGCGGCTTCCACGCGGTTGGTGAAGCGTTCGGCGGGCAGGCGGGCTTCGAATTCGGCAACGCGGGCCTGGGCGCGGGCGAGGCGGGCGGCGAGGAACGGGTCTTCGCTTTCACTCACGGCATCGCCAGGGGCCAGCGCGGTGCCGGGGGTGGCGAGCAGGCGGGTGACGACGCCATCGGTGCCGGCGCGCACGATGGCGGCTTCCGGCAGCCAGACCACGCCCTGCGCCGAGGTGTGCAGCGGGGCAGGCACCAGCAGCAACAGGGCGGCGAGGCCGGCGATGGCACCGAAGGTGAGGCCCACGGCGCGGGCGCGGTGGCGGCGCAGCCGGGGGCTGGCGACCACATGGCGCAGCATCTTGGCCATCGGCAGCACAAGGCCGGTGGCCAGGGTCCAGAGGGCGAGCGCCATTCCGATGGTGAAATACTCACCGGCGAGGAAGAGCGCGATGGAGAGCATCACCGCCTGGCGGTAGAGCCAGGCGGCCGGGGCGTAGAACAGGAACCAGGCGCGCTCGCCCGGGGTGTGCGGGTGGGCCTGCTGCGGCGGGGTGGCAAAAAGGTGGGTTTCGACCAGCTGGCCCCAATACTGCGTGGCGCGCTGGGCGAGGTTGGGGATCTCGATCGCGTCGGCCAGCATGTAGTAGCCGTCGTAGCGCAGCAGCGGGTTGGCGTTGAACAGGATGGTGGTGGCGCCGGCGGCGAGCATCACGTTGAAGGCGATGGAGCGGGCGAAGCCGGGCTCGATCGCCACCCAGATGAAGGTGGCGAGCGCGCCGATGGCCAGTTCCACCATCATGCCGGCGGCCCCCACCACCACCCGGTCCCAGCGCGAGCGGAAGCCGGAGGCGGCGGAGGCGTCGATATAGGGTAGGGGCAGCAGCACCAGGAACATCACGCCCATGTCGTGCACCGCCCCGCCGCGGCGGCGGACGGCGAAGCCATGGCCGAGTTCGTGCAGCAGCTTGATGGCCGGCAGGATCACGGCGAGCAGCAGCAGGTTGCCCTCCGCCAGCACGCGGTCGCCGAGATGGGCGGTAAGGTCCGGCCAGTGTTGCGCAACCAGAACGGTGGCCGAGCCGACCAGAGCCAGCCACAGCGCGAAGCCCCAACGGCTGAACAAGGGCCCGACCAGGGGCAGCAGGCGGGTGAGGAAGCGGTCCGGGTTCCACAGCCGAAAGCGCAGCGCCATCGGGTTCAGCAGGTTCTGCGTCAGCTTTCGGCGGGCGAGGCGGCCATGGCGTTCGAAGATTTCGTGCGTGTCGGGCGGGGCATCGCCTTGCAGCAGGTCGGCGGCGTGGAGCTGGCCGAGCAGGGCAATCACCTGGTCTTGCCCGAGTGCCGCCTCGCCCTGGGTGGCGGAAATCTCGGTCCAGACCTCGTCCACCGTGCTTGTGCCGTCGAGTGCTGCGATGAGCGCCCAGGCAGGCGGGGCAAGGCGATGGACGCGGCCGGTGAGGGGGTCCGTCAGCACATACCACGGCGCACCGCGGTAGCGGTGCAGGCGCACTTCGGCGTGCTCGCGCAGGCGTGGGCGCAGGTGGCGGATGCGGTACCAGGACGCGGAGAGGAAGGGCTCGGCTTCCGCCATCGGGGCTCAGGGCCACCAATGCCAGGCGAACAGGCGCAGCCAATCGACGATGGAATGGGTCCAGATCCAGAGCAGGCGCTGCGGGCCGGTTTCGATCTTGGCGATCCCCTCCATGCCCGGGCGCAATGTGGCGGCATCCGGTGTTTCCAGCTTGGCCTCCACGCGGAAGAAGTTGCGGCCATCCTCCGCCACCGCCACGGGGGTGACGCGTTCCACGCGCACCGGCAGGCGGGTGGTGGGTTGGCTGGCGAGGGCGAGCAGCCCGTGCTGGCCAGCAGCGAGCCAGCGCACCTCGCGCTCATCGGCATGGATCACCAGGCGCCAGGCATCGAGCGGGGCAAGTTCGAACAGCACCTTGCCGCGTTCCACCGGCGAGCCGAGCGTCTGGCGCAGATCGCCGCTGACCACGATGGCGTCGAACGGGGCGACGATGCGGCTGCGGGCGAGCTTCTCCTCGGCGAGGCTCATCTCCGCCTCGGCCTGGGCAAGCTGGGCGGCGACCACGGCGAGCGTGGCGCGTTCACCCTTGGCCAGCGCCTCGCGCTGCTTCTGGGCGAGCTTCTCGCGCTCGGCGATCCATTTCAGGCGATCGAGCACGAGGTCGCGGTCATCCAGCGTGGCGAGCGTGTCGCCCTGCTTGACGATGTCGCCGGCGCGCACGGGGGCGCTGCGGATGTAGCCGTCGAACGGGGCGACGGCGGCGCGCTGCACCTCGCCTTCCACCACGGCACGGGCGGCAACGCGGTATTCGCCGTTCACCAAAGCGAGGGTGGCGAGGAGGGCGAGGGCCAGGACGGTGCCGAGCTT
>CANHKG010000321.1 GCA_947460455.1 Rhodospirillales bacterium | reverse complement strand
CCACATCCACGCCGTGCGCGTGCTGGTGGACCCGGACAGCCCCAGCGTGTTCGGCTTCTTCCCGCTCTTCGTGCCGGAGAACGGCGCGTACTAGCCCAGCTTCACCGCGCCCGAGGCGGCCAGCGCCGCAATCGCCGCCTCGTCGCGCCCCAACATCCTGAGCACCTCCGCCGTATGCTCCCCCAGCCCCGGCGCCGGTGACCGGATCGCCCCCGGCGTCGCCGCCAGCCGCGGCACCACGGCATGCATCGCCACATGGCCCAGATCGGCGTCGGGCAGCTCCACCAGGATCTCCCGCTCCGCCACATGGGGATCATCGATCAGCTGGTCGATGTCGTACACGGGCGCGGCGGTAATCTCGGCCTTCTCAAAGATCGCCAGCACCTCGGCGCTGTCCCGCGCGGCAATGAACGCGGCAATCGGCGCCTCGCACTCGGCGGCATTGGTCACCCGCGCCGTGTTGTTGGCAAAGCGCGGGTCCGAAATCATGTCCTCCCGCCCGATCGTCCGCAGCAGCCGCTCGGCCATCGCCTGGATGGAGGCAGAAATCGCGATGTAGCGCCCATCCCGGGTGCGGAACACGTTGCGCGGCGAGGTGGTGTTGCTGCGGCTGCCCGTGCGCGGCGGAATCTCGCCGGAAACCTGGAACATCGCCGCCTGCGGCCCCAGGATCGAAACCATCGGGTCCAGCAGCGGCAAATCGATCACCTGGCCTGGCCGCCCCGCCTCCACCTCGCGTCGCGCGATCATCACCGCGAAGGCGCCGTAGAGTCCGGCCACCATGTCCGCCAGCGCCAAGGGCGGCAGCACCGGCTCGCGGTCGCCGAACCCGTTCATCGCCGCGAACCCGCTCATCCCCTCCACCAACGTGCCGAACCCCGGCCGCTCCCGATACGGCCCGTCCTGCCCGAAGCCGGACACCCGCACGATAATGAGCTTCGGATTGCGCGCCTGCAGCACCGAAGGCGCCAGCCCCATCGCCTCCAGCGTCCCCGGCCGGAAATTCTCGATCAGAACGTCGCTGGCTGCGATCAGGTCGGCCAGAATCGCCAACCCATCCTTGTGACGTAGATCCAGCGCCAAGGACTTCTTGTTCCGCGCATAGACCTTCCAGTGCAGCGAATGCCCATCGGTGCGCCACGCCCGCAGCGGATCGCCCTTCGCGGGGTCCTCGATCTTGATCACCTCCGCGCCATGGTCCGCCAGTTGCAGGCTCACCATGTTCCCCGCCACCAGCCGCGACAGATCCACCACCCGCAGCCCAGAAAGCGGCGGCGTGGCCCCGGGCTCGAATTCCCTGCGATGCAGCATCAGCCGATCCTCTCGAACACGGGCCGCGGCCCATCCACCAGCCGCCACTGTCGCTGCAATTCCGCCAGCAACAACCGCCGCACCACCTTGCCCTGCCCGTTGCGCGGCAGCGCCGCCACCGAAGCATGGAAGCGCGGCCGCTTGAACGGCGCCAGATCCCCACAGGCCGCCTTCGCCGCCACTTCCCACCCCGGCGCCGCATCCTCGGCCACCGCCACGATGATCTCGCCCCAATAGTCAGACGGAAACCCCACCACCACCGCATCCCCGGCAGGCGCCAGCGCCCGCTCGATCTCCTGCGGATAGATCTTGTAGCCGCCCGACTTCATCGCATCCGACAGCCGCGCCACCAGGTGCAGCCGCCCCTGCGCATCGATCCGCCCGACATCCCCGGTGGCATGGAACCCATCCGCCCGCCACGGCACCACGTTGAAGTCGGCATCCAGCGTGCCCTCGGACATATGCGCCGCCCGCAGCAGCACCTCGCCCTCCGCCTCGCCGTCGATCACCACCTCCACCCCCTGGCCCGGCCAGCCGACGCAGGCCGCGCCATCCCCGCCGCCGCCCTCCGCGTACCAGGAATCGGTCTCCTCCGGCCGCAGGATGGTGATCGGGTTCACCACCTCGGTCTTCCCATACGTCACCCGCACCACCGGCCCGAACATGCCGCGCACCCGCCCATACAGCAGCGGCGGCAGCGGCGCGGTGCCGGTGAAGATCGTCCGCAGCCCCGGCAACTCCGCCCCCGCGAACGCCGCCGTCAGCTTGGCCAGCACCGTGGGTGCGGCGAACATCGCCTCCAACCCGCCCGCCAGCAACGGCCGCACCCGCTCCGGGTCCACCCCGTCATGCAGCACCATCGTCCCGCCCTGGCTCAACCAGGCATAGCTCTGCAACGAAGCCCCATGCGCGAACGGCGTCATCGCCAGGCAGCGGCTCCCGGCACCTGGCAGCCACGGCAGGCTCGCCTGCAACAGCAAATGCCCCAGGAACCGCGCCCGCTGGCTGGTCACGATCGCCTTGGGCCGCCCCGTGGTGCCACTCGTGAACCCGATCCGCCCCGGCGCCCCGGCCGGTACGCTCGGGAACAGCCCGGTCTCCAACGCCTCCGCACCCACCTCCTCGATGGCATGCACCGCACACCCGGCATCACGGAACAGCGCCGCATGCTCCCGCGTGCAGGCCACGCTGCGGACCCCGGCAATCGCCAGCGCATCGCGAAACTCCGCCTCGGTATAGGCGATGTTCAACGGCACCTCCGCCGCCCCCGACAGCATCACCCCCCAGGAGATCGCCACCGCCAGCCGCCCGTTGCGTGCCACCGTGGCCACCCGGTCCCCGGGCCCGATCCCCGCCTCCCGCAGCCGCCGCCCCAGCCCCGCCGCGCGGTCGATCACCTCGGCATAGCTTGCCGCCCCCGCCGCATCCTCCACCGCCACCCGCCCGCCGAAGCGTGCGCGCATGGTCGCCAGTTCCCGCCCCCAGTTCACCGCCGGCATCGCCGCCCCGCCCGTTTGACCCGCCTTCCTACGGCCGGTACCGTCGCCAAGCCAAGCCCACGGAAACGCCCCATGAAACTCACCCAGACCTACGAAACCCTCGCGCTCGACGAACCCGCCGAGCACGTGCTGCGCATCACCATGAACCGCCCCGAAGTCTCCAACGCCATGAACACCCAGATGGGGCTGGACATGCTCGCGGTGTGGGACTCGCTGTGCAACGACCCCGGCCTGTATCGCTGCGTCATCCTCACCGGCGCCGGCGAAAAAGCCTTCTGCGCCGGCGGCGACCTTAAGCAGCGCAACGGCATGACGGATGCGCAATGGCAGGCCCAGCACCTGATCTTCGAGCGCGGCGTGCGCGCGATGAAGGAATGCCCCATCCCGATCATCGGCGCCATCAACGGGGCGGCCTATGGCGGCGGCTGCGAATTCGCGCTCGCCTGCGATTTCGCCTACGCCAGCACCACCGCCCGCTTCGCGCTCACCGAAGTCACGCTCGGCATCATGCCCGGCGCCGGCGGCACGCAGAACATGCCCCGCGCCGTCGGCATCAAGCGCGCCAAGGAGGTGCTGCTCACCGGCCTGCCCTTCACCGCCCAGCAGGGCCTGGAATGGGGCATGCTGAACAAGGTGTGCGAGCCCGCCGCCCTCCAGGCGGAGGTGCTGGCCACCGCCCAGCGCATCGCCGGCAACGCGCCCCTCTCCACCCGCCAGATCAAGCATTCCGTGAACACCGGCATGCAGATGGACCTCGCCAGCGCCCTTCTGTTCGAGATCGAGGCCTATAACCGCCTCCCCCCCACCGAAGACCGCCGCGAAGGCGTCGCCGCCTTCAACGAAAAGCGCAAGCCCGTCTTCAAGGGCTTCTAGTCCATACCATAATAAATCGGCCGGGCGGGGTGTATTTCCATACACCCCGTCGCCATCTTGTAGAATACGGCACGCCGCACCCTGGCAAATCGCCAGGTGCACCGCCCCGTCCACTGCGACGCGGGGCGACACGGCGGGCCCATCCATTCAGATCAAATGTCATGGTTTGACTGGCGACACGCCCTCAACACAGGGCGCGCGGCAATCCGCCCCGTCATTTCCTTGAAAGCCATCCCATGAAAACAGCCCTTCCCGCCACCCTTCTCTTCGCCATCGCCACCCT
>CANHKG010000320.1 GCA_947460455.1 Rhodospirillales bacterium | reverse complement strand
TGCGCCTGAACACTCGCCCACGGGTACGGCTCAAAGGGGTGACGCCCTTGGAGTGCTTCACGCAGATGATCGAATTCGACCGTTTGAACCAACCAAAGCCACAGTAATAGACAGTTGTTGCACCCGGACCTTGAAACCGCCGACTTTTGATCGTTTGGTGCGGAAGGGCCCGTTCTTCCCGCCACAAATGAATGAAAGTTTTTTGGTTCTTTTTTTCAAAAAAGAACGCTCTTGCCTTCCTTCCTCCCCCCTTGGCACACTCCCGTGCCATGGACCCTCAGAAGCTTGCCGCCCTGCGCGCCCGCTATCCGAACGACAAGCGCGACGAGATCCGCGACCCTGATCTGAAGCGCGGTGCCGATGCCGCGTTCAACAGCCAGGGCCGGCGGCCGTTGCCCTATGCCGGTGTTTCCACCTTCCTCGATGCGCCCTACCGGCCCGAGGCACCGGACCTGCCGGATTTCGGCGGGCTTGATGTGGCGCTCATTGGCGTGCCGATGGACCTGGCGGTGACCAACCGGGCCGGCAGCCGGTTGGGGCCGCGAGCGGTGCGGGCGATCGAGCGGATCGGGCCGTATCATCATGCGTTGCGGGTGACACCGAAGGGCACGCTGAACTTCGCCGATGTGGGCGATGTGCCGTTCCGCAGCCGGTATTCGCTGCCGGAGTCGATTGCCGATATCGAGGCGTTCTTTACCCGCGTGGCAGCGGCGGGGGTGAAGCCGATTGCCATCGGTGGCGACCATTCCATCAGCTACCCGATCCTGCGGGCGCTGGGGCGCAACAGGCCGGTGGGCATGGTGCATATCGATGCGCATTGCGACACCTCGGGGCCCGCCGAGGGCAGCCGGTTTCATCATGGCGGGCCGTTCCGCCAGGCGGTGCTGGATGGGGTGCTGGACCCTGAGCGGTGCATCCAGATCGGCATTCGTGGGTCGGCGGAGTTGCTCTACGAGTTCAGCTATGAGTCCGGCATGACTGTGATCCATGCCGAGGAGGTGGATGCGATGGGTCTGCCGGCGGTGATCGCCAAGGCGCGTGACGTGGTGGGCGGTGGGCCGTTCTACATTACCTTCGATGTCGATGGGCTTGATCCCGCCTTCACGCCGGGCACCGGCACGCCGGAGGTGGGGGGGCTTTCGCCGCGGGAGGCGCAGGCGATCTTGCGTGGGTTGCGCGGGCTCGATGTGATCGGCGGCGATGTGGTGGAGGTGGCGCCGCAGTATGATGCCAATACCGTCACCGCCCAGATCGGGGCGATGATGGCGTTCGAGATCCTCTCCCTCATGGCCCTGGTGGGGAAGTAGCCATGGACACGTTCACGCTGCCGCGGCAGGCGGTGCATCTCAGCTTTGATCCCGGGCCCTACCGCATGGCGATGGGGCTGGTGGCGACCGATCCCACAGAGCTGATCGAGCTGGATGAGCGCTACCCGGAGGAGATGGCAGAGCGTCGGCGGTTGCTGGCGGTACGGCATGGCGATGTGTTTGCGGCCCTGCCGGGCAGCGAGGCGGCGCGGCAGGAGGTGCTGGATGTTCTGGCCGAGTTGCTGCCACGGCGGTTTCCCGAATGGTTCGCCCGGGAGGGCGGGGTGCTGCACAATCGGCTGACCGGCGAGCGCTGGACGCTGGATGCCCTGCCGCATGACCCGCTGGAAGTGGCGGGGCGGCTGGTGCAGGAGGATCTGTGCCTGCTGCGGCTGACCGAGCTGGGGCCGGTGCTGGATGCCGCGGTGCTGTGCTTTCCCAGCCGGTGGAGCCTGGCGGAGAAGCTGGGGCAGCCATTGGCGACGATCCATACGCGGGTGCCGTTCTATGGCGAGAGGCTGGCCAAGCCGGTGGATCGGCTGATGCCGAATTTGCGGCCGGGCAAGATGGTGGTGCGGATCAACTGGGGCATCACCGATGATCCCGCGCTGTATGCCGAAAGCCGTAAGTTCCGCCGCGAGCACAATGCCGAGGTGACCGCGGAGAATGCCGGGGAGCGGATCTGGCTGCGGGTGGAGCGGCAGACGTTGCGGCTGCTGGAGCGCAGTGGGGCGGTGCTGTTCGGTATTCGGACGCATCTTTATCCCGTGGGCCTGTTGGCCGCCGATCGGCAGGTGGCGGCCGATCTTGCCGCTGCGCTGCGCGGGCTGCCGGCGGAGATGGCGCTGTACAAGAGCCTGCCGCCGTTCCGGGAAGCGTTGCTGGCTTATCTCGATACAAAGGCGGAGGCTGCGTGATGCAGATTGTCGATGCGCAGATCCATATCTGGTCTTCCGGCTCGCCGAGCCAGGATCATCGGCCGGTGCCTGTCGTGACCGCCGAGGAGATGATCGCCGGCATGGACGAGGCGGGGGTGGCCGCCGCGATCATCCATCCGCCGGGGTGGGACCCGGATTGCGATGCGGTCGCGGCCGAGGCGGTGCGGCGTTGGCCGGATCGGTTTGCCATCCTGGGCAGCTTTCCGGCCGGCGACCAGGGCAACAAGCCGCGCATCGCTACCTGGCTGGACCAGCCCGGGATGCTCGGGCTGCGCTGGGCGCCGTTGCATCCCGCGGCGCGGACGCTGTTCGAATCCGGGGCGATGGACTGGATCTGGGCTGAGGCGGAGGCGCACAACGTGCCGGTGGCGCTGCTGGCCGGGCCGGTGCTGGGGAAGTTCCGCGAGGTGGCGGAGCGGCACCCCAATTTGCGGCTGATCATTGACCATTGTGGGCTGGTGCGGCTTCGGCAGGACGAGGCGGCGTTCGAGCATCTGGACGAATTGCTGGCGCTGGCCCGGCTGCCCAATGTGGCGATCAAGGCGACCGGGGCGCCGGGGTATTCCACCGAGCCCTATCCCTACCGCAACCTGCATGACGGGCTGCGGCGCATCTTCGAGGCCTATGGGCCCCGGCGGTTCTTCTGGGGCACCGATATCACCCGCATGCCGTGCACCTGGGGGCAGTGCATCACGATGTTCACGGAAGAACTGCCGTGGCTGCGGGATGACCTGGACTGGGTGATGGGACAGGGGATTCGGGAGTGGTTGAACTGGCGGTAAGGCCAGGGCTCTGCCGTCGCGGCGCGAAGCCGAGCCACGGGGACCCGCTGGGGCCTTAGGCCCCAGACCCCTTCACCTCAGGCACGAGTCTGCTCCGCGCGAGGCGGGGGCCGAAAGACGGATTCATGATGATGTGGGACGCGCGGCCGCCTAAGGCGGCGCGCGGGCGAGGCAAAGGGGACGGGGAGCGGGCGCGCGTTTCCCGGAACGGCGCATGCCGCGGCCGGGGCGGCCGCGCAGGATCCAACCGATCCAGGCGCGCTGGCGGCGCAGACGGCGCAGGGCGCGCGGATGGAGTGCGGGTGCCAGGTCGTCGATGGTTTCGCCGGTGGGGGAGAAGTGCCAATCCCGCTGCGGGGTGCGCCAGGTGCGGGCGGAGGCGGTGGCCAGGGTGAGCTGGGCCATGACCGCCTTGTTCCCCGTGAGTAACGCCAGCAGGGCGAGGAGCAGGTGGAGGAGGGGCGCCGGAAAATGGACGCGCTTCGCCGCCTCCGCCAAGCGGCGAAGGGCGTCGGCTTCGGTCGGAGCGGCGACGGGATGTGGCATCACCGGTGATTGTGCCAAACGCAAGACCGGTGTAATAGAGAAAAAATGCCATATATGGCGATTTAACGGGAAATAACGCCTATTGACGCTTCTGGCGGCCGGGGCGCTGGGTGAGCGGTGTTGCCACCTGGCGACAGATCCAGGGCGCGCGGGCGGGAGGGTGGCGGGTCCGCTTCGCGACCCGTTGGGGTGGACGGCCCCACGGCATCGAGTGCCACAGTTCGCCGTCACAGCTGAACCAGGAGCCGTCCATGGTTGAGATTACACGGGTTGCCATCGATACGTCCAAGTCCGTCTTTACCATCCATGCCGTCGATGCCCGGGACCGTCCGGTGTTGCGGCGCAATTTGCGGCGGCAGGATGTGGCGGGGTTCTTCGCTAAGCTGGCGCCGGTTGAGGTGGCCATCGAGGCCTGCGGGGCGTCGCATTACTGG
>CANHKG010000319.1 GCA_947460455.1 Rhodospirillales bacterium | reverse complement strand
TGATACACGGGGTGGTCCTCAGGCCAGGCGGCGGCGAATCGCGCGCGACGCGGTGTCGATCACCGCCACCATGGCAAGGATCAGCAGCACGATGAAGGCCACCTCGTCCCAGTTGTTCAGCCGCAGCCGGTCCGACAGCGCCAGCCCGATGCCGCCGGCGCCGACAATGCCCAGGATGGAGGCGCTGCGCACGTTGCTTTCGAAGAAATACAGCACCTGGCTCAGCAGCACCGGCGCCACCTGCGGCAGGATGCCAAAGCGCACCGCCTCCAGCCTGGTGCCGCCAGTCGCGCGCACCGCCTCGGCTTGGCGCCGGTCGGCGGCCTCGATCGCCTCGCTGAACAGCTTCGACAACGCGCCGATATCGGGCACCGCAATCGCCAGCACGCCCGCGAATGGCCCGAGCCCGACCGCGGAGACAAAGACCAGCGCCCAGATCAGCGTGTCCACGCCGCGCAGCCCATCCCAGCTTCGCCTTAGGCCAATGCGCAGCAGCCGCACCGGCATCACGTTGGCCGCGCCGAGGAAGGCGAGCGGGAACGAGACCACTGCGGCCAGGAATGTGCCGAGGAACGCCATCGCCAGCGTGGCCAGCAGCGCCTCCAGCAATTCCCACAGCACCCCGCCGCTGGAGGGCGGCACCATGAGCACCAGCAGCCAGCCCAGCCGGCCGAGCCCTTCCACCAGGCGCAGCGGCGATGCGTCCAGCCGCCACAGCCCGACCAGCAGCAGCAGCAGGCCGCCGGCCCAGAGCATCGGCGGTGCGGTGAGCCGGGCCATCATGCGGCACTCAGCGCCCCGGTGATCCGCCGGCGCAGGCGGCTGCACACGGCATCCAGCAGCATCACGGCCGCCAGGATCAGCAGCACAAGGGCGGAGATGTCGGCGTATTCGAAGCGGCGCACCACGGTGTAGAGTTCCTCGCCAATGCCGCCGGCGCCGACGAAGCCGAGGATGGAGGCCTCGCGCACGTTGATTTCGAAGCGCAGCAGCCCGTAGCTGACCACGCCCGGCATCGATTGCGGCAGCACGCCGAAGCGCATCTGCTGCGCCCAGGAGCCGCCGGCCGCGCGGATCGCCTCCACCGGCGCAGGATCGGCGTTCTCGTGGATCTCGCCGTAGAGCTTGCCCAGCGCGCCCATGGTGTGCACCGCCAGCGCCATGGCGCCGGGCAGCGGGCCGAGGCCGAAGGCGAACACGAAGATGAGTGCGAACACCAGCACCGGCACGGCGCGCGCCGTTTCCAGCACCCGGCGCACCGCGAAGGCGATCGCCGGATGCGGGGTATGCGCGGCGGAGGCGAGGAAGCTCAGCAGCAGCGCCAAGCCCGCGCCGATGACGGTGCCGACATAGGCGATCAGTGCGGTATCCACCAGCAGCAGCAGCCACTCGCCGAGGTTCCAGTACCATTCAGCCAGGTCGGTACCCAGCGTTGCGGCATGCAGTGGCGGCAGGGTGCGCCCGATGTAGTCGGCAATGCGCGGCAACCCTTCCAGCAGCTTGCCGCCGTCGAACTCGCTGTACCATCCGCTGGCCAGGACCGCGGCCAGCACCAGCAGCGTGGCCCCGGCCCCGCGCCCATACCCGGCGTGCATGGCGGCGCGGTGGCGGGCCTCGATGGCGGTGGCCTCCGTGCCAAGCGGCGTGGGCAGCGCGGGAACAGGCATGGCTGGCCGCCGGCTCAGGTGCCCTTGCGGCGCCGCTCGGCCTCGTTGGCCTGCACGACGGCGATCACGTCCAGGTAGTCCTCGTGCTTCGCCGGCACGATTCCCTGGGCCTTGGAGCTGATCTGCGCCCAGCCTTCCGGGTCCTGTTGCGGCATGGCCATGATGGCGGCGGCGAATTCGCGCCGCAGTGCCTCGGGCAGTTCGGTGCGGATCACCCAGGGCGAGCCGGGGATGCGCGGGCTTTTCCAGATGATCCGCACCGAACCGGGCGGGATCATCTTCTTTTCCTCCATGCGCTGGATGTTGCCGCGCGCCTCGCTGGTCCAGAAGGTCGCTGCGCCATCGAACGTGCCGTTCAGCACGGAGATCACCGACAGCTCATGGCTGCCGGAAAACCCGGTGCGCGAGAAGTGCTTCGCGGGATCGATCCCCTGCTTCTTCAGGTAGTAGGCGGGAAAGGCGTAGCCCGACGTGCTGTTGGGGTCGGCAAATGCGAAGCTGCGGCCCTTCAGGTCGTCGAGCGAGCGGAAGGCGCTGTCTGCCTTCACGAAGGCAACGGAGAAGTACCCGTCGCCGCCCTCGGGGTCCAGCGAGCGGGCGAAGGGGGCGATGCGGTTGCCCATCACCTTGTTGGCCAGCGCATAGTTGGCCGGGCCGATCGAGGCGGCGTCCAGGTGCTTCGAGTTCAACCCTTCCACCACGCCGGCATAGTCGGTGCTGCGATACACGCGCAGCTTCACGCCCAGCTTCGCCTCCACATAGCGCGACAGCGGCTCGATGCGGGCGACGGCGTCGCGCTCGTTCTCGGCGCTGCTGATGCCGAAGCGAAGCTCCTTCACGCTCGCGCGCCAATCCTGGGCGCGGGCCACGGCAGGCAGGGCCAGAAGCGGCAAGGCAAGAATGGAGCGGCGGCGCATGGCGGAACCCCTTGGGTCATCAGTCCTGCCGTGGATGCACCCGGGGCAGGGACATCCGGATGACGCCGGGGTGAAGAATCCATGACGCCTGCGATTCCGCCCGGCTGCCGCTTGCATTAGGGTGCGCGCGGACGGGAAGGGGATGGCACATGGCGGAACTGGCGGGGCGCGTGGCGTTGGTAACGGGGGCAAGCCGCGGGATCGGCGCGGCCACCGCGGTGGAACTGGCAAAGCTGGGCGCCCATGTGGTTCTGGTGGCCCGCACCCAGGGTGGGCTGGAGGCGACCGACGATGCGGTGCGTGCCGTCGGCGGCACCGCCACGCTGCTGCCGCTGGACATGCGGGAGGGCGATCAGCTCGATGCGATCGGCCCCAGCCTGTTCGAGCGCTTCAAGCGGCTGGATATCCTGGTTTCCAACGCCGCCGTCATGGGCCGCGTGACGCCTGCGCCGCATATCGACATGCGGGACTGGAACGACGCGATGGCGGTGAACGTGAATGCAGCCTTGCGGCTGATCCGCACCTGCGCGCCGCTGCTGCTGGCCGCACCCGCGGGCCGGGCGGCGTTCATCAGCAGCCGCATCGTGATGAAGCCTACCGCCTATTTCGGCATCTATGGCGCCACCAAGGCCGCCCACCACCATTTGGTGCAGGCCTGGGCGGAGGAGACGCGCACATCCAGCCTGCGGGTGAACCTGGTCGATCCCGGCCCGGTGGCCACCGCCATCCGCACCACCGCCTGGCCCGGTGAGGACCGCAGCACGATGCCCAAGCCGGAAGACGTGGCGCCGGGGATCGCGGCGCTGTGCCTGCCGGGGGAGACACGGCATGGCGAGATGATCCGCGTCAGCCCACTGCCGCTATAAAAAGCAAGATGCGGGAAGATCCAATCTTCCCGCATCAAATTCATGAAGTCTTTTTGCTTCTTTTTCTTCAGAAAAAGAAGACTCTTGCTTAGGCAACAGCCTTCAGCGCCACGGCCTTCACTTCGTCGCCCACGTGTGACGCGAAGCTGTCGAAGTTCTTCTCGAACCGCGCCAGCAGTTCGCGCGCCGTGCGGTCATAGGCGGCCTTGTCGGACCAGGCCTGGCGCGGGTCCAGCACCTCGCTTGGCACACCGGGCACCTGGTCGGGGATCAGCAGGCCGAAGAACGGGTCGCGGTGGTAGTGGGCATGGGTCAGCGTGCCATCCAGCGCCGCGCGCAGCAGGGCGCGGGTGTGGCGGATGGGCATGCGGCTGCCGGTGCCATAGGCGCCGCCGGACCAGCCGGTGTTCACCAGCCAGCATTCGGCGCCGTGCTCGGCGATCAGGTCGGCCAGCATGCGGCCATACACTTCCGGCCGGCGCGGCAGGAAGGGCGAGCCGAAGCAGGCGCTGAAGGTGGCGGTGGGTTCCGTGACGCCCTTTTCCGTGCCCGCCACCACG
>CANHKG010000318.1 GCA_947460455.1 Rhodospirillales bacterium | reverse complement strand
GTAGGTGTCGAGCGTGGGGGTGAAGAACAGCTTGGGCGGGGTGGTGAAGATGTCTCGCTGCTGCTTCAGCGAGGTGAGCACCATCCAGGCGATCGGCAGCAGGAACAGGGCGCAGACGGTCACGCCCGACCAGATGCGCAGCTGGCGCAGCAGCGCGGCGCGGCGGCGGTAGGCGGAGACGGGGCGTTGGGCGAGGGCGCTCAATTGCGTTCCTCCAGATAGCGGGTGCCGCGCAGGAAGAGGCCGGTGAGGATCATGGTGGCGACGAGGACGATCAGCGACATGGCCGCGGATTCCGCGAATTTCAGGCCGCGGAAGGCTTCCTCGTAGATGAACAGGTTCACCACGCTGGTGGCACGGCCGGGGCCGCCATGGGTGGCGGCCAGCGCGATGTCGAACATCTTCACCGCACCCAGCCAGCGCACCACGAAGGCGGCGGCGATGACGGGCACGAGCAGCGGCAGGGTGATGCGCCACAGCGTGGTCCACCAGTTGGCGCCGTCGATCGCCGCGGCCTCGAACACGTCTCGCGGCAGGGAGAGCAGGGCGGCGGAGGCGATGAGCGTCACGAACGGCGTCCAGCGCCAAGTGTCGATCAGGATGACGGTGAACATGGCCCAAAACGGGTCACCAAGCCAATCGATCGGCTCCAGGCCGACGGTGGCGAGGATGTAGTTGGCGATGCCCCAGAGCGGGTCGAGCAGCATGCGCCAGATGCCGCCGGCGATGACGGGGGCGACGACCATGGGGATGATGAAGGCGGCGCGAACCATGCCGCGGCCCTTCCACTCCGCGTTGATCAGGAAGGCGATGCCGAAGCCGAGGAACATCTGCAGCGGCAGGGCGAAGGCAAGATAGACGAAGGTGACCCAGAGCGATTCCCAGAAGCGGTCATCCTCCAGCACCGTCAGGTAGTTGTCCCAGCCCACCCACTCATCGGGCGTGAAGGTGCCGAGGTTGATCTCGGCGAAGCTGATATAAACGGTGTAGCCGATCGGGTATGCCAGCGTGGCGAACAGCAGCAACGCCGCCGGGGTCATGAACCCCCAGCGGGCGAAGAGGTCCGAAAGGCGCGCGGTGCGGCGGGACATCGGGGACTCGCAGAAGAAAGAGTCTTCTTTTTTCTGAAGAAAAAAGAAGCAAAAAAGACTTCATGAATTTGCGCTCGGGGTTACCCTCGGGCGCAAATTCATAAAAGTTTTTTGGTTCTTTTTTTCAAAAAAGAACCGCTTGCTTCCTAGCTAAAGCCGCAGCCGCTCGATCTTGCGCGCCGCGCTGGCCAGCGCCTCGGCCACCTTCACCTCGCCGTTGAAGGCGCGGGCCGTTTCGTCGGCCAGGATGGTTTGCGCCTGGTCGGACTTGGCCGAGCGGGGGCGCCACATGCGGCCGGCGGCGGCAACTTCGTAGGCGTTCTGCAGGGTCTTGAAGACCGGCGCCTGCCAGGCCTCGGCCGGCGGGCGGGCGAGGGTCGATTTGCGGGCGGGGAAGGCGCCGACAACGCTGGCGTGCCAGTATTCGCCCTCCTTGGAGGAGAGCCACTGCAGCAGGGCCCAGGCGGCCTGCTGGTTGGGGCTCTTCTTGGAGACGGAGCCGTTCCAGATGCCGCGATGGGTGCCCGGCCGGTTGCTGCCGACGGGCATCACCATGATGCCGACTTCATCGGGCTTCAGCGTGGTGGTGGTGGGGTCCACGGCGGTGCCGCGGAACACGCTGCCCCACTGGAACATGTTGGCCACCTGGCCCTGGCGGAAGGCCTGCAGCGATTCGGTGAAGCCATGCGCCTTGGCGCCCGGGGGGGCCCATTGCAGCAGGTCGATATGCGTCTGCAGCGCGCGGATGCCGTTCTCGTTGTTGAAGGCGGGCTTGCCCTGGGCGTCGATCAGGTCGGTGCCGTAGGAATTGAGGATGGCCTGCCAGATGGTGGGCGTGAGCGGATCACGCGTGAAATAGGTGGAGATGGCCCAGGCGTTGACGCCGCCGGTGCCGCGCACGTCCTGCACCAGCTTGGGGGCCTGGGCGCGGAATTCGAGCCAGGTTTGGGCGATATCGGGCTCGGCCAGGCCGGCCTTCTGGTAGTGGGTCTTGTTGTAGAAGCGCAGCAGCATGTTGCAGCGGAGCGGCACGCCGAACTGGCCACCCTTCCATTCGCTGGCGGCGAGCGGGGCGGCGTTGAAATCGGCCCAGTCGTAGTCGGCCGCGGTCCAGGCCTTGGCCTCGTTCTTCAGCTCCAGCAGCTGCTTGGTTTCGGCGACCTGGGGCACCCAGGGGTCGTCGATGGCATAGAGGTCGTAGGTGGGGGTGGCGCCGGTGATGTCGAGCATGATCTTGGCGAGATGCTCGGTGTAGGGCACGCCGTCGATCTGCACCTTCACGTGCGGGAAGCGCTTGTTGAACTCCGGCACCATCAGCTGCTGCCACTGGGCCGAGAAGGCGGAGTTGGCGAGCATGCGGATCTGGATGGGCTTGTCGGCGGTGCCGAAGGGCCCACCCTGTTGAGCCGCGGCGCGGTCGATGGCGACGGCGGGCACGCTGGCGAGGCCGGCCAGGATGGCACGGCGGCTGACCGCACGCGGGGTGCGGGTTGGGGTCGTCATGGTCGTCTCTCCCTGTGGCGCCCGGTTCGCGCTGCCTGGTGGCGGCGGCCGGGTGGCGCCTTTGCTGGTGGCTGCGTGCAACATTCTATAGAATTTAGGCTGGGGTCCAGCGGAAACGTGCATGCCGGCATTGCGCCGGCGAATCGCTGCCGGCCCCCGCTGGCTGGTAGGATCGCCCGATGGAATCTGCATCCTTTCCCAGCGCCATGGCGCGCGAAACCGCCGAGGCGCCGGAGGCGGTGGCGCGGCTGCTGGCCGGCGAAGGGGCTGCGATCGGCGCCCTGGGGCGACGGCTGGCGGCGATGGCCCCCCCGGTGGTGGTGACCTGCGCGCGCGGTTCCTCCGACCATGCGGCGCACTATCTGAAATACCTGCTGGAAACGTCGCTCGGTGTGCCGGTGGCCTCGGTGGGGCCCTCCGTTGCCTCCGTGTATGGCACGCGGCTGCGGCTGCGCGGCGCGGTGGTGGTCACGATCTCCCAATCCGGCCGCAGCCCGGACCTGGTGGCGTTCCAGGCGGCGGCGCGCCAGGGCGGGGCGCTGACCGTGGCGCTGGTGAACGACACCACGGGGCCGGTGGCGGCGGAGGCCGATGTGGTGGTGCCGCTTTGCGCCGGGCCGGAGACAAGCGTGGCGGCGACGAAGTCCTTCGTCTCCTCCTGCGCGGCCGGTGCGGCGCTGGTGGCGGCCTGGGCCGGCGATGCGGCGCTGGAGCGGGCGCTGTCGGGCCTGCCGGAGCGGCTGGCCGCCGCGCTGGCGTGCGACTGGGCGGCTGCCGCGCCGCTGGCGGTCGGTCCCAGCGGTTTCGTGGTGGGGCGCGGGCCGGCGCTGGCGCTGGCGCACGAGATGGCGCTGAAGGCCAAGGAAGTGGCCGGGCTGCACCGGGAAGCGTTCTCGCTGGCGGAGGTGATGCACGGGCCGCTGCAACTGCTGGGGCCGGGTTTCCCGGTGCTGGCGCTGGTGCCGGACGACGCAGCCCTGGCGGCGAACCTTGAGGCGCTGGCGCGGCTGGTGGCGACCGGCGCCGAGGTGCTGGCGGCCAGCCCGGTGGCAGGGCTGCCTGGCGTGGCGCTGCCCGCGATGGGCTGCGGGCACGGGGCGCTGGATCCGCTGGGGATGGTGCTGGGGTTCTATCGCTGGGTGGAGGCGCTGGCGCGGGCGAAGGGGCTGGACCCGGATCGGCCTAGTCGGCTCGCGAAGGTCACTAGGACCGTCTAAGCAAGCAGTTCTTTTTTGAAAAAAAGAACCAAAAAACTTTTGTGACCTGCATACGACAACCGCCTCGATCCAGGGGATCGAGGCGGTGCCGCCGCAAACAGATGAAAGTCGGCGGTTTCAAGGTCCGGGTGCAACAACTGTCTATTACTGTGGCTTTGGTTGGTTCAAACGGTCGAATTCGATCATCTGCGTGAAGCACTCCAAGGGCGTCACCCCTTTGAGCCGTACCCGTGGGCGAGTGTTCAGGCGC
>CANHKG010000317.1 GCA_947460455.1 Rhodospirillales bacterium | reverse complement strand
CTCGGTGCGATGAGCCCCGCTCTGGAAGCCTCCAAGGTTCGCCTCGGTGCGATGAGCCCGGCCCTGGAAGCCTCCAAGGTTCGCCTCGGCGCGATGTCCCCGGCTCTGGAGACCTCGAAGGTTCGCCTCGGCGCGATGTCCCCGGCTCTGGAGACCTCGAAGGTCCGTCTCGGCGCGATGAGCCCGGCCCTGGAGACCTCCAAGGTTCGTCTCGGTGCGATGAGCCCGGCTCTTGAGGCCTCGAAGGTTCGCCTCGGTGCGATGAGCCCGGCTCTGGAAGCCTCGAAGGTGCGTCTCGGCGCGATGTCCCCGGCCCTGGAAGCCTCGAAGGTTCGCCTCGGCGCGATGTTCCCGGCTCTGGAGACCTCGAAGGTTCGCCTCGGCGCGATGTCCCCGGCTCTGGAGACCTCGAAGGTTCGCCTCGGCGCGATGTCCCCGGCTCTGGAGACCTCGAAGGTTCGTCTCGGCGCGATGTCCCCGGCCCTGGAAGCCTCGAAGGTTCGTCTCGGCGCGATGTCCCCGGCCCTGGAAGCCTCGAAGGTTCGCCTCGGCGCGATGTCCCCGGCTCTGGAGACCTCGAAGGTTCGCCTCGGCGCGATGGCGCCGGCTCTCTGATCGATCCATACTGCGGGGGAAACCCCGCCCAAGGATGCAGCGAACCGGGCCCCCTTGGCCCGGTTTCGTTTGTTCGGCCCCCAGCACAGGAAGCCCGCCGTGAGCGAAGCGCCCGACACCACCGAAAAGGCGGCCGAGAAGCCGGTGCCGCGCATTCTGTTCCATCGCATCATCCCCTCCGCGCGGCCGCCGCAGCGGGCGGACAAATCCGCGATGGGAACGCTGCCGACGCGGGCGTTCCGGTTCTGCGAGCCGGTCGTGACCGCCTCCGGCTTTGGCTACTACGTGTTCCCGCCGATCGGCTTCGCGCTGTGGTGGGATGGCCAGGCGATCAAGTGGCGGCCGAACGGGTATGAGGAATGGCTGCCGCTGAGCACGGCGAACGTGCCGGGCTTCCCGGCCTATTTCGATGAGAACGTGCCGGAGGAGGTGAAGGGCTGGTGGCCGCCCTTCCTCGGCGCGCTGACCGAGCCCGGGCGGGTGCAGATGTGGACCGGGCTGATGGTGCGAACCGCGCCGGGCTGGAGCGCGCATGTGCGCCCGCCCGCCAACGTGCCGCCCAAGGCGGGCATGACGATGAGCGAGGGGATCATCGAGACCGACCGCTGGTTCGGGCCGCTGATCACCAACTTCCAGCTGACGCGCACCGATATCCCGGTGGAGTTCGCGCCCGATTTTCCCCTGCTGCAGGTGCAGGTGCTGCCGCGCGCGGCGCTGGACGAGCCGGCGCAGAACGGCTTCGTGGTGACGGACGGGCTGCCGTCCTTCGCGCCGGAGGACTGGGACGACTATTATGACAACGTGATCCGCCCGCATGTGCAGGAACACCGGCCGCGCGGGCAGTATGCGGCGGCGGCGCGCAAGCGGAAGAAGGGCGAGGGGAGCGAGGCGTAGCCCGCGCTTTCCGGCTGCCGTAACCTCCCTGGAAACGAAGGGGAGGCCGCCATGAAGAAGCTGCTCAACGACCCGCGGCATGTGGTGCGGGAAATGCTGGAAGGTCTGTGCGACCTGCATCCGGGCCTGGCGCTGCTGGCCGGCGAGGATGTGGTGGTGCGCGCGGGGCTGCCTTCGCCCGCGGATCGGCCGGTGGCGGTGATCTCCGGCGGGGGCGCGGGGCATGAGCCGGCGCATGCGGGGTATGTGGGGCCGGGCATGCTGGCCGGCGCCGTGGCGGGGGATGTGTTCACCTCGCCCAGCGTGGATGCGGTGCTGGCGGGGATCCGCGCGGCGTCGGGGCCGGCGGGTGCGGTGCTGGTGGTGAAGAACTACACCGGGGACCGGCTGAATTTCGGCCTGGCGGCGGAGCTGGCGCGGGCCGAGGGCATTCCGGTGGAGGTGGTGGTGGTGGCGGATGACGTGGCGCTGCATGCCACGGTGCCGCCGGAACGCCGGCGCGGGATCGCGGGCACGGTGCTGGTGCACAAGCTGGCGGGTGCGGCGGCGGAAGAGGGGCGGTCCCTGGCCGAGGTCGCGGCAGTGGCGCGGGCGGCGGTGGCGGAGCTGGGCAGCATGGGGGTGGGGCTGGATGCCTGCACCGTGCCGGCGGCGGGGCGGCCGGGCTTCGAACTGGGGCCGGCGGAGATCGAGCTGGGCCTGGGCATTCATGGCGAGCAGGGCGTGGAGCGCGCGGCGCTGCTGCCGGCGGATGCGCTGGTGGAGCGGATGCTGGGGGCGATCCTGGGGGATCGTGGGTTCGGTGCGGGGGCGCGGGTGGCGCTGCTGGTGAACGGGCTGGGCGGCACGCCGCCGATGGAACTGGCGATCGTGGCGCGCCGCGCCCTGGCCTTCCTGCGCGAGCGCGGGCTGGTGGTGGAGCGTGCCTGGGCCGGCGAGTTCCTGACCGCGCTGGAAATGCCCGGCGTGTCGCTGTCGCTGCTGCGCGTGGACGATGCGCGGCTGGCGCTGCTGGATGCACCGGCCGCCGCACCCGCCTGGCCCGGCGGCGGCACGCTGGCAGCGCGGCAGGTGGTGCACGGCGTGGCGCCGCCAGCGGTGACCTATCCGCCGGCCGGGCCCATGGCGCCGGCGCTGCGGCGCGCGGTGCTGGCGGTGGCAGGCGCGCTGGAGGCGGCGGAGCCCCGGCTGACGGAGTTGGACAGCCGGGCGGGTGATGGCGACCTCGGCGTGAGCATGGTGCGCGCGGCCGAGGCGCTGCGGGCGCTGCCGGCGGGGGCGTTCGCTGACCCGCCGACCCTGCTGGCAGCGATGGCCGATTCGCTGCGGCGGGCGATCGGCGGCAGTTCCGGGCCGTTCTATGCCACGGCGCTGATGCGTGCGGCGCGTGAATTGCCGTTGGCACCGGGCGTGGCGGACTGGGCCGTGGCGTTCCGCGCGGGCGTGGCGGCGGTGGCCACGCTGGGCGGGGCGAAGCCGGGGGACCGGACGATGCTGGATGCGCTGGTGCCGGCGGCGGATGCGTTCGCCGCGGCGACCGGGGATGGGTTGCCCACGGCGGCACGTGCGGCGGCGGCGGCGGCGGAACAGGGGACGGAGGCGACGGCGGCGATGGTGCCGCGGCTGGGGCGGGCGAGCTATCTCGGCGCGCGGGCGGTGGGCGCGCCGGATGCGGGGGCGGCGGCGGTGGCGGTGTGGTGGAGATCGCTCGTGCCGCGTTGACCTGATCGCGACCGCCCTGGCGACGGGTTGATATCGCGCGCGGGGCTGGCCGGTGGCCGTGCGCAAGACAAAGACGGATGCCGGGCCGTATTGCCGGGCGTTCGGGTCGGCGACTATCGTTCCGGCAAGAGGCTCGGATCGGCCGGGCATCCTGGACTGTCGGCCGGAAGGCCGGCGGGCTTTTCCCGGGAGGTGCCCAGATGCGCAAGATTCTCGTTGCTGGCTGCGAGCAGGAAATATCCTCGTTCAATCCGCATCCCAGCCGGTATGAGGATTTCGCGGTCTTGCGCGGCCAGGCGTTGCTGGAGGCGCATGCAGGCGCAGATACGTGCCTGCGTGGCGCGATCGACGTTCTTGGCGCCCGAAACGATATGGAACTGGTGCCGGTCTATTATGCGTCGGCCTGCAGCGCCGGCCCATTGTCGCGGGATGGCTTCGAGCGTCTGGCCCAGGAATTCCTGCAGGCGATCGCCAATGCGATGAGCCCCGATGTGGTGGGGGTGTATCTTTCGCTGCACGGCGCGATGGGGGCGATCGGCGAACTCGATCCGGAGGGAAATCTGCTGCAAGGCACCCGGGCCATTGTTGGGTCGCAGACCCCAATCGTGACATCTCTCGACCTGCATGGCGTGCTGACCGGCCGCATGCTGTCGAATTGCGATGCGATTGCGGTGTACCACACCTATCCGCACAACGATTTCACCAGCACCGGCCAGCGCGCGGCCCGGCTGCTGGAAGCGATCCTGGATCGCGGCGCCCGCCCCGTGATGGCGCGGATCTTCATGCCGGCGCTGGTGCGTGGGCCGGAGCTGGTCACCGCCACGGGCCTCTACGGCCGCGTGATCGACCGGGCCAAGGCG
>CANHKG010000316.1 GCA_947460455.1 Rhodospirillales bacterium | reverse complement strand
GGCGGATGCGCGCGATGTCCAGCACGTTCACCGGCACATCCACCGCCCGCGCCGCCCGGTGCACCAGGCCCGCGCCGGCGGTGCCCAGCAGCGCGTCGATCGCCGCCACCACCTCCAGCACCGAACGCCCGATGCCGGAGCCGACATTCAGCACCTGCTCCGGCCCCGCATGGCCGGCGGCCAGGATTGCGGCGTCCACGAGGTCACCCACGTGGAAGAAATCGCGCACCACGCGGCCGTCGCCCCAGATCTCCACGGGCCGGCCGGCCAGGCGCTGGGCCAGCAGTGTCGCCACCAGCCCCTGGCCGCGGCCCGCCAGCTGGAACGGCCCGAACGGGTTGGCCACGCGCAGCACCACCCCGCGCAGCCCATGGCGATGCGCCAGCAGACCGAGATGCTTCTCCACCAGCAGCTGGTGAATGCCATAGGCCGAGATCGGGTCGGTCGGATGGTCCTCCCCGATCGGCAGCTGGCGTGGCAGGCCGTACACGGTGCCGCCGGAGGAGACGAAAACGATCTGCCGCACGCCGGCCTCCCGGCACAGCGCCATCAGCGCCACGGAGGCGGCGGCGTTGTGCCGCAAATCGCCCACCGGGTCCGCCTCCACCGTGGCCGGGAAGCCGCCGCCCAGCAGGTGGAACACCACGTCCACGCCCCGCAGCGCGTTTGCCAGGGCCGCCGTGTCTGCCAGCTCGCCCACCATCATCCGTGTGCCCGCCAGGGCGCGCGGGAAGGCGGAAGGCCGGCCATAGCCGCGCACCACCGCGCCGGCGTGCAGCAGCCCGCGGCACAGATTCACCCCGATGAACCCGCCCGCCCCCAGCACCAGGCAGGTTGTGCCCGCAAGCGCGCCATGCCGCCCGATCACATTCATGCCGCGTGCTCCAGGAAGGATTCCATCCCGTCGGCCATGCACCGGAAGGTGAAGCGCCGGCCCGCCGCCCGCCCTTGCAAGGCAACGCGCGCGCGCAGCCGGGGCTCCCGCACCATCCGCCCGATGGCGCGCGCCAGCTCCGCCGCATCCCCCTGGCGGAACAGCAGCCCCGTCTCGCCGTCCTCCACGATCTCCGGATTGCCGCCCGCGCGGGAGGCGATGGTGGGAATGCCGCAGGCCAGCGCGTGGATCAGCGTCAGCGAGAACGGCTCGTACAGCGACGGGAACAGGTAGATGTCGTGCCCGGCGAACAGCGCCGGCAGCCCGGCTTCCGGCACCACCGGCCGCATCTCGATATCCGCCGCGCGCCAGCTCGCTTCCACCGCCGCGCGAAACCGGCGCAGATAGGCCTCGTCCTGCGCATCGCCCACCACGGTGAGCACCACGCGTTCCACGCCCAGGGCTGCCGCATCGAGCAGCGCCAGCGCCTCCACCGCGGTATGCGCGCCCTTCAGGTCCACCAGCCGCCCGGCGAAGAGCAACCGCAACGCGCCGGGATGCACAAGGGTGGCACGGCTGGCCCCGCCCACCTCCGGCAGGCTCACGCCGTTGTGCACCACCCGGTCGCGCCCGAAGCGAATGCCACCGGCCGCGTAATAGTCGCGCATGAACTGCGACCCGAAGATCGCCTCCAGCCCGCGTGGCGCCTGGTGCCCGAAAGACCGCCGCACCCGGCCCAGCATGGCCCGCCACCCCGCCGGTTCCCCGGGGGATACGAATTCAGCGGGACCGAAGGCGAAATCGCGGAAGAACCTGGCCACGAATTGCGGGTTGCGCATCACCAGCAGCCAGTTGTCCGTCAGCATCACCACCGTGCGGCACGGCCCGGCTTCCAGCGCATCCAGCAGCGAGCCATCGAGGAAGAACAGGTTCCAGGCAAACACCACGTCTGGCCGCACCTCATCCAGCGCGCGGCGCAGCGCGGCGAGGTTGCGCGCCGCCAGCGCCGCGGCGTCGGCCTCGCTGCCTTCGTAGGGCGCGTAGATGTCCGCCCCGGTGCGCAGCCGCCAGTCGCGCCGCACCGTGAGCCCGGGGTACTCCGCCAGCTTGCCGCCATGGTCGCTGGTCAGCACCGTCACCGCGTGCCCGCGCGCCGCCAGATCGCCGCACACGGCATGGCACAGCCGCTCGTAGCCACCGACGACATTGGGCGGAAACAGGTTGCTCAGCGCCAGGATGCGCATCACGCCCACCCCGCCAGCCGGGCGCGGAACGCCGCGTCTGCCAGCAACGGCACACGATCCAGCCGCCCCGGCGCCGCCTCGTCCGGCCCGTGGCGCCGCAGCCAGGCCATGCACAGATGCACCGCGCGCGACAGTTCATGCCGCCGCAGCACATCCTCGATCGCCGCCGCCTCGTCCCAGTCCGGCTCCGGCGCCCCCGGCCGCTCCCAACGCAGCGTGAGATAGGCCGCCACCGCCGCCGCCCACTCCGCGCGCACGCCGCGATGATCCTCGGCGATGGTGTTGCGCCCATGCACGCGATAGCGCAGCAGCGCCGCGTCCAGCAGCACAATCCCGTGCCCCAGCGCCAAGGCCCGCAAGGCGAAGTCCAGGTCATGCGCGTAGCGCAGCGCCGCGAACCCGCCGATCTCCGCCACCAGCGCGCGCGGAAACAGGAAGTTCGAGGTGGAAACGAGGAAATTCCCGTTCACCAGCGCGGTGGCCATGCCACGCCCGGCGCGGAACGCCAGCGCCGCCTCGTGCCAGGCATTGGCCACTGGCGCGCCCTGCCCATCCATGAAGGCGATGCCACTGGCCGCGATCGCCGCACCCGGCGCCGCCTCCAGCGCCAGCACCAGCGCCTCCAGCCGCCCGGGCAGCCAGGCATCATCGGAATTGAGGATGGCGACATAGTCGCCGCTGCAATCACGCACCCCGGCATTGAGCGTTGCCGCCGCGCCCTGGTTCGCCTGGCTGCGGAAGCGGATGCGCGGATCGCGCCGCGCCAGCCGCTCCATCACCTGGGCCGAGCCGTCGGTGGAGCCGTCGTCGATCACCACCAGCTCGCGCAGCACCTCGCCCTGCGCCAGCGCGCTGTCGATCGCGGCCTCGATATACTCGGCATGGTTGTACAGCGGCACCACGGCACTCACGCGCCCGGCCCCGGCGCGGCGGGCAGTGTTGCGCCAGCGGAACAGGGCCCCCAGCATCAGAACCCCCGCGCGGACAGGCGCTGCGCCAGCCCCGGCGGAATGCGCGTGCGCATCGGCGCCGGCTCCGGCCGCACCGGCAGCAGCGTGGGCCCAATGAGGGCCACAGCATGCGCCGCCACGAACCGCTCCAGCTCCAGCGGCGAGCGCACGGGCACGATCGTTCCGCTATCGGCAAACAGCGCCGGCTGCGCGGCCTTGAGCCAAAGATGCCCGCTGCGCTCGCAGGCAAGGAAATACAGCCGCTCGATCGCATGCGCCGGCGTGCTGTCTTCCTGGCCCGATTCCTCCGGAAAGTCCTCGAACCGCAGCCCGAGATCCAGCAGCGGCCGCAGCGCCGCGGGGCGGGCCCAGAACATGGAGCCGGATGGAAAATCCAGCGCCCGGCTGGGATCGAGCGTGAGCCCCATGCGCGCCGCCAGCCCCTGCGCCGCGCCGAAATTGCCGTTCCAGCCAATCCAGCGCCGGATCGCCTCGTAATGCTGCGGCGCCACCATCCCCAGCTTCGGCAGCCGCGCGAAGGCATCCAGAATGCTCGCCACCACCTCCCGCGAGCCCAGCAGGTTCTCGAACAGGAAGCCGCGCCAGGGTGCGAGGAACGCCGCGTGTTCGGATTTCTTGGAGTGCAGGTGCAGGACAAGATCGTACCCGTCATGCGCATCGGCAAAGCCCACCAGCTTCGGCGCGATGTCCCGCCCCCGGTTTGGCAGCACCCGCAGCACCAGCCCGCCCGCCCAATCGGCGAAGGCAGCGCGGATCGCGGCCTCCTTCGCCGCCGTGTCGGTGGAAAGGAACAGGTCCGCCCCCGCCGGCAGGTGGCGTTCTTCTTCGCCTGGCGGGTCCCCGCGCGCCACGCGCGCCTGGATCTCGCGCGTCACGAACAGCGCCTCGGCGTCGTACACCACCTTCGCCAGCCCGATCAGGTCCTGGCGGAAGCCCACCGCCTTTTCGAACGCACCCATGTTCGGCGGCCGGCAGACGATCACGGCATCGAAATGGCCGCGCCG
>CANHKG010000315.1 GCA_947460455.1 Rhodospirillales bacterium | reverse complement strand
AGTGGGAGGACATCTCCTTCGGCTGGGCCTTGTTCGCGGTGTACGGCGCCGCCCAGGTGGTGGTCACCTTCGCCGTCTGCGTGCCGCTGGAACGCTGGCGCCCGGTGGAGCGCTGGCCGGATGCCCAGGCGGTGGTGGTGGACGTGCTCTACACCTTCATCAGCCGCGTCGGCCTGCTGCCGCTGATCACCTACGTGCTGTTCTTCAAGCTCCAGGTGGAGCTGAGCGGCGCCCTCACCGACATGGGCTACGTGCCGCCCACGCTGGAACGCATCTTCCCGTTCCTGTTCGGCATGCCGGTGCTGACCTTCCTCCTCTACGCCATCATCCTGGATTTCGGCGAATACTGGCGCCACCGCCTCAGCCACGTCTTCCGCTGGTGGTATTCGCTGCACGCGTTGCACCACGCGCAACGGCAAATGACCTTCTGGTCCGACGATCGCAACCACCTGCTAGACGACATCATCGGCTTCGCCTGGTTCACCTGCATCGCCCTGCTCATCGGCGTGCCCCCGATGCAGTTCCCGCTGCTGGTGCTGCTGCTGCGCCTGATCGAGAGCCTGAGCCACGCCAATGCCCGCGTCTCCTACGGCTGGCTCGGCGAGCGCCTGCTGGTCTCGCCGCGCTTCCACCGCGCGCACCACGGCGTGACCGCCGCGGGCGAAATCAGCGTCAACTACGGCGCGGTCCTGCCCTGGTGGGACATGATCTTCCGCACCGCTGATTTCTCACGCGAGTTCGTGCAAACCGGCGACCCGACCGCGGAGGAGGAACTGGCCACCGGCAGCTACTTCACCCAGCAATGGGTCGGCGCCAAGCGAATGCTGCGCGACCTCTTCGGCACCACGCCAAGGGGCGCGGCCTGATGGCAGACACCCAGCCCTATGGCGGCCCCATCATCGACACCTTCCTGCACGCCCCCTGGATCGGCGAGGCCGGCCCCGTCCCCCGCGCCGACGTGGTGCCCTGGACCGACGATGCCCGCCTGCGCCGGGTGATGAGCACCTTCCACCACCCAGACCAGCCCGGCGGCCTCCCGCCGCAACGCAGCCTCGAGCAGGTCCTGGCCGAGATGGACCGCGCCGGCGTCACCCACGGCATCCTGGCCGCGAAGGTCTACTACCCCACCACCCCTCCCGCGCTCGATGCGCTGCACGCCGAGCTCGCCCGCCTCTGTGCCGCCTCCAACGGCCGGCTGCGCTGGATCGCCACGGTGATGCCGCCGGAGCATGGCCCCGGCTCCTACTGGGACCTCATGCGCAACCCGCGCATCATCCAGTCCCTGCACGGCGATCCCAATCTGGTCGGCGTCCACATCACGCCCTCACCCTGGGGGCTCGCCCCGAACGACCGCTGGTACTACCCGCTCTATGCGCGCTGCGTGGAGCTCGGGCTGAAGCTGTTCACCTATGTCGGCATGCCCGGCCCGCTCTGGCCCATGGCCCCCAACGACCCCACCCATCTCGACGACGTCGCCCTGGCCTTCCCCGACCTCGTGATCGTCGCTCACCACATCGGCGACCCCTGGACCGAGATGGCCGTGCGCCTGGCCGCCCGCCACGCCAATTTCTACATCTGCACCTCGGCCTGGTCGCCGAAATCCTACCCGGAGGCCCTGATGCGCTTCCTGGCCGGGCGATGGCACGGTCAGCGCGGCAGCGAGAAGGTGCTGTTCGCCTCCGACTACCCGTTGCTCGATCTCGCCCGCACGGTGGCCGCCGCGCGCGCCATGAACCTGCCGGCGGAGGACCTGCGCCGCATGCTGCACGACAACGCCCAGGCCCTGCTGTTCAGCTAACCCAGCCGCAGCAACGGCACCGCCGCCCCCGCCAGCGCCACCGCGGCAATCCGCACCGGCGTGAACCGCTCGCGCAGGAACAGCGCCGCGATCACGATGGCGAACAGCGCCGAGGTATCGCGCAGCGCCGCCGCGGGTGCGATCGGTGCCAGGCTGAACACCCACAGGATCAGCAGATACGATGCCATGGAGGCGATCCCGCCCGGCACCGCCACCCGCAGCACGCCGGGCAACTCCGCCACCGCCGGCAGGTTGCGCCGCTGCCGCACCAGCATCGCCAGCGCATTGGTCACCGACACCACGATCCCATAGGCCCATGGCGAGCCCGAGGCCCGCACCCCCTGCGCATCCGTGATCACATAGGCCGCCGTTCCCAGGCCCGCGGCCAACGTCCAGCCCAGCGCCTTCAGGTTCGCCGCCCGCCCGGCCCCGGTGCGCGCCGCATCGAAGGCAAGCGTCAGCAACGAAAGCGCGATCACCGCCACGCCCACCAACCCCCACGGCCCCACCCGCTCGCCGGCCACGGCCGCGGCCAGCGGCACGATCAGCAGCACCGCCACCGCCCGGATCACCGGGTACACCAGCCCGAACCCGGCCAAGGCATAGGCCCGCAGCATCGCCGGCACCGTCATCGTGTTGATCGCCGTGGACAGCGCAATCCACGCCAGAGACTCCACCGCCGGCAGCCCGGTCCAATACAGCCCGGGAAGCCCGATCAGCGCCGCAAAGCACATCTGGCCCGTGGCCGCCTGCGCCGGATTTCGGCTGGCCTTCACCGCGGCATTCCAGCTGGCATGCAACACGGCACTGAACAGGGCGGCGGCAACAAAGATCGGGTCCATCCCGCAGCCTAGCCCCGCCCACCGCGCCGGCGGAACTGGCCGCGCCCCGCCGCGCGGGCTACCATCCCATCCAGGAGCCAGGAGCCGTACCATGAAGCTGTTCACCGCCGCCTTCCTGACCGAAACCAACACCTGGTCCCCGGTCCCCACCGGCATGAACGCCTTCAAGGTCGACAAGCCCTTCTACCGCCGCGATGGCTCGCTCCAGCCCGTCGTCGGCGGCGGCAACGGCGTGCTGGCGGTCTGGCGCAAGCGTGGCGAGGCGGACGGGTTCGGCATCGTGGAAAGCATCTGCGCCACCACCGAGCCCTCGGGCCCCATCGTCACCGAGGTCTATGAGGAACTGCGCGACACCCTGCTGAACGATTTGCGCGCCGCGCTGCCGGTCGATGGCGTGCTGCTCTTCCTGCACGGCGCCATGGTCGCCTACGGCTACGACGACTGCGAGGGCGACGTGCTGAAGCGCGCCCGCGAGATCGTCGGCCCCAACGTGCCCATCGGCGTGGAGCTCGACCTGCACTGCCACCTCACCAACGATATCTGCGACAACGCCCTGCCGGTGATCTTCAAGGAATACCCGCATATCGACGGCATCGAGCGCGCCCAGGAACTCTACGACATCGTGCGCGACGCCATCGCCGGCAAAACGAAGCCCGTCGTCGCCCTGCACGATTGCCGCATGGTCGGCATGTGGCGCACCCCGGTGGAGCCAACGAAATCCTTCGTCGCCCGCATGCAATCCCTCGAAGGCAAGAACGGCATCCTCTCGATTTCGTTCGGCCACGGCTTCCCCTGGGCCGACGTGGCCGAGGTCGGCGCCAAGTTCGTGGTGATCGCCGACAACGACAAGCCAAAGGCCGCCGCCCTGGCCGCCCAACTCCACCAGGAGGTCTGGGCCTTCCGCAACGAAGCCGTCACCCCCCACGACACCATCGACCAGGCGATCGATTTCGCCCTCGCCCAGCCTGAAGGCCCAATCGTCCTGGCCGACGTGGCGGACAATGCCGGCGGCGGCGCCCCCAGCGACAGCACCTTCGTGCTCCGCCGCATGGTGGAGCGCGGCGTCACCTACGCCGCCATCGGCTGCTTCTGGGACCCGATCGCCGTGTCCTTCTGCGCCGAGGCCGGGGAGGGTGCCAGCTTCGACCTGCGCATCGGCGGCAAGTCCGGCCCCGTTTCGGGCACGCCGATCGATCTGCGCGTCACGGTGCGCCGCATCGTAGAGAACCACACCCAGAAGGGCCTCGGCGGCGGCCGCGCGCAATACGGCACCTCGGCCTGGGTGGAAGCGAACGGCATCCACATCATCCTCACCAGCAAGCGCCAGCAGGTCTTCAACCCCGATGCCTTCACCGGCACCGGCTGCACGCTGGCCGACAAGAAAATCGTGGTGGTGAAGTCGATGCAGCATTTCTACGCCGGCTTCGCCCCCATCGCGAAAGCGGTGCGCTACGTCGCCGCGCCGGGCACGGTGGGCGCCGACTTCGTCAACCTGCCCT
>CANHKG010000314.1 GCA_947460455.1 Rhodospirillales bacterium | reverse complement strand
CGCTCCACCATCTCGAAGCTATAGGCGATGCCCAGCTTCGCGGCGGGAATGCCGAACTGCGCGCCCTCGCCGGCGATGCGCAGATCAGCCTGCATGGCGATGCCCAACCCGCCGCCGAGGCAGAAGCCCCGGATGCAGGCGATCACCGGCTTCGGGAACGCCGCCAGCCGGGCGCGGCCGGCCCCGGTCAGCCGGTCGTATTCCAGCTGCGCGTTGCCGTCGGCGCGGGTGGATTCGAACTGGCTGATATCGGCACCGGAGACGAACGCCTTGGTCCCGGCCCCGGTCATCACCACCGTGCGGATCGCCTCATCCGCCTCGAACGCGTCCAGGATCTCCGACAACCCATGCCACATCGCCACCGACATGGCGTTGCGCTTCTCCGGCTGGTTGAAGGTGATCAGCCCAACGCCCTCCGAAACCTCGGCGAGCATCTTTCCGTCGGCATACTGCGTGGTCATACGATTCCCCGGGCCTTCATGTCAGTCAGTTCGGCCTCGCTGTAGCCCAACCCGCGCAGCACCTCCACCGTATCCGCCCCCGCATCGGGCGTGGGCGAGCGCACATCCTTCGGATGGCCCACGAGGTTGATGGGCGAGGCCACCACCTCCTTCACGCCAAGCCGCGGATGCGCCACCGGCCGCGCCATCTTCAGGTGCTTCACCTGCGGATCGGCAAACACCTTGTCGATCGTGTTGATCGGCCCGCACGGAATGCCGGCGCCCTCGAACAGCTCGATCCAGTGCTCCGCCGGCTTGGTGCAGGTGATCGCGGAGATCGCCGCGTTGATCGCCTTGCGGTCGGCACTGCGGCCCTTCTGGGTGGACCATTCCGGCCTGGTCTTCCACTCCGGATGCCCGATCGCCTCCGCGAACCGGTCCCACAGACGGCCGGAACTGGCCGCGATGTTGATGTAGCCATCCGCCGCCGGGAACGCCCCGGTGGGAATGCCCGTCGGATGATCGTTGCCCGCCTGGCCCGCCACCTCGCCATCGAACAACCAGCGCGTGGCCTGGAAATCCAGCAGGAACACCTGCGTCTCCAGAAGCGAGGTCGTCACCCACCGCCCCACGCCGGTCTGCTCGCGCTCGAACAGCGCCATCATGATGCCCATGGAAAGCAACGTGCCGGCACAAAGATCATCGATCGGAATACCCACGCGCATCGGCCCGCGCCCGGGCTCGCCGGTGATGGACATCAGCCCGCCCATGCCCTGCGCGATCTGGTCCACGCCGGCCCGCAGCCCATACGGCCCGTCCTGCCCGAAGCCGCTGATGCTGCCATAGACGATGCGCGGGTTCACCGCCTTCACCTCGTCGTAGGAGATCTTGAGGCGATGCTTCACCGCCGCCCGCATGTTCTCCACCACCACGTCGGCAGTGGCGGCCAGCTTCATGAACGCCGCATGCCCCTCCGGCGACTTCAGGTCCAGCCGGATCGCCTTCTTGTTCCGGTGCAGGTTCTGGAAATCGAACCCGTCCCGGTTGCCGGCGATATCGTCGCCGTTGCCGGGCGGCTCGATGCGGATCACGTTCGCCCCCCAATCCGCCAGATGGCGCACGCAGGTGGGCCCGGCGCGGGCGAGCGTGAGGTCGAGCACGGTTATCCGCGACAGCGGCAGCTTGGTGTCGCTCTGAACCTTGGGGGTGGCGTCGTCGGGCATCTTCATCCTCCCGGATTGCTGCGCGATGATCGGCCGGATGGCGCCATCGCTCAAGGGTGATGGTAACGTGCCGCCATGGACGACGCCGACCTCGCCCTGATCATCGCGCTGGATTGCTCCGCCAGCGTCTCGCTGGAGAGCTTCGGCCGCATGGCCAGCGGCTGCGCGGCTGGCCTGCGCGACGAAGCGGTGATCGCTGGCCTGCTCTCCGGCCCGCGCGGCGCCAGCCTCTGCGCCCTCATGATATGGTCCGGCCCCACCGCGCAGGAGGTGATGGTGGACTGGACCCGCCTCGCCAGCCCCGAAGCGCTGCACGCCTTCGCGGAGGAAGTGGAAAACGTTCCCCGCACCATCCGCGCCGGCGCCACCGCCGTCGGCGAAGCCCTGCGCGCCTGCGAAACCCTGATCCTCACCGCCCCCGCCGGCGCCACCCGCGTGGTGATCGACATGGTCGGCGACGGCAAATCCAACCAAGGCATCCTGCCCCACATACCGCGCGACCGCCTCGTGGCCGGCGGCGTCACCATCAACGGCCTGTGCGTGCTGCACGAGGAGCCGGACCTGCTGGCGCACTACCAGCAGGAGGTGATCGGCGGCCCCGGCGCCTTCGCCATGACCTGCCAGAACTTCGCCGAGTTCGAGGAAGCGATGCGCCAGAAGCTACGGCGGGAGATCATCGCAGCGCTTGAGAAGAAAGAGTCTTCTTTTTTCTGAAGAAAAAAGAAGCAAAAAAGACTTCATTCACTGGCACGCGTGCTGGTCACCCTGCACGCGTGCCAGTGATCAAAAGTTTTTTGGTTCTTTTTTTCAAAAAAGAACCGCTTCCTTGCCCTACGCGCTCCGCTTCACATTCCAGAACACCGGCAGCCCGGTCAGCACCCCTTCCAGGTTGCTGCGATGGGCACTCTGCGCCCGCACCTGGCCCAGCGGGATGTAGGGCACGTCGCGGAACGCCTGCAGCTGCAGCGCCTCGCACACTTTCTGTTGCGCGGCGAGGTCCGGCGCCAGCAGCCATTCGGCCCGCAGCGCCTCGATCGTGGGGCTGATCGGCCAGCCCATGATGCCCTGGCGCCCGTTGCCGCGCAGGAAGGCGTGCACCGCCGGGTTGAACTGGTCCACCCCGCCCCAGGAGGTGTGGAACACGCTCCAGCCGCCCTGGTCCACCGGCTCCTGCTTGGTGCGGCGCTGCACCACGGTGGCCCAGTCCATCGCCTGCGCCTCCACGTTCAGCCCGATGCGCTTGAACAGGTCGAAGGTCACCTCGGCGATCGCCTTGGTGGAGGGAATGTCCTGCGGCGCCAGCAGCACCACCTTCTCACCCTTGTAGCCGGCCTCGGCCAGCAGGCGCTTCACGTTCTCCAGGTTGCGCGGGGCATTGAGGTTCTCCATCCCCGCCTGGGTGTCCATCGGCGTATCGGGGCAGAAGTAGCCCACGCCCTCGCGCCACAGCGCCTTGTCCTCGCCCTGGATGGCAATCATGTAGTCGCTCTGCGTCACGGCCTGGACAATGGCGCGGCGGATCGCCGGGTTGTCGAAGGGCGGCTGCAGCTGGTTGAACCGCATCGTGGCGATGGTCCCGGTCGGGATCATGGTGAACAGGCGCACATTGCGCGAACGTTGCAGCACCGGCCGCAGATCGGCCGTCGGCCCGCCCCACCAGTCGATCTCGCCCTGGATCAAGCCATTCGCCACCGCGGAGACATCGGGGATGATCGACCATTCCACCCGGTCGAAATGCACCACCTTGCCACCGGCGGTGCGCTCAGCCGCCTCGTTGCGCGGCACGTAGCCCTCGAATTTCTCGTACACCACGCGGCTGCCCGGCACGCGCTCATCGGCCTTGAAACGGAACGGGCCGGAGCCAACCATCTCCGTGATCTGCCGGCTGGGATCGGTCTCCGCCAGCCGCGCCGGCATGATCGGCAGCATGTTGGGCGAATAGTGCCCCAGCGCATCGGGCAGCAGCGGGAACGGGTTCTTGAGGCGGAACACGATGGTGCGGTCATCCTGCGCCACCAGCTCGTTGGTGGCCGCCATCAGCGCCTGGCCGAAGCTGTCGCGCTTGCCCCAGCGCTGGATGCTGGCCACGCAATCGCGGGCGAGCACCTTCTCGCCGTCGTGGAACTTCAGCCCCTCGCGCAGGGTGATCTTCCAGGTCTTGCCGTCATCCTCCATCACATGGCCCTCGGCCATCTGCGGGCGGATGCGATACTGGTCGTCCTGCCCATACAGGCTGTCGAACACCATGAACCCGTGATCGCGGGTCTGGTAGCTGGTGGTGATCACCGGGTCGATCACCGCGAGGTCGGCATCCGGCACGAACTTCAGCACGCGCCGGTTTTGCGCCTGCACGATCTTCGGGGCAGCAAGGGCCGCGCCCGCGGTTGCGAGTCCGCCGAGAACCTGACGCCGCTTCATCGCCGTGCCTCCTGAAAGGAATGGAAGTCCGGGATGTAGGGCCAACGGCAGGCACGGGGCAACCATGGCGTTGCCCCCCTTGCAAGCCGCCGCGCGCCGGGCATCTTGGG
>CANHKG010000313.1 GCA_947460455.1 Rhodospirillales bacterium | reverse complement strand
GCACATGGCGGTGCGCGATCTCACCATCGCCGGCGCCCCCGCCCGCCTGATGCGCGTCAGCTTCACCGGCGAGCTGGGCTTCGAAGTGAACGTTCCGGCCCGCCACGCCCCGCCGCTCTGGGATGCACTGCGCGCACGCCTCGCCGCCATCGGCGGCACGCTCTACGGCACAGAGGCGATGCACGTGATGCGGGCGGAGAAGGGCTACATCATCATCGGCCAGGAAACCGACGGCACCGTCACCCCCGGCGATCTCGGCCTGCCGGAAGGCCGCGCCAAGCCCGATTTCGTCGGCAAGCGCTCCCTCACCCGTCCCGACATGCTGCTCCCCGATCGCCGCCAACTGGTCGGGCTCCTCACGGAGAACCCGGTCATCGTGCTGGAGGAAGGCGCGCAACTCGTCGCCGAAGCCAGCCCGCCACCGGGCACCCCCGCCCTCGGCCACGTCACCTCCGCCTACCACAGCCCCGCTTTGGGCCGCTCCATCGCCCTGGCCCTCCTGGCCGGCGGCCGCACCCGCCTCGGCCAACGCCTCTTCGTCGCCGGCCCGCGCGGCGGCATCACGGTGACAGTGGCCCCCCCGGTGTTCCTGGACCCCGAAGGAGCGCGCCTGCATGGTTGAAATCCTGGCGCTACCGCCCGCCCGGCGCATGGTGCTGTGGGGCGATGCCGCGGTGGCCGACCGTGCCGGCGCCGCCTTCGGCCTGGCACTGCCGCACCAGCCATGCCGCGCGGTGGAGGCAGGCACGCGGGCGGCACTCTGGCTCGGCCCCGGTGAATGGCTGCTGCTAGGCCCAGACGGCGACGATCCTCCCCTGGCCCCCGCCCTGGCCGACCTGCCGCACAGCCTGGTCGAAATATCCGACGGCTTCGCCGCCCTCGCCCTGCGCGGCCCCGGCGCGGCACGGGCGCTCTCCGCCGGCTGCCCGCTGGATCTGCACGAGGCCGCCTTCCCCATCGGCATGGTCACCCGCACCGTGCTGGGCCGCATCGGCATCACGCTCTGGCGCCGCGCGGCGACAGAATGGCGGCTGGAGGTCCCCCGCTCCCACGCCGCCTATGCAAGGGATTTCCTGGCCGAGGCCGCGCGCGGCATGCCTGGGTTCTAGGCATCCACGGCGCCGGGCGGGCAATTGCCTCTTGCACGCCGCGCCATTGCATGATTTGGCAACACCTTCGCGCTGCGCGCCACTGGCCTGCCGCGCGAGGTGAACAAGAGCCATCCGCCCACCAGGGCGGACCGGGGAGCGACTGCGATGAACGCAACCGAGTGGGCCGGCCTTCCGGCCCCGCAGGGCCTGTATGATCCCGCCAACGAGCACGATGCGTGCGGCGTGGGCTTTGTCGCGAACATCAAAGGCGTCAAATCGCACGACATCATCAAACGCGGGCTGCAGATCCTGGTGAACCTGGATCATCGCGGCGCCGTGGGGGCAGACCCGCTGGTGGGCGATGGCGCCGGCTGCCTGATCCAGATCCCCGATGGCCTGCTGCGCCACTGGGCCAAGTCCAACGACATCGTGCTGCCGCCCGCCGGCCGCTACGCGGTGGCCATGTGCTTCCTGCCGCGCGACAAGGAAAGCCGCGCCACCGGCGAAGCCCTGCTCGCCCAGATCGTCAAGGCCGAAGGCCAGTCCCTCCTCGGCTGGCGCGACGTGCCGACCGACACCTCCGGCCTCGGCGAACGCGTGATCGAGACGATGCCGGTGATGCGCCAGGCCATCGTCGCCTGCAGCGCCACCATGCGCGACCAGGACGCCTTCGAGCGCAAGATCCTGGCCATCCGCAAGCAGGTGCTGAACAACGTCCGCGACCTCTCGGAAAAGAACCGCCAGCCGGGCCTGGCCGAATTCTACATGCCCAGCTTCAGCACCCGCACCGTGGTCTACAAGGGCCTGCTGCTCGCCCCCCAGGTGCAGAGCTTCTACGACGACCTGCGCAACCCGATGTGCGAAAGCGCCCTCGCCCTCGTCCACCAGCGCTTCTCCACCAACACCTTCCCGTCCTGGCGCCTCGCCCACCCCTACCGCTTCATCGCCCATAACGGCGAGATCAACACCGTCCGCGGCAACGTCAACTGGATGTTCGCCCGCCGCCACTCCATGTCCTCGCCGCTCCTGGGCGCCGATCTCGACAAGATGTGGCCGCTGATCCCGCACGGCCAGAGCGACACGGCGTGCCTGGACAACGCGCTCGAAATCCTCATCGCCGGCGGCTACTCGCTCGCCCATGCCATGATGATGCTGATCCCAGAGGCCTGGGCCGGCAACAAGCTGATGGATCCCCAGCGCCGCGCCTTCTACGAATACTACGCCGCCCTGATGGAACCGTGGGACGGCCCCGCCGCCATCGCCTTCACCGATGGCCGCCAGATCGGCGCCACGCTGGACCGCAACGGCCTGCGCCCCGCCCGCTACCTGGTCACGGATGACGACCTCGTCATCCTCTCCAGCGAAACCGGCGTCCTGCCGGTGCCGGAGGAGCGCATCCTGCGCAAATGGCGCCTGCAGCCCGGCAAGATGCTGCTGATCGACCTGGAACAGGGCCGCATCATCGACGACGCCGAAATCAAGCAAACCCTGGCCAACCAGCACCCCTACGAGGATTGGCTGAAGGCCACCCAGGTCAAGCTCGAAGACCTGCCGGAAGCCGACGAGCCCAACGGCCACGGCAAGGACAACGCCAGCGCGCTCAACCGCCTGCAGGCCTTCGGCTACACCCAGGAAGACATGCAGTTCTTCCTGGAGCCGATGGCCCGCGAAGGCGACGACCCCATCGGCTCCATGGGCACCGATACCCCCATCGCCGTGTTCTCCCGCAAGCCGAAGCTGCTCTACAACTACTTCAAGCAGAACTTCGCCCAGGTGACGAACCCGCCCATCGACTCCACCCGCGAAGAGCTGGTGATGTCGCTGGTCAGCATGATCGGCCCGCGCCCGAACCTGCTCGGCCACCACGCCGGCACGCATTACCGCCTGGAAGTCGCCCAGCCGATCCTCACCAACGCCGAACTCGCCAAGATCCGCCACATCTCCGGCCAGATCGGCGGTGCCTTCCGCGCCGCCACCATCGACACCACCTGGGTCGCCAGCGAAGGTGCCGGTGGGCTTGAGAAGGCCGTCGAACGCATCTGCCGCGAAGCCACCGAAGCCGTGCTCGCCGGCCGTAACATCCTGATCCTGTCCGACCGCGCCGTCTCCGCCGAGCGCATCGCCGTGCCCGCCCTGCTGGCCACCGCGTCGGTCCACCACCACCTCATCCGCCAGGGCCTGCGCACCGGCACCGGCCTCGTCGTCGAAACCGGCGAAGCGCGCGAGGTGCACCATTTCTGCGTCCTCGCCGGCTACGGTGCCGAGGCGATCAACCCCTGGCTCGCCTTCGACACGCTGGAGAGCCTGCGCGTCACCGAAGGCATGGCCCTCTCGGCCTACGAAGTCCGCAAGAACTTCATCAAGGCCATCGGCAAGGGCATCCTGAAGGTGATGTCCAAGATGGGCATCTCCACCTACCAGTCCTATTGCGGCGCGCAGATCTTCGATGCCGTCGGCCTCTCCACCGCCTTCATCGAGAAGTGCTTCACCGGCACCGCCACCACCATCGAAGGTGCGGGCATGGCGGAAATCGCCGCCGAAACGGTCCTGCGCCACCGCCAGGCCTATGGCGACGACCTCGTCTACCGCGACCAGCTCGACCCCGGCGGCGACTACGGCTTCCGCCTGCGCGGGGAGGATCACGTCTGGGCGCCGGATACGGTGGCCGACCTCCAGCACGCCGTTCGCGGCAACGCCCAGGATGCCTACAAGCGCTTCGCCAGCCGCATCAACGACCAGGGCAGCAAGGACCCCTCCGGCCGCCTGCTCACCATCCGCGGCCTGATGGAATTCCGCGCCGGCACCCCCGTGCCGCTGGAGGAAGTCGAACCCGCCAGCGAGATCGTGAAGCGTTTCGCCACGGGTGCCATGAGCTTCGGCTCCATCAGCCGCGAAGCCCACACCACGCTCGCCATCGCCATGAACCGCATCGGCGGCAAGTCCAACACCGGCGAAGGCGGGGAGGAGAGCGACCGCTACGTGCGCCTGCCCAACGGTGATTCCGAACGCTCCGCCATTAAGCAGGTCGCCTCCGGCCGCTTCGGCGTCACCATCGAATACCTGGTCAACGCCGACGACATCCAGATCAAGATGGCCCAGGGCGCCAAGCCCGGCGAAGGCGGCCAGCTGCCCGGCCACAAGGTGGACAAGAACATC
>CANHKG010000312.1 GCA_947460455.1 Rhodospirillales bacterium | reverse complement strand
TCCATCGTCGGCTCCTCGCCCGAGATCCTGGTGCGGCTGCGCGATGGCGCGGTGACGATCCGGCCGCTGGCGGGCACGCGCCGGCGCGGGGCGACCAATGAGGAGGATCTGCGACTGGAGGAGGAGCTGCTGGCCGATCCCAAGGAGCGGGCGGAGCACCTGATGCTGCTCGACCTCGGCCGCAACGACGTGGGCCGGGTTTCGGAGATCGGCTCGGTGAAGGTGAAGGAGAGCTTCATCATCGAGCGGTTCAGCCACGTGATGCACATCTCGTCGGAGGTGCAGGGCCGGCTGGCCGAGGGGCTGGAGGCGGTGGATGCGCTGGCGGCGGGGTTCCCGGCCGGCACGCTTTCCGGCGCGCCGAAGGTGCGGGCGATGGAGATCATCGAGGAGGTGGAGCCGGTGCGGCGCGGCATCTATGGCGGCTGCATCGGCTATTTCGCCGCCGATGGCTCCATGGATACCTGCATCGCGCTGCGTACCGCGCTGGTGAAGGACGGCACGATGTATGTGCAGGCCGGCGCCGGGGTGGTGGCGGATTCGGTGCCGGAGGCGGAATACGAGGAGTGCCGGCAGAAGGCGCGCGCCCTGTTCCGCGCGGCGGAGGAGGCGGTGCGCTTTGCCGCCGGCAAGGGGCCGAACGCCGGGCCGGTTTAGCGCGCTTCGGCGTGCGCTGGCTCCCGTTCCGCGTTAGCATCCCGGCACGGATCGGGACGGGAGTGCGGCTGACCCCCCATGGGACGCGCGCGAGGCCATCACCATGAATGATGCGGGCGCCGCGGGAGCGGGCGAGCCGCGCGGCGATGCGGCGCGCATGGTGGGCGCGGCGCCGCCGCCGAAGCGCGGGGCGTTCCGGGCTTCCTATGCCTTTGCCATGCTGGTTGGGGTGGCGATCTGCCTGACCTGGGGCAGCGTGTACATCCACCTGCTGCGCGAGTACCGGCAGACCAGCTTCGATGCCATGCAGAAGGCGCGCAACACCGCCTATGGCTTCGCGGAAAATCTGGAGCGCAGCTTCGAGGCGCTGGACCAGAGCCTGTTGTTCCTGCGCGAGAGCTACCTGCGCGACCCCGCCGGGTTCGATCCCGTGGCGCTGAGCCGCGGGCCGGTGCTGGGGCGGCGGCAGGTGCAGGTGGCGTTGCTGGATCCCTACGGGGCGGTGAAGGCGAGCAGCGCCGGGCCCGGTGCTGGGCGCGTGGAGCTTTCGGATGGGGAGTTGGCCTGGCTGCGCGGCGGTGGCGACGACCGGCTGCGGCTGGGGCCGCCGATGCGAAGCCGGGCGACCGGGCGGTGGTCTGTCCATGCGATGCGGCGCATCGCGGCGGCCGATGGCACGGTGCTGGGCGGGGTGGTGGCGACGCTGGCGGCGGAGGAGCTGACGCGGTTTGCCGAGGCGCTGGACGTGGGCGAGGCGGTGATGCTGGTGGTGGGGCCCGATGGGCTGGTGCGCGCGCGCATGCCGCCTTTGCCTGGTGCGATCGGCCAGGTCTATGCCGGCAGCGAGGCGGCGGCGGTGACCAGCGGGGGGGAGGCCCAGGGCATCTTCCGCGGCGCCGGGGGGCTGGACGAGGTGGACCGCATCGGCGCCTGGCGGCGGCTGCGCTTCTATCCGCTGGCGGTGATGATCGGCATCGACAGCGCCGATGTGTTTTCCAGCTTCCGGCGGCACCGGCTGCAGTTCGTGGGCGCCGGTTTGCTGATGACGGTGGGCGTGATCGGCGTGGGCGCGCTGGTGCAGCGCCAGCACCACCGGCTGCTGGCCAGCCAGCAGGCACTGACCGCGACGCTGCAGAACATCAGCCAGGGCATCATGATGATCGATGCCACGGGGCAGGTGCCGGTGATCAACCAGCGCGCCATCGCGTTGCTCGACCTGCCGGCCGACCTGGTGCAGATGAATCCGTCCTTTCGTGACATCGTGCAGTGGCAGGTGGATTGCGGCGAGTTCGGAACGCCCGGGCGGGTGGAACCCGGCGTGCTGCGCTTCCTGGAGACCGGTGACCTTTCGGCGCAGAACGCGCATTTCGAGCGCATGCGGCCGAACGGCGTGGTACTGGAGGTGCGCACGGAGCGGCTGCCGGATGGCGGCGCGGTGCGGACCTATACCGACATCACCGAGCGCCGCCGCAACGAGCGGGCGCTGGCGGCGGCGCGTGATGCGGCGGAGGCGGCGGGGCGGGCGCGCAGCGAGTTCCTGGCGGTGATGAGCCACGAGATCCGCACGCCGATGAACGGCATCATCGGCGTGGCCGGGCTGCTGCAGGACATGCCGCTGGGCTCCACCGAGAAGCACTACGTGCGGATCATCCTCGATTCCGGCCAGCATTTGCTGCAGCTGATCAACGATATCCTGGATTTCTCGCGCCTGGATGCCGGGCGGCTGGACCTGGAGGAGACGGCGTTCGACGTGCGCGAGGTGGTGCGCGATTCGATGGAGCTGCTGTCGGCAGAGGCGGCGACCAAGGGGCTTCTGCTGTCTCAGGAGGTGGCGGCGGAGGTGCCGGTGCGCGCGGTGGGTGATGCACACCGGCTGCGCCAGGTGCTGCTGAACCTGATCGGCAACGGCATCAAGTTCACCAGCGATGGCAGCGTGCGGCTGGCGGTGCGGCTGGTGCGCAGCGAGGGCAGCGCGATCCGGCTGGGCTTTGCCATCAGCGATACCGGCATCGGCATTCCGCCCGAGGCGCAGGGCCGGCTGTTCACGGAATTCACGCAGGTGGACAGCTCCATCTCCCGCCGGTTCGGGGGCAGCGGGCTGGGGCTGGCGATCTGCCGGCGGTTGATCGAGCGGATGGGCGGCACGATCGGGGTGGAGAGCACGCCGGGGCAGGGCAGCACCTTCCATTTCGACGTGCTGCTGACGCTGCCGCGCGGCGACCTCGCACCCCTGGCGCCGGTGGCGCAGGAGGGGGGCGTGGTGCCACGGCGCATCCTGATCGCCGAGGACAACCCGACCAACCGGCTGGTGGCCACGCGCATGCTGGAGCGCATGGGCCACCGGGTGGAGGCAGTGGAGAACGGGCGCGAGGCGGTGGAGGCGGTGCAGCGCGGCGGGTTCGACCTGGTGCTGATGGATGTGATGATGCCGGAGATGGACGGGCTGGCAGCCACCGAGGCGATCCGTCGGCTGGGCGGGGCGGCGGCGGGCATTCCGATCATCGGCCTGACCGCCAATGCCATGGCGGCTGACCAGGAGCGCTGCCTGGCGGCGGGGATGACGCATTTCGAGACCAAGCCGATCAGTGCCTCCCGCCTGGGGGCCGCGATCGTGCGGGCGCTGGAACTGGTGGCGACCGAGCCCGTGGCCGCGCCGGCGCCTGCGGCGCGGGTGCCTGCAGGGTTCGATGCACAGCGGCTGGCGCTGCTGGTGGAGGAGATCGGGGCCGGGCCGGTGGCGGAGGTGGTGCGCCAGTTCCAGGCCGATGCGCTGCGCCAGATGGAGGACATGCGCGACCTGGTGCAGGCCGGGCGGATGGATCTGCTGGGGCATCAGGCGCGGCTGGTGGCGCGGGCGGCGCGCACGGTGGGGCTGGCGCAGCTGGGGCTGGCGGCGGCGGCGATCCAGGAGGAAGTGGCGGCCGGGCGCTATGACGGGCTGCGCGAGCGGGTGGAGGCGTTGGAGCCGCTGGTGCTGGCGGGGCTGGATTCCCTTCGGCGCTGGCAGGTGCCCACCGCGCCGGGTGTGTAGGGGTTGAACGGTCGGCCGCTTGGGTCGATACGGCGAGAACCGGTTAAGGGAGGACAGAATGCGACAGCTGATCGCGGGCAACTGGAAGATGAACGGCTCGCTGGCCATGGCGGGGGCGCTTGCCAATGCGCTGCGCGCGGCGGCCGCGGACAAGGCGCTGGCCTGCGACCTGCTGGTATGCCCGCCGGCCACCCTGGTGACCGTTGCCGCGCAGGCGCTGCAGGGCAGCCCGGTGGCGGTGGGCGGGCAGGATTGCCACGCCAAGGCATCCGGCGCGCATACCGGCGACATCTCGGCGGCGATGCTGCGCGATTGCGGTGCCACGCATGTGATCCTGGGCCATTCCGAACGCCGCGCCGACCATGGCGAGACCGATGCCCAGGTGCGCGCCAAGGTGGTGGCGGCGGTGGCCGCGGGGCTGATGCCGATCGTGTGCGTGGGCGAGACCGAGGCGCAGCGCGTGGCCGGCGAGCAGGATGCGGTGGTGGCGGCCCAGCTGGCCGGCAGCCTGCCGGACGGATTCGAGGGCGTGGTGGCCTATGAGCCGGTGTGGGCGATCGGCACCGGGCGCACGCCCACCGAGGCGGATGTTGCCGC
>CANHKG010000311.1 GCA_947460455.1 Rhodospirillales bacterium | reverse complement strand
GCCGGCTCGGCATCCGGGCGCGCGCCCTCGGCCCGGCCGCCGCGGCAGGCGACGATCAGGCGCATGCCGATGCTGTCGAACACCATGGCCACCGGCTGGCGGCAGCCTTCCGGCCGCCAGATCGTGGCGACCTCCCGCGAGACCAGGTTCACCACCGCCACCGCATCCTGGTCCGCCAGGGTGGCGAACAGCCGGCCGCGCCGGTCGGTGGCCAGGGCGGTGACGCGCCGGCCCTGCAGCGGGATCGTTCCGGTGATGGCCAGCTTAGCGGGGTCGATCAGCGTCAGCACGCCTTCCTCGGTTGCGGCGGCGAGCTGCTTGGTGGCGGCATCGTAGAGCAGGTGGCGCACGCGCAGCGCCTTCACCGGCTCCGGCACGTTGGGGATGGGCTTGAAGCCGCGCTGGTCGAAGACCGTGATGGCGCCGGCGGGGCCATCCGCCGCGGCATCGGTTGTGCCGGCGGAAAAGCCGCGCAGGGTTTCAGGGTCCAGCGCCACGGCGAAGCTGCCGGTTGTTTCCGGCACCTCGGCCACTGGCTTGAACCCGTCCAGCGACAGCACGGAGAGCCCCGCGGGGCCGCGCGGCAGGTAGATGCGGCGGTTCAGATCGTCCACCACCGGGGTGCCCCAGCGGCCGGTGGGGCCGCGCAGGGTGATGTTGCCCTCCATCCGCAGCGCCAGCGGCTTCTCTGGCGCCGGGGCCGCGGCGGGCGCATCGGCGGCGGGCGGGCGGGGGGCCGCGGGGCGCGCCGGGGCCTGGGCATGGGCCGCGCTGGCCACCGCCAGCAGCAGCAGGCCGGCGAGGCGGAGCGCGTTCATCATGCCGCGCCCATGTGCCGGGTGAAGGTCGCCAGGTCGGTGTTGCTGCCGCACAGCAGCACGCCGACGCGCTTGCCTGCCAGCCGCGTGCGCAACGGCCCGCAGGCGGCGGCGGTGGCGGCGGCGCAGGCAGGCTCCACCGCCAGCTTCAGCTCCTCGAACAGCAGGTGCATGGCGCCGCGCAGGTCGGCGTCGGTGATGGTGACGAGGTCGGTGATGGCGCGGCGGCAGAGGCCGTAGGAATAGGCCTCCGTGTGCGGGGCGCAGAGGCTGTCGGCGATGGAGCTCATGGCGCCCATCTTGATCGGCCCGGCCTCGGCGAAGCTGCGCGCCATGCCGTTCGCGCCCTCCGGCTCCACGCCGTAGATCACGAGATCGGGCATGGCCTGCTTGAACGCGGTGGCCACGCCGGCCGCCAGGCCGCCGCCGCCGATGGGGAGCACCAGGGCATCGAGGCCACCCGACTGTTCCGCCCATTCGGCGCCCAATGTGGCGGTGCCGAGCACGGTGCGCAGGCCGTTGAAGGGGTGGACGAAGAATTTTCCCTCGCTCGCCTGGATGTCGGCGACCATCTGGAACCCGGTGGCCCCGTCTGGCGCCAGCAGCACCTCGGCGCCACAGGCGCGGGCGAGGGCGAGGCGGGCGGGGTTGGCGCTGGCGAGCATCACCACCTTGGCGGGCACGCCAAGCTTCTGCGCCGCGTAGGCCACGGCGATGGCGTGGTTGCCGGCGGAGATGGCCGTGACGCCGCGGGCCTTCTGCGCCGCGTCCAGCGCCAGGATGTTGGCGAAGGCGCCGCGTGCCTTGAAGGTGCCGGCGTTCTGCAGCAGCTCGAACTTGAATTCCAGGGTCGCACCTTCCGGCCCGGCCGCGATGCCCCGGCGCGCGAAGACGGGCGTGGTGGCGACGAACGGCGCCAGCTCCTTGCGGGTGGCGGCGATCATCGCCGGGGTGGGAATGGCGATGCCGTCGATGGCGCTCATCTCGTTCATGTCGTCTCCAGTCCGAGGGCAGGTGCCAGCGCCGCGTCGATCACCGCGGCACGGTAGTGTTCGCCGATATGGGCCCGCCCGGCGGCGCCCAGCCGATCGACCAGGGCGGGGTCGTGGTGCAGGCGCACGATCTCGCGCGCCATGGCGCCGGGTTCGTCCTGCACCAGAATGGCCAGCTCGTCGGGCAGGTGCAGCCCCTCGGCGGCGATGGCGGTGCACAGGCAGGGGATGCCGGCGGCCAGGCTGTCCAGCACCTTGCCCTTGATCCCGGCGCCGAAGCGCAGCGGGGCGGCGGCGACCAGGGCGCGGCCCCAGAGATCGGCCAGCACCGGGATCTGGCCCAGCACCTCCACCGGGCCGTGTGCCTTGCGCGCGGCCTCCGCCAGTTCCGCCGGCATGCCGCTGCCGGCGAGCAGGAAGGGGATGGTGGGGTCTTGCGCCCAGACCAGGGGCATCACGGCTTCCAGCAATTCCCACGCGGCGTCGCGGTTGGGGGCGTGGCCGTAGCTGCCGACGAAGGCCACGCCGCGGCGCCGCAGGGCGGGGCCCACGGGCGGCGGCAGGGTGACTTCCCACGGCACTACGTGCGCGCGCACGCCGGGCAGCAGGGCGGCCAGGCGGGCCTGCTCGGCGGTGGAATGGGTGATCGGCCCGTCGGCGGCGGCGATGGCGGCGAGTTCGGCCTCGCGCAGTGCCTCGATCTCCGGGCTGCCGGCGATGCCCGTGACCAGTGCTGCCTCCCGCTCCGCCCGCAGATGGTGCAGGTCGGCGACGCAGTAGACGAGGCGGGCGCGTGGGCACCAGCGGCGGATCAGGGCGCCGTATTTCAGCATCGGGGCGAGGCGGTGGACATAGACCACCTCGTAGCCCTCGCCGCCGTGGCGCAGCACCTCCTCCACCGAGGCGGCCCAGGGGGCGACCCAGGCGGTGAAGCCGGCCTCGCGCATGCGGGCCACCGCCTCTGGTGCTGCTTCCATGGCGTAGCCGGGCACGATCTCCACCGCGAAGCCCAGGCGCTGGAGGGAGCGCATGTGGGACAGCAGGGCCGAGGAGCCGGCATCGCGGCCGGGATCGGGGATGGATTCGTCGATGACCAGGGCGAGGCGGCACGGCTCCGGCGAGGGCGGGGCGGCGCCTAGGCGGGCCAGCAGGGCGGCGTGATGGGCCGGGGGGGTCGGCTCGCGGGCCTGGATGGCGCGCACCAGCTCACCCACCAGGGCCTCCAGCGCCGGGGCGTCGGCGCCCAGGGCGGCGGCTTCCACGGCATCGTGCAGGGCGCGGCGGGCGGTCTCGCCGGCCAGGGGGGCGCGAGGCAGCACCACGGGGGAGCCGGGCACGATGGCGCCATCGCCGGCGCGGCGCAGTTCCAGCACGCGTTCGGCATGGGGGGAGAGCCCGCCGGGGATCTGCAGCTGGAAGGCGTGGCGGCCATTGCCCAGCCCGGCCTGTTCGAGATCGGCGCGGTGGCGGTCGGCGGGGAAGGTGCCGACCACCGCGCCATCCAGCACCACCTCCAGCAGCACGGGTTCGCCGGGCCGCGCCGGGTCTAGCGCCCAGCCGGTCACCGAATGCCGGTCGGCCTGGTCGATATGGCCCGAAAGGATGGGGGGGCTGGGATCGGACATGGATGCCGGGACTCATGGCCCATGGGGCGGCGGCGGGCAAGCGGCCGGTGAAGGTTCACCACGGCGCCACGGAGAGCGCGGAGCCGAAGCGTCGACTCCGCGCCTTCTCCGCGTCCTCCGCGTCTCCGTGGTGAATCCCTTGCGCCCCTAAGCGCTGGGATGGAAATGCGCGTAGATCAGCTTCGCGATCGCCTTCGAAACCCCCGGTGCCGCCTCCAGGTCCGAGAGCCCGGCCTGCTTCACGCCGCGGGCCGAGCCGAAATGGTTCAGCAGGGCGCGCTTGCGGCCGGGGCCGATGCCGGGGATTTCATCCAGCTCGCTGGTCACCAACGCCTTGGAGCGGCCGGCCCGGTGGGTGGTGATGGCGAAGCGGTGCGCCTCGTCGCGCAGGCGCTGCAGGAAATACAGCACGGGGTCGCGCGGCGGCAGCTGGAACGGCGGGTGGCCGGTGCGATGGAACCATTCGCGGCCGGCGTCGCGGTCCGGGCCCTTGCTGATGGCGACCAGCAGCACGTCCTCGATGCCCAGCTCGTCCAGGATCGCCTGGGCGGCGGTGAGCTGGCCCAGGCCGCCATCGATCAGCACCAGGTCGGGCCATTCGGTTTCCTCGCCGGCTTCCTCGTCCTTCAGCGCGCGGGCAAAGCGGCGGGTAAGCACCTCGCGCATCATGGCGAAGTCGTCGCCGGGGGTGAGGGCGGATTTGATCGAGAACTTGCGGTAGGCCTGCTTGCGGAAGCCCTCCGGCCCCGCGACGACCATCACGCCATAAGCGTTGGCGCCCATGATGTGGGAGTTGTCGTAGATCTCGATCCGGTCCGGCGTGCCGTCCAGGCTGAACAGGGTGGCGGTGGCTTCCAGCAGCTTGGCCTGGCCGGCGGTCTCGGCGAGCTTG
>CANHKG010000310.1 GCA_947460455.1 Rhodospirillales bacterium | reverse complement strand
GTGCTCGCCAGGTTCAGCATGGTCAGCACGAAATTCCGCCCGCGCGCCGCATACACCCAGGAGGTGCGCAGTACGACCGCCTGCGGGCACGCCGCCAGCACCGCCTGCTCGCCGGCCAGCTTGCTGGCGCCATAGACGCTGGTGGGGTTGGGGGCGTCATTCTCGGTGTAGGGCGCGCCCTTGCTGCCATCGAACACGAAATCGGTGGAGACATGGATCAGCGGAATGCCAGCCGCCGCGCAATACGCCGCCAGCACCGCCGGCCCGTCGCGGTTGGCGCGCCACGCCGCCGCCGCGTCGCTCTCGGCGCGATCCACCGCGGTATAGGCCGCGGCATTGATCACCAGCGCGGGCTTGGCCGCGGCCAGCACGGCCGGCAGGCCGGTGATGCGATCGAAATCGAAATCAGGCCGGCCCACCACGCGCACCAGGCGCGCACCAGCGGCCTCGGCCAGCGCCTGCGCCAATTGCCCGCTGCCGCCCGTCACCAGGATCGTCATCGGCCTACACCGAATACCAGGAATCACACGCCGCAAGCCGTGGCAGCGCCGCATCCTTGTCGGACAGCTTCACCTCGTCCGCGCCCACCGGCCAGGGCAGCGCCAGATCCGGGTCGTTCCAGATCACCCCGCGCTCGGCGTCGCGGTCATAGGGCGCGTTCACCTTGTAGGCCACCTCGGTGTCCGGCATCAGCGTGCAGAACCCGTGCAGGAACCCGCCGGGCACCCAAAGCTGGGTGAAATTCTCCGCACTCAGCACCGCCGCTGCATGCTGGCCGTAGGTGGGGGAGCCGCGGCGGATATCCACCACCACATCCCAGATCGCACCCTTCAGGCAGCGCACCAGCTTGCCCTGCACGTTCGGCGCGATCTGGCAGTGCAGCCCGCGCACCACGCCGCGCTGGGCGGAATAGCTGTGGTTGTCCTGCACGAAATCCACGTCGATCCCGGCCTTGGCGAAGGCGGCACGGTTCCAGGTCTCGGCAAAGAAGCCGCGGCTGTCGCTGAAGCGCCGCGGCGTGACCAGCATCACCTCGGGGATGGCCAGACGTTCCACCTGCATGGCGCGTCAGTCCCCGGTGCCGGTATCGGCCAGCGCCATCAGCACCTGGCCCAGTTCCGTCTTGCCCAGCGCCCGCGCCCGCTCGCGCAGCTGCGCCGCATCGATCCAGCCCATGCGGAACGCCACTTCCTCGGGGCAGCCCACCAGCATGCCCTGCCGGGTCTGGATGGTCTGCACGAAGGTCGCCGCCTGCAGCAGGCTGTCCGGCGTGCCGGCATCCAGCCACGCGCAGCCGCGGCCGAGCTTCTCCACCTGCAGCGTGCCTTCCTCCATGTACATGCGGTTGAGGTCGGTGATCTCCAGCTCGCCGCGCGCCGAGGGCTTCACCCGCGCGGCCATCTCCGTCACCCGCTTGTCGTAGTAGTACAGCCCGATCACCGCCCAGTTCGATTTCGGCTGCGGCGGCTTCTCCACGATCTCCAGCGCCCGGCCGTCATCGTCCATCGTCACCACGCCATACCGCTCGGGGTCGCGCACGTGGTAGGCGAACACCGTCGCCCCCTCCTGCACCGCCGCCGCCCGGCGCAACGTGCGCGACAGGTGCTCGCCGAAGATCATGTTGTCGCCCAGCGCCAGCGCGCAGGGCTCGCCATTGATCCACTCGGCGCCGATATGGAAGGCCTGCGCCAGCCCCTCCGGCTTCGGCTGCACGGCATAGGTGAAGTTCACCCCCAGCCGCTCCCCGCTGCCCAGCAGGCGGCGGAACTGCGGCAGGTCTTCCGGCGTGGAGATCACCATGATGTCGCGGATGCCCGATAGCATCAGCACCGTCAGCGGGTAGTACACCATCGGCTTGTCGTACACCGGCAGCAGCTGCTTGCTCGCCGCCAACGTCATCGGGTGCAGGCGCGTGCCCGACCCGCCTGCGAGAAGAATACCCTTCATGGCCTCAAATCTCCTCAGGCCGCGCTTTTCGCCTGGCCCAGCCGCTGTCCGGCATAACGGGCCGCGCGGATTTTCTCCCACCAGGCCCGATTGGCCAGGTACCAGTCGATCGTGCGGCCCAGCCCGGTCTCGAAATCATGCGGCGCCTTCCAGCCCAGCGCCGCCTCGGCGCGGCTGGGGTCGATCTCGTAGCGGAAATCATGCCCCGGCCGGTCGGTCACGAAGCTGATCAGCCGCGTCCGCGGCCCGGCGGGATCCGGCACCCGCGCATCCACCGCGGCGCAGATCGCGTGCACAACCTCCATGTTGGTGCGCGGCTGCCGCCCACCGATCCCATAGGTCGCGCCCGGCTGCCCCTTCAGCGCCACGTGCAGCAGCGCGTCGGCATGGTCGTCCACATACAGCCAGTCGCGCATGTTGGTGCCATCGCCGTACACCGGCAGCGGCTTACCCTCCAGCGCGTTCAGGATCATCACCGGGATCAGCTTCTCGGGAAACTGCCACGGCCCATAGTTGTTCACCGTGTTGCTCACGATGGTCGGCAGCCCATAGGTGTGGTTCCAGGCCCGCACCAGGTGGTCGCTCGCCGCCTTGCTGGCCGAATACGGGCTGCGCGGATCGTACGGCGTCTCCTCGTTGAACGGCGGATCGCTCTTGCCCAGCGCGCCGAACACCTCGTCGGTGGAGATATGGTGGAACCGGAACGCAGCCTTGCGGTCGGCCGGCAGCCCGCGCCAATACTCCAGCGCCACATCCAGCAGGGTGTAGGTGCCCACCACGTTGGATTGGATGAACGGCCCGGGCCCGTCGATGGACCGGTCCACATGCGTCTCGGCCGCCAGATGCATCACGATATCGGGCTGGTGCGTGGCGAACACCTGCCGCATCGCCGCATGGTCGGCGATATCCGCCCGCACCAGCGTGTGCCGCGCGTGCCCGGCGCCGTCCTCCAGCGCCTCCTCCGACGCCGCGTAGGTCATCTTGTCCACGTTCACCACGGAATGATCGGTCGTCCGGATCACGTGGCGCACAACAGCGGATCCAATGAACCCGCATCCGCCCGTCACCATGAGGCGCATGATGTGTAAATAACCCTCTCTGTATGGCCGCAAACTGCCAGCCCCTCGCCGGGTCCGCAACCGTGAAGTGCCCACGCGACCGGCCCCGCCGATCACAACCTTTTCATGTCACCAACAGCCGCATCGCATCGTCTGCCGCCGGACAGCCTTGCAGCCGCCAGACTTGCCCGCGCCGGGCAGCCATGGTTCTAGTTACGCTAGAAATGAGCCGTTTTGATGAACAAATCCCTTCCGGTCGCATCCGGTAAGGAACGGTCAACCGGCAAGGGGCAAACCAGGGCGATGATTCCAGGCATCAGCACCAATGCCGAGGCGCGTCTGACAGGCGTCCTCGATCCGCGCGTCACGGACATCGCCGAAGACAGCTTCGCAGCCCGCGACTACACCATTTTAGATGCGTCGGATGATGAGGCCAAGCGCCTCGGCGTCCAATGCACCGGCGGCGGCGTCACCCTTGTCGTCACCGACCCCACCCGCCGCCTCGGCGACATCCGCGTCCAGTCCGGCGGCCGCGACAACACCCTTTTCTTCGACAACCTCGCCTGGGGCGGCAACTGCTACGCCACCATCCGCATGCTCGGCAGCGACACCGTCATGCTGTTCAACGACATCGGCGACGAATTCGTCTCCATGCAAGACATCTACCTGCGCTCCAACGGCCAGTTCGTCTTCTGGGGCCGCGGCGCCTCCGCCGTCGGCCTCTCGATGGAGATCGAAGGGGAGGGTGTGGGCGTCGTCATCGGCGACGATGCGCTGATCTCCAACGGCGTCTGGATCCGCAACCACGACATGCACGCCATCCACGACCTGCGCACCGGCACCCGCATCAACCGCCCCCCGGTGCAGACCGTCCTCGAACGCCATGTGTGGCTCGGCCACGATGCCATGCTGCTCGCCGCCGAGCGCATCGGCACCGGCGCCATTGTCGGCACCCGCGCCCTGGTCAAGGGCACCGTACCGCCCCGCGTCGTCGTTGCCGGCACCCCCGCCCGCGTTATCCGCGAGGGCGTCTCCTGGGGTCGTTCCAACAACGGCATGATCGCCGCCGAACGCATTTCCATCGGCCTGCCCGAATTACCGGAGGCCTGAAACGGTCCGAGATATTCCACTCGGAAACACTCCATTCATCTTGGCATAGATAATGAAGACACGCGAAACTGCTCATCGGCAGTTGCGGCCAGACTCGTGCTTGGGTATTCCTGGCCCGCGGCCTGGTCCCCACCGCCGCACGGGGAAGCCCAGCCGAGCAAGGAGCCTGTTCGTTGCCGCAAACGCCCTATATCCCGCACATCGACCTCTTGCTGCAGGCCCTGCGCGTCAACCGCGACCGGCT
>CANHKG010000309.1 GCA_947460455.1 Rhodospirillales bacterium | reverse complement strand
CACCGTGACGGTGGCCTATCTGGGCGAGGAGGTGCAGGGGGCGGAGGGGCTGCGGCTGGCCGGGCTGTATTCCATCGGCTGCATCCTGGGCGGGTTCGGCGGGCGGTTCGTGGCCGGGATCGCGGCGGAGCTGGCCGGGTGGCGGGCGGGATTCGCGTCGATTTCGGTGTTCACCCTGGCGGCGGGGCTGGCGGTGCTGGTGCTTCTGCCGCGCGAAACCAGGTTCCGGCCGCAGCGTGGCGGTGTGCGGGCGCAGCTGGCGCTGTGGCGGGATCATCTGGGCAATGCGCCGCTGATGGGCACATGCGCCATCGGGTTCCTGATGCTCGGCAGCAATGTCGCCATTTATACCTTTGTAAATTTGTATCTTTCGGCGGAGCCCTTCCTGCTGGGCCCCGCCGCGACGGGGTTCGTGTTCGCGGTGTACCTGGTGGGCGCGGCGACAACGGCGCTGGCGACGCGGCTGGCGATCCGGTTCGGGCGGCGGACGACGCTGGTGCTGGCGGCGGGGCTGGCGGCGTGCGGGCTGGGGCTGACGCTGATGCCGGCGCTGGCGGCGGTGGTGGCGGGGCTGGCGCTGGTCTCGGGCGGGTTGCTGGCGGTGCAGACGCTGTCGCTGGGCTTCATCGGGGTGGCGGTGACGCAGGGGCGGTCGGCGGCGGTGGGGCTGTATGTGACCGTCTATTATGTGGGCGGCGCGCTGGGCGGGGTGGTGCCGGCGCCGGTGTGGCAGGCGGCCGGGTGGCCCGGCGTGGTGGTTCTGGTGCTGCCGGCATTGGCCTGTCTGGCCGCGTTGGGCTGGCGGTTCTGGCCCGGGGCGGCACCGCGCTAAACCCGGTGTTAAGTGGCGCGTGGTGGGATCGGCGTGCGGGCAAAATCGCCCGTGCTGCCGTTTTGCGCCGATGCCGGGCTGGGCCCGGGCCGGGCGCGACACCGAGGACATGCGCGTGCGAGCCTTTCCCCCGCAAAGCGGGCTGCCTGCGGAATTGCGCGGCCTGCGGCGCCTGGCGCGCCGGACGATCCTTTTTCTTCTGGTTCTTCTGCCGCCGGTGCTGGCCTGGCTGGCCGACCGGGCTGGCATGGGCTGGGAATTGGTGACGCTGATGGGCGTGGCGCTCGCACTGGGCGTTGGCGGCGCGCATCGGCGCCAACCCACCGTAATGGCCGCCGGGCTCGCCGCGGGCTGCGTGCTGGTACTGGGCGCCGGGCATGGGGTTCTGCCCTCAGGGGTGGCAACCGCCCTGCCCTTCGCGGCCCTGATCCTGGCGGCGGCCCTGTGCGACGGGCGGGCGCTGGGGGTGGCATTCGCACTCCTGCTGGGTCCCGCGGTGCTGGCGTCCTCCATGGAAATGGCGGCGGGCATGGCGGCGCTGGCGACCCTGGCCTGGCTGGCACAGGGGCTGGCGTGCCGCGTGCTGGCCGGGCGAACCGTGGTGCTGGTGCCTTCCAGCGCCCCCTCCGCCCCGGTCTGGACGCGCCCGGCGGAGGGGTTTGCCCTGCCCGGCCTGCTGGTGCAGGCGGAGCGCGGCGCGGATGGGGCGGTGCGGCTGGCGGTGGCCGGGCATGCGGCCGGGCGGCTGCGGGTTTCCGTTCGGTAACAAAAGCCCACAAACGCGTTTCCTTCGCACCCGCGGCAGGATATCCAGTGCGGTGTGCCCGGCGCACGGCCGCGGCGTTCCGCTGGCCCGTGCCGCCAGGCGCATGGATGGGCGATGCAATACGACAGGCAGACCGCGCTTGACCGGCACCGGCGCCCGCTGATTGCGGCCTGCGCCGTGCTTGGCGTGTTCGCGCTGTTCCTGTGCTTCTACCGCGCCTGGGATGCCGACGAGTTCGCCCACCTGCAGTTCACCTGGATGCTGAGCCAGGGGCGCACGCCGTATCGCGATTTCTTCGAGCACCACACGCCGGTGTTCCACCTGCTGACCGCCCCCTATTTCGACATGATCCGCGATACCGGCCCCGGCGTGATGCTGGTGGCGCCGTTCGGGCTGCGGGTGCTGTGCACGCTGTTCACCGGGCTGACCGCGATGGTGGTGTTCGCGTTGACGCGCCGTGCGGCCGGCAGCGGCACGGCGGTGATGGCGGTGGCGCTGTTCCTGTCCTGCAGCTTCGTGCTGGAAAAGGGCATCGAGGTGCGGCCGGATGCGCTGGCCTCGCTGCTGCTGGTGGTGTGCGCCTATGCCATCGCGCGCGGGCTGTGCGACGCACCCACGCCGGAGGAGCGGCTGGCCTGGGCGCTGGTGGCCGGGCTTTGCACCGGCGGCACGCTGATGACGAGCCAGAAGGGCATCTTCGCCGTGCTGGGCCTGTTCGCCGCGCTGGGGGTGCTTGGCGTGCGGCGGCATGGGCGCGGGTTCACGCTGGTGTTCGCGGGCGTGGCGCTGGCGGGCGTGGTGGCGGCGATCCTGCCGGTGCTGTGGCTGTTCGCGCAGCGCGGGGCGCTGGGGGAATTCTTCCAATACAACGTGGTGCTGAACATCCTGTGGCCGCGTGATTTCGCGCATGAGGGCTGGCGCTGGCTGGGGCTGGCGATGGCCAAGGACACGATGTTCATGGTGCTGGCGGCCATCGGCTTCGTGCTGCTGGCGCGGCGGCTGGGCCGGCGGCCGCAAACGGGGCTGGGCACCATCGTGGTGCTGACCGCCGGGGCCAGCGCCATCGGCTTCGTGGTGCTGCCGATCGCCCAGCGCCAGTACCTGTTCATGACCGCGCCCTTCGCCGCCATGGCCGCCGCGGTGGCCGCCGGCTGGCTGGCCGAGCGCTGGTCCCGCAACGCGCAGCCCTGGCGGGTGGCGGCGTTGCCGGCGCTGGTGGTGTTCTATTTCGTGTTCCATGCCGGGCTGCAGCTGCGCCACCCCGACCGCGAGGCGATCGCCAAGCTGGACTATGTGCTGCACCACACCACCCCCGCCGACACGGTGCTGAGCGGCTGGTCCGCGGGCATCGCGTTCCGCCGCCCGGCCTTCTTCTACGGCTTCCCGCACCAGGAGGTGCGCACCTTCATCCCGCCGGAAATGGTGGAAGCCCTGGCCGCCGACCTGCTGAGCGGGCGGGTGCACCCGGCGCTGGTGGATTTCGACGCCGATCTGCGCGCGATGCCGGCGGTGCTGGGGGCGGCGATCGAGGCGCTGTACGAACCGGCCGGCGTTGGCTCCCTGTGGAAGCGGCGCGAGGGCGCGGTGCAGGCGCCGGGCGCGCAGGCGCGGGCGGCGGCCACGCCCTGAGGTTGCGCAACCCGGGCGGGGCCGCCACCTTACGGGCAGAGTGATCCTGCCGGAGCCTGTCGCATGAACGAGATGTCCACCCTCCACGCCCCCGACATGCTGGCCCCCGGCCGTTTCGCGGTGGGCCAACCGGTCTCGCGCCTGGAAGACCCGGTGCTGCTGCGCGGCGAGGGCCGCTACACCGACGACATGAACCTGCCCGGCCAGGCCTATGCCGTGGTGGTGCGCAGCCGGGTGGCGCATGGCGTGCTGAACGGGATCGATACCGATTCCGCCCGCGCCATGCCCGGCGTGCTGGCGGTGGTAACGGCGGCGGACCTGGTTTCAGCCGGCATCAAGCCGATGAATGCCAATGTGATCGGCAAGAACCACGACGACCGGCCGATCCCCAAGCCCATCCAGATGGCGCTGGCCACCGGCAAGGTGCGCTACGTGGGCGAGCCCGTGGCCTTCGTGGTGGCCGAGACGGTGCAGCAGGCCAAGGACGCCGCCGAGGCGGTGATGCTGGATATCGACTCGCTTCCCACGGTGCTAACCGCGGAGGAGGCGGTGAAGCCCGGTGCCCCGCAGCTGTACGACGAGGCCCCGGGCAACGTGATCCTGGACTTCAAGTTCGGCGACCATGCCGCGGTGGAGGCCGCCTTTGCCAAGGCTGCGCACATCACGCGCATGAAGATCGTGAACTCCCGCATCGTGGTCTGCGCCATGGAGCCGCGCTCGGCGCTCGCCGAATGGGATGCCGCCGAGGGGCGCTTCGTGTTCCGCGTCGGCTGCCAGGGCGTGTTCGGGATGAAGAGCAACCTCAGCAAGATCATGGGCGTGGAGGCGGACAAGCTGCGCGTGCTCACCGGCAACGTGGGCGGCAGCTTCGGCATGAAGGGCGTCTATCCCGAATATGTCTGCGCGCTGTACGCCGCGAAGGCGCTCGGCCGACCGGTGAAGTGGACCGATGAGCGCAGTGACAGCTTCCTGTCCGACAGCCAGGGCCGCAGCCATGAGCATGTGCAGGAACTCGCGCTGGATGCGGAAGGCAATTTCCTCGCCATCCGCGTGACCGGCTTCGGCAATATCGGCGCGGTGCTGTCCAACTCCACCACCCAGCCGCCGACGATGAACATCGTGAAGAATGTCATCGGGGTGTACCGCACCCCGGCCCTTTCGGTGCAGGTGCAGTGCGT
>CANHKG010000308.1 GCA_947460455.1 Rhodospirillales bacterium | reverse complement strand
GGCGGCGCGCGGCAAGCTGCAGGTTGCCGCCGCACAGCGCGATGGCGTGCTCCACGTAGCGGCGCTCGATGTTCGACAACGGCTCGATGTCCTGCGGGCTTTCGGGCAAGGCGTCGTTGGCCGGCATCACCGGCGGTGCTGGCGCCGTGGCGGGCTGGCTTGCCTGGGTCGCGGCGGCCAGCGGCCCAGTGCCGGGCAGCGGCAGCATTTCCGTGGTTACCAGCGGGCCGTCATGCAGCACGGCGACGTTGCGCACCAGGTTCTCCAGCTGGCGGACATTGCCGGGCCAGGGGTGCCCGAGCAGCCGGGCTTCCACTTCCGGGGCGAAGCCGCGCAGGGCACGGCCTTCCGCGGTGGCGAACCGGGTAAGAAAGTGGCGGGCGATCAGCAGGATATCCTCGCCGCGGTCGCGCAGCGGCGGCATGTGCAATGGAATGACGGCGAGGCGGTAATACAGGTCCTCACGCAGCCGTCCGTTCCGCATGGCTTCGGCGGGGTCGCGATTGGTGGCGGCGACGAAGCGGATATCGGCCTGGCGCGGGCGGGTTTCACCCACGCGGGTGTAGGTGCCGGTCTGGATGAAGCGCAGCAGCTTGGCCTGTAACTGCGGGTCCATCTCGCCGAGCTCATCGAGAAAAAGAGTGCCGCCATCGGCCCGCGCGGCCGCCCCCTCCTGGTCCGCCGTGGCGCCGGTGAAGGAGCCCTTGATGTGGCCGAAGATGGTGCTTTCCAACAAATCATGCGGGATGGCACCGCAGTTGAGCGCCACGAAGGGCCGGTCCCGGCGCGGGCTCAAGCGGTGCAGCGCCTCGGCGGCCACTTCCTTGCCGGTGCCGGAATCCCCGGTGATGAACACGCTGGCGCTGCTGGGGGCGGCGGACTGGATGATGCGATACACCGCCTGCATCGCCGGGGAACGGCCGACGAACCCCTCGAACGCGCCATGCTCCAAGGTGCGGCGGAAGGTCGCGACCTCCCGCACCAGGGCGGCGTTCGACAGCGCGTTCTGCACGGTGGTGGTCAGGCGGCTGGGGGTGAACGGCTTCACCAGATAGTCGAACGCCCCCGCCCGCACGGCCCGCACGGCGGTGGCGAGCGAGGCGTTGGAGGTCATCACCACCACGGCGGGCGGGGTGGGGCCCTCACGGATCTCGTCCAGCAGGTCGATCCCGTCGGCATCGGGCAGGCGCAGGTCCAGCAGCACGCAATCCACCGGCTGGCGGCGCAGCGCGGCCCGCGCCTCGGCGGCATCAACCGCCATCAGCAGGGTGTGGCCGAGTGGCTCCAGCTGAAGCTGCACCGCGATGGCGATGGTGGCGCTGTCTTCCACCACCAGGATGGTGCGCGGCTCCGTCATGCTGGGTTGGCCAGCGCCTGCAGCGCGTCGAAGTCGCGGATGGCCACTTCCTGCAGGGTCAGCAGATCCGGCGCGAGGTCCGCCAGCGGCAGGCTGGGGTCGGCGTGTTCCAGAACGCGGGCGAGGCGAACAACCTCCGGCAGGCCGACATTCAGCGCAGCACCGGCCAGCGCATGTGCCTCGTGCGACAGCCGCGTGCGGTCCGCGGCGGCATGGGCGGTGACGATGGCAGCCAGGCGGATCGGCGCCTCGGCCAGGAACACGGCGGAGATGCGCTTGAAGGCCGGGCTGTCCGGCGCGCCCCACAGCTCCGCGATGGCCGCGATATCCGGCCCGCCATCGATCGGCGGGAGGAGCGGAGCCAGACAATCCTCGACCGCCTCGCGCAGCGCCTGGGCCTGGATCGGCCGGGCGAGGATGGGGCCGGCGGATACCTGGCCCGGGGAGACAAGTGTCAGGCGCGGCACGCTGGCCCCCGGCAGCGCGAAGGCAGCGTCGGCGATCAGCAGGTCGAAGGAGGCAGCGGCCAGGGCGGCCTGGGCGGCGGCTTCGGTGCGCACGGTCTCGGCCTGATGGCCCCAGCCACGCAGCCAGGCGGCGATCGCAAGGCCCACGGTGGGGCTGCGCTCGGCCACAAGGCAGCGGGCCGGGCCGAAAATGGTCGGCGACGTGGCGGAACGTGGCATGGGGGGAGTCCGGGTTCGGTCCAGGGACGAATTGTATCCCATTATGACAGGACGTTTCTCATTTTGGGAAGAGCCTTCCCGAAACGGAGGGCAATTCCTGCCGGGAGGGGCCGATTCCGGGCCAATTAACCCCCTGGTGAGGCCTTCGGCGCTGGCACGGCGATTGCCTAACGAGATGTATCTTCCCGTTCGGCTCTCACGAGGTCTTCACCATGCGCGTTCTTCTTGCGGATCAGGATTTCTCCACCGGCCGTGGCATCCGGGCCATGCTGTTGCAGTCCGGCTTCACCGTGGCGACCATCGAGGAGATGGACGACGTGCCCTCCTACGCCCGGTACGAGGATTTCGACGTGATCGTGATGGTAACGCCGCGCCAGGCGCGCGACCCGTACGCGATGGTGGCGGCGGTGCGCCGCGCCGGGATCACCGCCCCGATCATGCTGGTGGGTGCCGGCCAGTCGCTGGATGTGGTGCGCGGCCTGAATGCCGGCGCCGATGAGCTGGTGGGCATGCCGGTGGAAGGCGCCGAACTGGTGGCCCGCTGCCGGGCCCTGGCCCGCCGTTCGCGCGGCTTCGCCCGCCGCGAGCTGAACGTCGGCGCGCTGACCCTGGATCTGGAAGCCCGCGAGGCGCGCGTCTTCGGCCGCCCGGTGAACCTCACCGGCAAGGAGTTCGCGGTGCTGGAGCTTCTCACGCTGCGCCGCCGCCAGGTGGTCCGCAAGGACGCGATGCTGAGCCAGCTCTACTCGATCGACGAGACCGAGCCGGACCAGAAGATCATCGACGTGTTCATCTGCAAGCTGCGCAAGAAGCTGGCCGCCGCCGGCGCCGCCGGGCTGATCTCCACCGTATGGGGCGCGGGCTACCGGCTGGAGGAACTGACCGCGGCGGACGACACCCTGGCGGTGCGCGCCAATGTGGAGCTGCGCCTCGCCTCCTGAACCCACCCGGGCGTGGTAGGGTGGCCCGTTGAATGGGAGACATCCGATGCGCCTGATCCTGGCCAGCCAGTCGCGCTTCCGCGCCGGATTGCTTGCGGCGGCGGGGGTGGCGGTGGAGACGATGGCAGCGCACGTGGACGAGGCAGAGGTAAAGGAGGCCGCCAGGGCCGAAGGCGCCTCGCCCGAGGAAACCGCCCTGCTGCTGGCCAGCCTGAAAGCCGAGCGGGTCGCCCGGCGGCACCCGGAGGCCCTGGTGATCGGCGGCGACCAGATGCTGGTGTGTGAGGGCACGTGGTTCGACAAGCCGCCCGACATGGCAGCCGCCCGGGCCCAGCTTCTGGCCCTGCGCGGCAAGGCGCACACGCTGGTCACGGCGGTGCTGTGCCAGCGCGGCAGCCAGCGCGTATGGCAGCACATCGCCAAGCCGAAGCTGGTGATGCGGGATTTCTCCGAGGCGTTCCTGGACCAGTACCTGGCGCTGGAAGGCGAGGTGCTGACCACCACCGTCGGCGCCTATCGCGTCGAGGGGCCGGGCCTGCAGCTTTTCGACCGGATCGAGGGCGAGCATTCCGAAATCGTCGGCCTGCCGATGCTGCCCTTGCTCGGCTTCCTGCGCCAGCACGGGGTGCTGGCACGTTGATGCGGTCTGGCCGATAGCGCCCAAATCGGTCCTGTCCGCCTGGCCAATCGCGGCCCAGGCTGCCCTTATGAGCACCCCCACACCGCCCCCGACTGATTTCGTCCGTGCCAAGCGCATGCATGAGCGCGGGCGCTACGACAAGGACAGCATCTACGCCATCCTGGACGCGGCACCGCTGTGCCATGTCGGCCACCTGATCGATGGCCGGCCGGTGGTGATCCCCACCTTCCACTGGCGCATCGGCAACACCGTGTTCTGGCACGGCAGCTCCGCCAGCCGCATGGTGAAGGCCAACGCCGCCGCCGGGCCGGTCTGCCTCACGGTCTCCATCCTGGACGGCTACGTGCTGGCGCGCTCCGGCTACAACCACTCGGTGAACTACCGCTCGGTGATGTGCTTCGGCACCCCGCGCCTGGTCACCGACCGGGATGAAGCGATGGCCGCGCTGAAGGCCTTCACGGAAAAGCTGGTGCCCGGCCGCTGGGAAGGCCTGCGCCCGCCCAACGAGCGCGAGATGAAGGCCACCGACGTGCTGGCGATGGAAATCGACGAGGCCTCCGCCAAGGTGCGCAACGGCCCCCCCGGCGATGATCCCAGCGACGAAACCTGGCCGATCTGGGGCGGCGTCCTGCCGGTGCACACCGCCGCCGGCGCGCCGGAGCCGGACCAGCACGTGCAGGGCCGTTTCGAGGCCCCAGCCACCCCCTTCGCGAAGCGGTAGCGCGCGCGCAACCCTGCCCGCCGCACGATGAAGGGCCATAGGCACTTGATCGCATGTGGCAGGGGGGATATATGCGCGCCTCCGGTAGCGGGGCCATAGCTCAGCT
>CANHKG010000307.1 GCA_947460455.1 Rhodospirillales bacterium | reverse complement strand
GCCCAGCACCAGCGGCACCCAGCCGCCCTGGGGCACCTTCAGCACGTTGGCGCCGAAGTAGATCAGGTCCAGCACGAAGAAGGCCCCGAAGACCGACAGCACCGTGGAACGGCGCCAGCCGAAATGGCGCCGGAACACCACGGCGGCCAACACGCTGGTGCACAGGAACGTGCCGGTCACTGCGATGCCATAGGCGGCGGCCAGGTTGTCACTGGTCTGGAACACCAGCACCAGGATCACCACGCCCACCATCAGCGCCCAGTTCACCTGCGGCAGATAGATCTGGCCTTCCTCGGAGGAGGAGGTGTGCCGCACCGTCAGCCGCGGCAGGAAGCCCAGCTGCATGCACTGCCGCGCCACCGAATAGGCGCCGGAGATCATCGCCTGGCTGGCGATCACGGTGGCGGCGGTGGCGAGCAGCACCAGCGGCAGGCGGAACCACTCCGGCGCCAGCAGGAAGAACGGGTTCTCCATCGCCTCGGGATGGGCCAGCACCAGGGCACCTTGCCCGAAATAGTTCAGCACCAGGCACGGCAGCACGAAATACAGCCACGCCATCTGGATCGGCCGCGCGCCGAAATGCCCCATGTCGGCATACAGCGCCTCCGCCCCGGTCACGGCCAGCACAACGGAGCCGAGGGCCACCAGGGACAACCACTGGTGATGGGTGATGGCGTAGAACGCGTAGGTCGGGGAAAGGGCGAGCAGCACGGAGGGGTTCGCCACAATCTCCACGATCCCCAGCACGCCGAGCACCAGGAACCACACCAGGGTGATGGGCCCGAACAGCTTGCCCATCACGCCGGTGCCGCGCCACTGGATCAGGAACAGGCCAAGGATCACCACCAGCGAAATGGGGATCACCGCCTTGTGCAGGCGCGGATCAACGATCTGCAGGCCCTCCACCGCGGAAAGCACGGAGATGGCCGGCGTGATCACGCCGTCGCCGAAGAACAGGCAAGCCCCGGCGATGCCGACAAGCGTGAGGACGGCACGCAACCGCAGGTCCTGCACGCCGCGCTGCGCCAGGGCCATCAAGGCCAGGATGCCACCCTCGCCGCGGTTGTCTGCCCGCATGATGATCAGGACGTATTTCACCGTCACGACCAGGATCAGCGACCAGAAGATCATCGAGAGGATGCCGAGCACATCCTTCGAATCAATCCCATCGTGCTTGAAGTGCTCCAGCGTGGCCTTGAAGGCGTACAGCGGCGAGGTGCCGATGTCGCCATAGACAACGCCGAGCACGCCGAGCAGCACGCCGATGTGCAGCGGCGCCGGGCGCAGCGTCGTGGCCGATGGGTCGGTGGGGGTCATGGCTATGCCGGGCTCCGCGGCGGGCGAGGGCCGTATGGCGTGGCGTGCTGGCACGGCATCATGCAGCGGCCCTCTGATGGCGGGCGCGTCCTGCCCACGACCGATTGGTTACGCTGCACTGCGGCATCGTGCAAGGCGCGGCGCGCGGATCAGCCCCGCAGGCGGGGCGCAGGGGCTGGCGCCGGGGCTCAGCCCCGATGCCCGAAGATCGCGGTGCCCACCCGCACATGGGTGGCCCCTTGGGCGATCGCGGCCTCGAAATCGCCAGACATGCCCATGGACAGCACGGCCAGGCCATGCCGCGCGGCACAGGCGGCCAGCCAGGCGAAATGCGGCCCGGGGTCGCCCTCGGCCGGCGGAATGCACATCAGCCCCGTCAGGCTCGCACCGAAGCGGCCGCGGCAAGCCTCGATGAAGCCATCGGCTTCCGCGGTCGGGATGCCGGATTTCTGCGGCTCGTCGCCGACATTCACCTGCACGAGCAGATCCGGCGAACGGCCCTCCTTCTGGATGGCCTCCGCGATGGCATCGGCAAGGCGCGGCCGGTCCACGACCTCGATAACATCCGCCAGGCGCACCGCATCGCGCGCCTTGTTGGTTTGCAGCCCGCCGATGATGTGCAGCCGCATCGCGGGATGGGCCGGCCGCAGGGCCGGGAACTTGGTGGCGGCTTCCTGCACGCGGTTCTCGCCGAACAGCACCTGTCCCTCCGCCAGCGCGGCCAGCACGGCCTCGGCCGGATGGGTCTTGGAGACGGCGACGAGCTGCACCGCATCGGGCGCGCGGCCGGCACGGGCCGCTGCGGCGGCAACGCGGGCGCGCACGGCGGACAGGCCGGCGGCGACATGGTTATAAGACAGGGCAACGGGGGCAGGATCGCTCATGGACAGCAAGCTTGTCGGTTGGGCGCGGGCGGTCAAGCGGCGTTTGCACGGCAAGCGCGGCCCGGTGCTGTGGCTCTTCACCGATACGGCCCGTCTGCCAGACCCCGTGGCGGCAGCGGCGTGCCTCCCGCGCGGGCTGTGCGGCGTGGTGCTGCGCGACGATACCCGGCCCGGGCGGGCGATACTGGCCGCGGCGCTGGCGCGGGTGTGCCGGGCACGCGGGAATGCCTTGGTGGTGGCCGGCGATACCAGGCTGGCCCGGGCCGTGGGCGCCGGGGTGCATCTGCGCGCCGGGCGCCGCCTGCACGGCATGCGCGGATTGCGCGGCCCGGTCACCAGTTCCGCGCATGGGGCAGTCGAGCTGCGGCGGGCGGCGGGGGCGGGGGCCGGGGTGGCCTTCCTGTCGCCGGCTTTCGTCACGGCGAGCCATCCCGGCGCGCCCGGCCTGGGCACCGCGCGCTGGGCGGCACTGGCGCGGCGGGCGCCGGCTGGGATGGTGGTCGGTGCGCTGGGCGGCATCGACGGGGCATCGGTGCGGCGCCTGCCGGGCCTGCGCTGCGCGGCGGCGATCGGGGCGTTGGCGCCGTAGCATCGGCCCTGGGGGGGCTGTGGCATCCGCGCCACAGTGTTTCGGAAATGCCATGCCGACCGTGTTTGTCCGATTGCAGGCCGGACGGGCAGAGGGCAATAGTCTCCTCAGGTCTGGCTGCTCCCACCTGATGGTGGCTGGATCAACGACTTGGGAAACCATCCTGTGTCGTTGTTCCAGCTAGGGGGAAACGGGGCGGGGCCTTCCAACTCCACCGGGGCAACCCGGTAATGCAAGGAGAGTGCAATGCGTAAGTTCCTGCTGGCCGGTGCGGCCACAGTTGCCATGACCGGTGCGGCCGGCGCGGCCGGCCTGGAGCCGTCTCAGCCGTCCAACACTCACAACATCATGCTGCGCGCTGAGCCCGGCAAGGCGATCGTTCGCCTCGACGGCTACGTGTTCGCCGCCATCGGCATGGGCAGCAACACCAACGACAAGGCGACGATCGTCTCCGGTGGTGCGAACCGCACCTCGAAGACGGACCCGATCGGGATCCTGACCCAGTTCCGCTTCTTCCCGTCGTTCGACGCGCAGACCACCGGTGGCCTCCGCTACGGCGCCCTGGCCGAAGTGCGCTCGAACAACAACACCAGCAACAACGGCGGCGTCGGCGGCGCGGGCACCCGCACCACCAACACCCTGTACGTCAACCGCACCCGTGGCTATGTGGGCGGCGACAGCTGGGGCACCTTCCTGATCGGCTCGACCGATGGCCCGGCGCAGACCCTGCGCACCGGCCTCATCGAGGCGCAGGTTGCTGACGGCGGCTGGAACGGCTGGGCCCCTGGCCTGACCCGTGGCGTGAACCCCTACCAGTTCGCCATCGGCGGCGGGTATGAGTACTCGGCCCAGAAGATCATCTACCTGACCCCGACCTTCTCCGGCTTCCGCGCCGGCGTGTCCTTCGCGCCGTCGACCGCCGCGAACCAGTCTGGTGAAGGCATCAACACCGGTCTGGCCGGTGGCGCCCGTACCTCCGTCGTGAACACCGCGTTCGCGGCCGGCACCGGCGACTTCAACCGCTTCCGCAACCAGATCCAGGTGGCTGCCAACTACAGCAACACCTTCGGTGGCGTTGGCGTGGCCGCTCACGTTGGCTACATCACCTCGGGCGCGATCAAGTCGTCGATCCCCGGTGCGGTTGGCGCCCCGACCTCCGCTCGTGGCCAGTCCATCCTCGCTGCCGGTCTGCAGGGCAGCTACGCTGGCTTCACGGTCGGTGGTTACATGAACACCGGCACGTTCAACGGCAACAGCAACCTCTCGGTTGCCGGCCTGAAGACCTCCACCGTGTGGACCGTGGGCGCCGCCTACGAGACCGGCCCCTGGGCGGTTGGCGCGCACTACATGGCCGCCTCCACCAACGGCAACCTGACCAACAACGCTCAGCGCTTCGACAACGGCCTTGGCTTCGGCGTCACCTACGCTTGGGCCCCTGGCATGCGCGCCATGCTCGAGGGCGTGGTTGGCACCGCCAAGGAGCGCGGCGTGAACCTGTCCAACGACGCGACCCTGGCCGCTGGCACCACGAAGGCGATCAACGCCTCCGCGGTGATCCTGGCCAACCAGTTCCGCTGGTAATAGGCTTGGCTTGACGAAGATGGGGGCGGCAGCGCGAGCTGCCGCCCCTTTTCTTATGCCTTGAGGACACCCGGGAAACTGCCTACAAGCACGTTCGTTTCCG
>CANHKG010000306.1 GCA_947460455.1 Rhodospirillales bacterium | reverse complement strand
GTGCGTGGGCCGAGGAACAGGGCGCCGTAGTTGGTCATGCGGGCGAGGAAGATTTCGGGGTCCCGCGTCATCACCTGCACGTGCTCGCTGGCGATGCGGTCGGCTTCGGCGATCAGTTCATCGGTCGTGTCGCACAGGATCACCTGGCCGAAATCGGCCCAGGCCTGGCGGGCGATGGGCGCGGTGGGGAGGATGGTGAGCAGGCGCTCCACCTCCGCCATCGTCTCGCGCGCCAGCTTTTCACTGTCGGTCAGCAGCACGGCCGGGGAGGTGGGGCCGTGCTCGGCCTGGCCCAGCAGGTCGGTGGCGCACATCTCGGCATCCACGGAGTCGTCGGCGATGACGAGGGTTTCGGTGGGGCCGGCGAGGAGGTCGATGCCGACGCGGCCGAAGACCTGGCGCTTGGCTTCGGCGACATAGGCGTTGCCGGGGCCAACGAGGAAATCGACGGCGGGGATGCTCTCGGTGCCGTAGGCCATGGCGGCGATGGCCTGGATGCCGCCGACGATGTGGATCTCATCGGCGCCGGCCAGCGCCATGGCGACGATCACGGCCGGGGCGGGCTTGCCCTCAAAGGGCGGGGTGCAGGCGATGATGCGGCGCACGCCGGCGGTGCGGGCCGTGACGATCGCCATGTGGGCGGAGGCGACCAGCGGATACTTCCCGCCAGGTACGTAGGCGCCCACCGTGTCGATCGGGATGTTCTTGTGGCCGAGGACGATTCCGGGGAGCGTTTCGACCTCGATATCGCGCAGGGCGGCCTTCTGGTGCTCGGCGAAGTTGCGCACCTGGGCCTGGGCGAACTTGATGTCCTCGATCTGCTGCGGGGTGAGCTGGGCGAAGCAGGCCTCGATCTCCGGCTGGGTGAGGCGGAAGCTGGGCGGGGCCCATTTGTCGAACTTCTGCGAGTATTCGCGCACGGCCGCGTCGCCGCGTGCCTGGATGTCGGACAGGATGCCTTCCACCGTGGCCTTTACGCGGGCGGCGTCTTCGGCCTTGGCGTCCAGGCTGCGGCCGGGCTTGAGAATGCGGATCATGGAAGGGCCTCCGGGATCGGGACGTGCAGAACAGGAAGGAAGCCGCCAAGGCGCCAAGGGCACCCTGGCGGCGAAGGCTTTAGCTGACCTTCACCAGCGCCTTGCCGGTGTTGGCGCCGGAGAGCATGCCGACGAAGGCGGCGGGGGTGTTTTCCAGGCCCTCGGTGATGGTGCGGCTCCAGACGAGCTTTCCGCTGGCGATACGGTCGGAGAGGTCGGCCAGGGCGGGCGGGAAGTGTTCCGGGTGGTCGGAGATGATGAAGCCGGTGAGCGTGACCTTGCAGGTGAGCAGCACGGTGGCATCGGCGATGGGCTGCAGGGCGGCCTTGTAGCCGCTGCCGATCAGGCCGCACAGCGCGATGCGGGCGAAGGGGTTCAGGCGGCGCATGGCGGCATCGAGCACGGCGCCGCCGACATTCTCGAAGATGCCGTCGATCCCGTCGGGTGCTGCGGCGGCGAAGTCGGCGGTGAGGTTGCCGGCCTTGTAGTCGATGCAGGCATCGAAGCCGAGTTCCTCCACCACATGGCGGCACTTGTCCGGCCCGCCGGCGACGCCGATGACGCGGGCCCCTTCCTGCTTGGCGAGCTGGCCGACGACCGAGCCGACGGCGCCGGCGGCGGCGGAGACGACGAGGGTCTGGCCAGGCTTGGGGGCGATCAGCTTGAGGGTGCCGTACCAGGCTGTCACGCCGGGCATGCCGGCCGGGCCGAGATAGGCTTCCAGCGGCAGCTTCGTCGCGTCGACCTTGCGCAGCAGCTTGCCGTTGAGGACGGAGAAATCCTGCCAGCCGCCGGAGCCGACCACGGTGTCACCGGGCTTGAAGCCGGGGTGGCGGGATTCCACCACCTCGCCGGCCATGCCGCTGCCCATCACCTGGTCCAGCGCCTGGGGCGGCACGTAGCTTTTCACGTCGTTCATGCGCATGCGCATGTAGGGGTCGACGGAGACGAAGCGGTGGCGCACCAGCACCTCGCCCTCGGCTGGTTCGCCGGCGGGGACGGTCTCCATGCGGAAATTGTCCACGCTTGCCGAGTCTTTCGGGCGGTTGGCGAGAACGATGCGGCGGTTCTGCATGTTGGTGGCCATGGTGGTATCTCCCTAGGAAGGATTCTTCTTTTTCTGAAGAAAAAGAAGCAAAAAGACTTTCATGAATTGGCCCGGGCCAACAAATAAAAGTTTTTTGGTTCTTTTTTTCAAAAAAGAACGTGCTTTCTTTCTTAGTACGTCGCCCTACCGCCGGAGCAATCGAACACCGCCCCGGTGGAGAAGCTGGCTTCCTCGCTGCACAGCCAGCACACCATCGCCGCCACCTCATCCACCGTGCCGAAGCGGCCCATCGGGATCTTGGACAGCATGAAGTCGATCTGGGATTGCGCCATCTGGTAGAAGATCGGGGTGGCAACGGCGGCGGGGGTCACGCAGTTCACGCGGATATCGGTTTTCGCCAGTTCCTTGCCCAGGGACTTGGTGAGCCCGATCACCGCGGCCTTGCTGGCGGAATAGGCCACCGCGTTGGGGTTGCCTTCCTTGCCGGCGATGGAGGCAATGTTGACGATGCGGCCCCAGCCGCCGGCCAGCATGTGCGGCACCACCGAACGGTTGCAGTAGAAAACGCCGTTGACGTTCACATCCATGATCCGCTGCCAGTCGGCGATCGGGTATTCCCAGGTGGGCGCATTCGGCCCGGCGATGCCGGCGGAGGCCACCAGCATGTCGATCCGGCCCAGCGCCTGTGCCGTGGTCACGCCGGCCTGCATCACCGCGGCGGCGTCCACCAGGTCCAGGCATTCCGTGTGCACGGGCACGCCGAGCTTGGCGGCGGCGCCGTCCAGCGCGGCGCGGTCGCGGTCCCAGATCGCAAGCGTTGCGCCTTCGGCCGCCAGGCGCCGGGCGATGGCGAAGCCGATGCCAGACACCCCGCCCGTTACCACCGCCACCCGTCCTGCGAAACGTCCTGCCATCGCTGCCTCCCTCGCGCTGGGTGCCTAGATAGGCCGCGCGGGCCTTCCATGCCCAGCCCCCTCTCTTGCCGCGCCCCGCCCCGGGTCTATGCTCCGTGCCCGAAGTCGAGGAGCCCTGCTTATGCCCATCCCCACCGAATCCTGGGTCCAGATCGGCGCCGCCAGTACGCCGGTGTTCTCCAAGGACGGCACGCGGCTGTTCCATTTGCGGGGCGCCGGCCTGCCGCAGGTGTGGGTGATGGATTTGGATGGCGGCAACGCCCAGCAGCTGAGCTTCCACGACGAGAAGGTCGGCACGCTGCGCCGCGCGCCCACGGATGACCGGCTGATCTGGGCCATCGATGCCGGCGGCGACGAGTTGCACCAGTTCTGGCTGCTGGAGCCCGGCGGCACGCCGCGCGCGCTGACCACCAACAGCGCGGTGATGCATAATTTCGGTGGTTGGTCGCCGGATGGCACCCGCATCGCCTATTCCGCCAACGACCGCGACCCAAAGTATTTCGATGCGATGGTGATGGATCTCGCCACCGGCGGCACGGTGCGCCTGCACCATGGCCCCTGCGTGATCTCGGTGGCCGCCTGGTCGCCGGATGGCGCGCGCCTCGCGGTGATCGAAGACCATGGCGGCATCGACCAGAAGCTGTTCCTGCTCACGGTGGCCACCGGCGCCGCGCAGGAAGTGCCGCGCGCCCGCCCCACCCGCTACCAGGCCCTGCGCTGGACGCCGGCCGGCGAGCTGATGGCGATCACCGATGCGCCGGATGCCGATTTCCTGCAGCTCTGCCGCATCGATGAAGCCACGGGCGCGGCCACGCCGGTGTTCGCCCCGCTGTTCCGCGAGGTGGAAGCCTGGGCCCTGGCGCCGGACAAGCAGACGCTGGCCACGATCGAGAACGACCGCGGCTACGCCACGCTGCGCATCGGCCCGATCGGCACCAATCGGCCGGCAGTGATCGGCCTGCCGGAGGGCATCGTGGCCGAGATGGCCTGGAAGCCCGATTCTTCGCAGCTGATCGTGACGGCCCAGGGCCCCACCAACCCGCCGACGCTGTTCGCCGTGGCCGAGGGCCGCGCCACCCGCGTGACCCTGCCGGATACGCTTTCGCCCGCCAGCCTCTCGCCCGAGGCGCTGGTGCCGATGCAGCTGGTGGAATGGGTGAGCTTCGACGGCACCCGCATCCCCTCCTTCTACGCCCTGCCGAAGACGCCGGCCCCGCCGGGCGGCTACCCCGCGGTGATGTGGATTCATGGCGGGCCCTCCAGCCAGACCCGCGCCAATTTCCGGCCGGACACGCAGATGCTGCTGGACCAGGGTTTTGCCGTGCTGCTGCCCAATATGCGCGGCAGCACCGGCTATGGCCGCGCCTATATGGAGGCGGATGAGCTGCATTTGCGCGAGCACTATATCGAGGACATGGCCACTGGCCGCGCCTGGCTCGCTGCCCGGCCCGAGATCAACGCCGGCCGCATCGGCGTGATGGGGCAGAGCTATGGCGGTTGGGCGGTGAACGC
>CANHKG010000305.1 GCA_947460455.1 Rhodospirillales bacterium | reverse complement strand
TTGAAGGCGGCGGGCTGGATGCGCGGGCTGGCGCCGAACATGCCATCGGGCACCGGCTGGGTCATCTTGACGGCCAGGCCTTCCATGACGCGATCGACCAGGGCATCGCGGTTGATGGCCAGGCTGAGGGCCTCACGGACCTTGGCATTACGCCAGGGGTTTTGGGCCAGCGGGTTGCCGGCATTGTCCTTCACGCCCTGGGGCTGGTCCTGACCGACTTCGGTGTAGACCATGTAGACATAGGCCGAGGGGCCCGAGAACAGCTTCATCTTCGGGTCGGTCTTCAGGCGCGGGACGTCGGCGATGGGCACGCGGTTGATGAAGTCCACATCGCCGGAGAGCAGGGCGGCGACGCGGGCGGGATCACGCGCGATGGGCAGGATGCGCAGGTTGGCCCAATGCGGCTTTTCACCCCAGTACGCCTCGTTGCGGGCGAGGAGCTGCGGGGCACCGGGGGACCAGGAGGTGAGCTTGAAGGGGCCGGTGCCGTTGTTCGCCTTGCCTGAGTTGAAGTCCGACGGGGTGGCCGCACCCGTGTTCTTCGACATCATGAAGACGTTGGAGAGGTTGGTGGGCAGCAGTGGGGCGGGGCCGTTGGTGACGAAGCGGACCGTGTGCGCATCGACCACCACCACTTCCTTGATCTGGTTGGTGTAGACGATATAGGCGCTGGGGTTGCCCGGCAGGGTGGGGATGCGCGCGAGGGTGAACTTCACGTCTTCCGCGGTGAAATCGGACCCATCGTGGAATTTCACGCCGGGGCGCAGCTTGAATTCCCAGGTGGTTTCGTCGAGCACCTTCCAGGACAAAGCGAGGCTGGGGACGAGCTGCAGGTTGACGTCGCGGCCGATCAGCGTGTCGTACTGGTTGCGCATCGCCTGGGTGTTGGAGCCCAGCAGGTTCCACTGCGGGTCCATCGTGTTCGGCTCGTTCTGGATGCCGATGCTGAGGGTTTGCGCCGCGGCGGCCGTGGACAGGGCGGTCGCGAAAGCGAAGGCGAGGGTGGCGAGTTTGCGCACGCGGCGACTCCCGAATGTGGTGCAGAACGACGACCGCGCCCGACGAGCGGGCGCGGCGTTGCAGTGAGCGTAATGGAGGGTTGCGCCCCGATCAAGCGACCGGGGCGCGGTAGGCTCAGCCCACCTGATCGGCCAACAGGCCCAGGTGATAGGCGCTGTCGCCCCAGCTGTGTTCGAACACCATGACGCGACGGAAGTAGTGGCCGACGGCGTACTCCTCCGTCATGCCGATGCCGCCGTGCAGCTGGACCGAGTTCTGGGTGACGAAGCGGCTGGACTGGCCGACGCCGACCTTGGCCATGGAGATGTTGCGGGCACGTTCCGCCGCATCTTCCTCATCCACCATCATGGCGGCGAGCATGGCCATGGAGCGGGCCTGCTCCACCTCGATCAGCATGTCGGCCGCCTTGTGCTGCAGCACCTGGTTGGTGCCGATGGGGCGGCCGAACTGCACGCGGGTGCGCAGGTAATCCAGGGTCATGGCATGGGCGGCTTCGCAGGCGCCGACGGATTCGGCGGCGAAGGCGGCGATGCCGGCCTGGGTGACACGCTCGATGATGCCGTAGGCATCGCCCACGGTGCCGAGCACGGCTGCGGGCCCGAGCTTGACGGTGGAGAGCGAGATTTCGGCAGCACGGGTGCCATCACGCATGGCGTAGCCGCGGCGGGCGACGCCGGGGGTGTTGGCGGGGACGAGGAAGAGGGTGAGCCCTTCCTTGTCCATCCGGTCGCCACCGGTGCGGGCGGAGACAACCAGCATGTCGGCACAGTCGCCGTGCAGGACGACGGACTTGGCGCCTTCCAGCACCCAGCCATTGCCGTCCTTGGTGGCGGTGGTGAGCACGTCCGTCAGGTCGTAGCGGGCCTGTTGCTCGCCATGGGCCCAGCCCAGCTTGAGCGAGCCGTCGACGATCTGGGGCAGGATTTCGCCCTTCTGCGCCTCATTGCCGGCATACTTGATGGCGCTGCCGCCGAGGACGACGGTGGCGAGGAAGGGTTCGACCACCAGCGAGCGGCCGAATGCCTCCATGACCATCATGATGTCCACGGCGCCGCCGCCGAAGCCGCCGTATTCCTCCGGGAAGGGGAGGCCGAGCAGGCCGAGCTCGGCATACTTCTCCCACATCTCCTGGGACCAGCCCTGGGCGGACTTGATGTAGCCGCGGCGCGCATCGAAGGCGTAGCGGTCTGCCAGCAGGCGGCTGACGCTGTCGTTCAGCAGCCGTTGGTCTTCTGTGAGTTCGAAATCCATCAGAGCCTCAGGATCGCTTTGTTCAGGATGTTCTTCTGGATCTCGTTCGTGCCGCCGTAGATGGAGGCGGCGCGGAGCATGAGGTACGGCGGCGCGGCGTAGCCGGCCCATTCCGGCCCGATCAGCGGCTCATTGTCGCCGGACTCGCGGTTCAGCAGGTCCAGCTCCTTGGCCCAATCGGGCATGGCGAGCGGGCCGGCGATGTCCATGACCAGTTCGGCCGTGTCCTGCAGCAGCTCGGTGCCCTTGATCTTGAGGACGGAGCTGAACGGATCCGGCTTGCCATCGGAGTTGCCGGCGGCCTTGGCAACGACGCGGAGCTGGGTGAGTTCCAGCGCCTTGGCCTGGACCTGCAGCTTGGCGACGCGCTGGCGGAAGCCGGCATCCTCGATCAGGGGCTTGCCGTTCTGGCGCACGTCGCGGGCGAGTTCCTGGGCGTAGTTGATCCGCTCCATCGACTTGCCGAGGCGGGCGATGCCGGTGCGCTCGTTGCCCAGGAGGAACTTGGCGACGTCCCAGCCCTTGTTTTCCTCATAGACGCGGTTGGCGACGGGCACCTTCACGTCGTCGAAGAAGACTTCGTTAAGGTGGTGGCTGTTGTCGATCGAGATGATGGGGCGGACGGTGATGCCCGGGGTCTTCATGTCGATCAGCAGGAAGCTGATGCCTTCCTGCGGCTTGCGGGCGTTCGGATCGGTGCGGACCAGGGCGAAGCACCAGTCGGCATGGTGGGCCGTGCTGGTCCAGATCTTCTGGCCGTTGACGATGTAGTCGTCGCCCACGCGCTTGGCGGCGGTTTTCAGCGAGGCCAGGTCGGAGCCGGAGCCGGGCTCGGAGAAGCCCTGGCACCACCAATCCTCGAGGTTCGCGGCGCGGGGCAGGATGTGGGCCTTCTGCTCCGGCGTGCCGAACTGGATGATGACCGGGCCGATCATGGTGATGTTGAAGCCGTTCACCTCCGGCGCGTGGTTGATCTGATTTTCCTCCTGGAAAATCATGCGCTGGGTGGGCGACCAATCGGTGCCGCCGTATGCCTTCGGCCACTTATAGGTGGCCCAGCCCTTCTTGTTCAGGATCCGCTGCCAATCCACGATATCCTGCTTGGTGGGCGAGTAGCCCAGGCGCAGGCGCTCGCGGGTGCGGGCCGGCAGGTTCTGGCGAATGAAATCGCGGACTTCCTTGCGGAAGGCGACCTCTTCCTCGGTGAAGCGAAGATCCATTGGGTTTCCTCTCGCGCCGTGACGCTGTTGCCGGGGATTATGTGGGGTGGTTTGGCGGGGGGCAAGGGTGGGGAGGAAGTGCGTTCTTTTTTGAAAAAAAGAACCAAAAAACTTTTTTTCGTTTGCCTGCGGCGGGCGCATCGACCGCCTGCACGGGCGGCCGGAGCGCGAACAAATAAAGTCTTTTTGCTTCTTTTTCTTCAGAAAAAGAAGATTCTTGCTTAGAGCCTTAGCACGGCTTTGTTGAGGATGTTCTTCTGAATCTCCGTGGTGCCGCCGGCGATGCTGGAGGCGCGGTGCATGAGGTAGGGTCCGGCGGCGAAGCCGGCGTAGTCTGGGCCGATCGGGGGTTCGTTGTCACCGGACTCGCGGTTCAGCAGGTCCAGTTCCTTGGCCCATTGCGGCATGGCGAGTGGGCCGACGGCGTCCATGATGAGTTCGGAGGTGTCCTGGCCGAGTTCGCCGCCCTTGATCTTGAGGAGGGAGGAGAACGGGTCGGGCTTGCCATCCGACTTCTGCATCATCTTGGCGACGACGCGGAGCTGGGTGATTTCGAGTGCCTTGGCGCGGATTTCGAGGGAGGCGACGCGTTCGCGTTGCAGCTTGTCGTCCAGCAGGGGGGCGCCGTGGTTGCGGAGGTGGGGGCTGAGCTCGCGGATGTCTTCCAGGCGGGCCATGGACTTGCCGAGGCGGGCGATGCCGGTGCGCTCGTTGCCGAGGAGGAACTTGGCCACGTCCCAGCCCTTGTTTTCCTCATAGACGCGCTGGGTGACGGGGACGCGGACGTCGTCGAAGAAGACTTCGTTGAAGTGGTGGCTGCCGTCGATAGAGATGATGGGGCGGACGGTGATGCCGGGGGTCTTCATGTCGATCAGCAGGAAGCTGATGCCTTCCTGCGGCTTGCGCGCCTGGGGGTTGGTGCGGACGAGGGCGAAGATCCAGTCTGCGTGGTGGGCGGTGCTGGTCCAGATCTTCTGGCCGTTGACCACGTAGTGGTCGCCATCGAGGACGGCGGAGGTTTTCAGGGAGGCGAGGTCGGAGCCGGAGCCGGGTTCGGAG
>CANHKG010000304.1 GCA_947460455.1 Rhodospirillales bacterium | reverse complement strand
TACGGGCTGATGGTCTTCGAACAGCTCTTCGCCTGGGATTCCAAGCTCGAAGCCAAGCCGCAGATGGTCGAAAGCTGGACCACCACGCCCGATGGCCTGGCCTGGCGCTTCGTCCTGCGCGACGGCCTGAAATTCCATGATGGCTCCCCTGTCACCTCCGCCGACGCCGTCGCCTCCCTCAAGCGCTGGATGGGCCGCGACCTCGTCGGCACCAAGCTCGCCTCCTACGCCTCGGGCGTGGAAGCGATCGACGGCAAAACCTTCGAAATCCGCCTGAACAAGCCCTTCCCCGGCATGCTGTTCGCCCTCGGCTCCGGCGTTGCCATGATCCCGGTGATCATGCGCGCCAGGGATATCGAGGCCGACCCCACCAAGCCGGTCATCACCGCCATCGGCAGCGGCCCGTTCCGCTTCAACCACGCCGCCCGCGTCTCCGGCGCGCTCACCGTGTTCGACCGCAACACGGATTACGTGCCCCGCAAGGAAGCGCCCGATGGCCTCACCGGCGCCCGCCTCGCCAAGGTCGACCGCGTGGAGTGGAAAGTGATCCCCGATGCCTCCACCGCCGCCGCCGCCCTGCAGGCCGGCGAGGTGGACATGTGGGAACAGCCGGCGCTCGACCTGCTGCCGGTGCTGGAGCGTAACCGCAACATCAAGCTGCAGAAGCTCACGGAGATGTCCAACGTCGCGCTGCTGCGGCCGAACTCGCTCCACCCGCCCTTCAACAACCCCAAGGCCCGCCAGGCCCTGGCCTACATCATCGACCAGCGGGACGTGATGGCCGCCGGCTTCGGCGACGAGAAATACTGGAAGACCTGCAACTCCTTCTATGTCTGCGGCGGCCCCTACGGCAGCACCGCCGGCGCCGAAGGCCTCGGCCAGAACTTCGAGAAGGCCCGCCAGCTCCTCAAGGAAGCCGGCTACAACGGCGAGAAGCTCACCTACATCGCCACCACCGAAATCGCCTGGATCGGCCGCCAGGCCGAAGTGATGGCCGATGCCATGCGCAAGGCCGGCATGAACATCGATCTGGTGATCGCGGACTGGGGCACCACCGCCGGCCGCCAGTCCAACAAGGGCACCCCGGCCCAGGGCGGCTGGCATTTGCTCAACACCGGCTCCTCCGGCCCCACCATGCACCACCCGCTCACCAACATCGGCACCAACATGGCCTGCGACGGCCGCAACTTCGCCGGCTGGCCGTGCGATGAGGAAGCGGAAAAGCTGCGCCAGGCCTTCCTGGACTCAACCGACGCCGAACGCCCCGCCGCGCTGGAACGCCTGCACCGCCGCTTGGCCGAAATGCAGCCCTACCGCGTGCTCGGCCAATACGACCAGCCCGTGGCCATGCGCACCAACGTCAACGGCATGCTCAGCTCCGCCGTGATGGTCTACTGGAACATCGGGAAGCAATAACCCGCCTGAACGCGGCTCGACACGCCGCGCCGCTTTGCTACCGTCGCCGCTCCCGAACAGGAGCGGCGACAATGGCACCCATCTGGCAATGGTCCGCGGTGGAAACCGCGCACGCAATCCGCACCGGTCAGATCAGCGCCATGGAGGTCGTGGCCGCCCACCAGGCCCGCCTGCGCGCCGCCAACCCGGCGGTGAACGCCATGGTCGTCGATCTCTCCGATGCCGCGCTGAAGCAGGCCGAACAGGCCGACGCCGCCCGCGCCCGTGGCGAACCCCTCGGCCCGCTCCACGGCGTCCCCGTCACCATCAAGATCAACATCGATGTGCAGGGCCAGGCCAACTCCAACGGCATCCCGGCCTTCAGGAACAACATCGCCCCCGGCGACTCCCCCGTCACCGCCAACCTGAAAAAAGCCGGCGCCATCATCCTCGGCCTCACCAACACGCCCGAATTCTCCATGCGCGGCTTCACCGACAACCCGCTGCACGGCCAAACCCTGAACCCGTGGAACCCCGCCATCACCTGCGGCGGCTCCTCCGGCGGCGCCGGCGCCTCGGTGGCACTCGGCATCGGCGCCATCGCCCATGGCAACGACATCGGCGGCTCCCTGCGCTGGCCCGCCTTCTGCAACGGCGTCGCCACCATCAAGCCCACCCAGGGCCGCATCCCCGCCTTCAACCCCTCGGCCACCGCCGAGCGCCCGCTGATGGCCCAGTTCATGTCCGCCCAGGGCCCGCTCGCCCGCAGCGTGGCCGATGTGCGCCTGGGCCTGGAGGTGATGAGCCAGCCGGATATGCGCGACCCCTGGTGGGTCCCCGCGCCCCTGGAAGGCCCCAGGCCCCCCACCCCCATCCGCGTGGCCCTGGCCAGGCTCCCCGCCGACATGCGGCCCGATCCCGCCATGATGGCCCTCCTCCGCCAGGCCGCCGACCACCTCTCTGATGCCGGCTACGCCGTGGAGGAGGTGGAGGTGCCCGACCTCGACGGCACCTGGAAGATCTGGGCCGACCTGATCCTCACCGAGCTGGCGGTGCTGCAGAAGGCCCAGATGTGGGAAGTGGGCAGCGACCGCTTCAAGGCGGCGCTGGAAGGCTTCATCGGCCTCGGCACCATCCTGGACCAGGAAGGCTACATGAAGGGCATCGCCCAGCGCTCCCGCGTGATCCGCACCTGGCTCGCCTTCCTGGAAACCTACCCCGTCCTGCTCACCCCGCTCAGCATCGCCCCGGTCCCCGGCAAGGACGCCGATCTGGGCGGCGCCGCCGCGGTGAAGCAGCTCTTCCACCACGATCTGCGCTTCATGGGCGCGATGAACGTGCTGGGCCTGCCGGCCGCCACCGTGCCGGTCGGCCTGGTCGGCGGCGCACCGGCCGGGGTACAACTGGTTGCCTCCCGCTACCGCGAGGACCTCTGCCTCGATGCCGCCGCCGCCATCGAAGCTCGCGCCGGCACGCTGGTGGCCCAGCTTTGGGCCCGCGGATAGGCACCAAGAGGCGGGGTTGCGCCACGGCTGCTTGACTCACCCCCGCCCCCTCGCCATAAGCCCGCCTTCCATTCGCTGCCCGTTTGCCGGGCGGCGCCCTACACCTTGAGGATCTCACGATGTCCCGCCGCTGCGAAATCACGGGCAAGGGCGTGCTCTCTGGCAACAACGTCAGCCACGCCAACAACAAGACGCGCCGTCGCTTCCTGCCCAACCTGCAGGAAACCTCGATGCTGTCCGACACGCTGGGTTCCAACGTGAAGATGCGCCTCTCCACCCGCGGCATCCGCACCGTGGAGAAGAACGGCGGCATCGATGCCTTCCTGCTCAGCACGCCGAACTCCCGCCTGCCGGAACCGGCGCTGGTGGTGAAGCGCCAGATCATGAAGGCCGCGGCGAAGAAGGCCGGCGCTGCCTGAGCAAACCGCGGGGCTTCAGCCCCGTTGTTAACCAGGGGTAAGCGACTGCTGCGCCATACTCGGCGCCATGGTCCTTGATCTCGCCCCCTATGCCGGCCTGCTGATTGCCCTGATCGCCTGCGTGGCGCTGGCTGCCCGGATCGGGCGGCTGCGTCACGATTTGGCGCGCGCCACCGCCATGCGCGAAACCGCCCAGGGCTCCGAGCAAACCGCCACCCGGCTGCTCCGCCTCGCCGCCCATGAACTGCGCGGCATCGGCATGACCCTGCACGGCCACGCCGACCGTCTGGCAGCCCCGGAAGGCCAGGCCCAGATCGGCGTCCACGCCATGGGCCTCGCCGCCGCCTCCGCCCAGGTGCTGGGCCTGGCGGATGAGCTGCAAGACCACACCATGCCGGATATCGGCACCCAATCCCTGCGCGAGGAACTCATCGACCCCGGTGAGGCCCTGAACGCCGCCGTGGAAGCCGCCGCCCTCGCCCTGGAGCCCGGCCGTCGCCACTGGCGCGTCTCCGCCACCCACGGCCACTACCTCTGGGGCGACCGCCGCGCCGTCCGCCACATCCTCGGCCGCGTCCTCGGCGACGCCGCCCGCAACACCCGCCAGGATGACGTCATCGAACTCCGCGTGCTCCCCCACGCCGAAGGCCTCTGCCTGCAAGTGGAAGACGAAGGCACCGGCCTCGCCCGCCCGGAACCCACCGCCGGCACCCAACGCGACAGCCGCGGCATCGGCCTGCGCCTCGCCCTCGCCCGCTCCCTCATGCTCTCCCATGGCGGCCGCCTGGAAGTCGAAGCCGCCGCCCAAATCGGCACCCGCGTCCGCCTCGTCTTCCCCGCCACCCGCCTGCGCGATGCCAATGGGTTGCCCGTGGCAACGCCCGCTCCGGCAATGGCCAACTAAGAAAGGCCAGGGGCTCTGCCCCTGGACCCCGCTGGGGCCTTAGGCCCCAGACCCCTTGGCCTGAAGTCAGAAAAACTTTCAAAACCCGAGTACGTACGGGATTAAAAACCTTGTCCACCGGTGTTGCGTTTGGCAAACTCACCGGTGATGCCACATCCCGTCGCCGCTCCGAACGAAGCCGACGCCCTTCGCCGCTTGGCGGAGGCGATGACTCGCGTCCATTTTCCGGCGCCCCTCCTCCACCTGCTCCTCGCCCTGCTGGCGTTCCTCACGGGGAACAAGGCGGTCATGGCCCAACTCACCCTGGCCACCGCCTCCGCCCGCACCTGGCGCACCCCCCTACGGGATTGGCACTTCTCCCCCACCGGCGAAACCATCGACGACCTGGCACCCGTACTCCATCCGCGCGCCCTGCGCCGT
>CANHKG010000303.1 GCA_947460455.1 Rhodospirillales bacterium | reverse complement strand
TGCCCTCGCGGTCCTGCACGCTGTCGATCAGCGTCGGCACCACGCGCTTGCCGCCGGCCACGAAGCTGGCATAGGCGCCGGCCTGGCGCAGCACCGTGGTTTCCACCGCGCCCAGGGCGGCGGGCAGCACGCGCGGCATGTCGTCCACCACGCCCAGGCCGATCGCCAGCTGCGCCACGCGCTCCATGCCGATCTTGTCCGCCACGCGGACGGTCACGAGGTTGAGCGACTTCTCCAGCGCCACGCGCAGCGAGACGGGGCCGGAGAAGCTCTGCTCGAAATTGCTCGGCCGCCATTTCCCCGCCGCCCCCTGGTCCACCACGAAGGGCGCATCCAGGAAGCGCTGGGAGGGCGAGATGCCGGACTGCAGTGCCGCGAGATATACGTATGGCTTGAAGCTGGAGCCGGGCTGGCGCAGCGCCTGGGTGGCCCGGTTGAACTGGCTGGTCTCGAAGCTCCAGCCGCCGGACATCGCCAGCACCCGCCCGGTGGCGGGATCCAGCGCCACCAGCGCGCCCTGCACCTGCGGGATCTGGCGCAGTGCGAGGCGTTCCGGGCGGGCGGGGTTGCGGCCCTGGGCGGCGGTGGCGGGCATGGGCTCGGCCATCACCACGTCGCCGGGCTTCACCACGTCGCTCATGCGGCGCGGGGCGGGGCCTGGCTTGTCGTTCACCAGGGCGCGTGCCCAGGTGGTCTCGGCCATCGGTATCGCCAGCAGCCGCGGCGTGGCCGGCACGTTGGGCGGCGTGCCTGGGGCACGGTCAAGGAAGCCGAGCTTCGCCTCCGCGTCCGTCACTTCCAGCACCACCGCCAGGCGCCATTCGGGCAGCATCCCGGGCGGGCGGGCCACGCCACCGAGCAAACCGGCCCAGGGGGGCGGCACATGGGAGGGCGGCGCATTGGCGGGCGGGGCAGGGGCGTTGGCCGGGCGGGCCGGCAGTTCCAGCTTCGCCACCGGCCCGCGCCAGGTGCCCTTGCGCTGGTCGTAGCGCATCAGCCCTTCGCGCAGTGCCCGGTCGGCGGCCAGCTGCAGCGTGGGGTCGACGCTGGTGCGCACCGTATAGCCGGCCTTGGTCACTTCCTCCGCGCCGAAGCGGTCGATCAGCTGGCGGCGCACCTCCTCGGCGAAATACTCCGCCCCGGTGACGGATTCCGGCCGGCGGAACGGGGAGACGATGATCGCCTGCGCCCGGGCCTCCGTCGCCTGCTGGGCCGTGACGACGCGGTCCTCCTCCATGCGCCCGATCACCCAATCGCGCCGCGCGCGGCCGGCTTCGGGGAAGCGGAACGGGTTGTAGTTGTTCGGCGCCTTCGGCAGTGCGGCCAGGAAGGCGGCTTCCGGCAGGGTGAGTTCATCCAGCGACTTGTTGAAATAGGTCTGCGCCGCAGAGGCCACGCCATAGGCCTGCAGGCCCAGGTAGATCTCGTTCAGATACAGCTCCAGGATGCGTTCCTTGGAGAGCGACTGCTCGATGCGGAAGGCCAGGATCGCCTCGCGCACCTTGCGCCGGATCGAGACCTCGTTGCTCAGCAGCATGTTCTTGGCGACCTGCTGCGTGATGGTCGAAGCGCCGATCGGCCGCCGGCCGGAGCCGTACTGCATCACGTCGAACAGCGCCGCGCGGGCGATGGCGATCGGGTCCACGCCCTTGTGGTCGTAGAAATTCTGGTCCTCGGCAGAGATGAAGGCGCGCTTCACCAGCTCCGGCACCGCGGCATAGGGCACGAAGATGCGCCGCTCGGTGGCCAGCTCCGACAGCAGCCGGGAATCCGCGGCATAGACGCGGCTCATCACCGGTGGCTGGTAGTGCGTGAGGGTCTCGTGGTCCGGCAGGTCGGCGCCGAAATGCTGCACCACCAGCACCAGCCCGGCCGCCGCCGCCACGCCGCCCACCACGGCCAGGGAGAACAACCAGGCGAACAACCGGCCCAGCAGGCTGCGCCGGCGCTTCGGCCGCGGCGCCCGCTTCTGGCGCGGCGGCGGGGCGCGGCCGCCCTCGCCCGGTGCCGCCTCGGGGGCGGCTTCGGTCGGCAGTGGATCGGCCGGTGGAGCTGGCGTGGGGGCCGGGGCTGCGGTACGGCCACGCGGGGCCAGCCGCTCGCCAGCAGTCAGCCGTGGTGCGGCCGGCTCGGTCGGGGGTGTCACGGGGTCGCTCATGGGCGCGTTCTAGCCCGAAACCGGGGTGGCGCGACAGGTTGCGCGCCAGGCGGGCAGGCCCGTGGGCCGATCAGCCGGCGTAGCGCTCGCCCCCGGCGGCGAAATAGCCGTCGATCGCGCGCAGCATCGCGCTGGCCAGCTGGGCCCGGTGCCCCGGCCGGCGCAGTGCCGCCTCGTCCGTGCGGTTGGACATGAAGCCCATCTCCACCAGCACGCTGGGGATATCCGCCGCCTTCAGCACCATGAAGCTGGCATGGCGCGACGGGTTGGGCAGCAGCGGCACCTCCCGCCCCAGCGCATGCACCACGGAGCGCGCCATGCGGGTGGAGCCCACCCGCGTTTCCTGCCGCACCAGGCTGACCAGGATGCGCGCCACCTCCGGCGGGGTGCCCTGGAAATTCGGCGTGCCGAAGCGGTCGGCGGCGTTCTCGCGCTGCGCCAGCGCGGCCGTCTGCCGGTCCGAGGCCGTTTCGTTCAACGTGTACACGCTGGCGCCGCGCACGGAGCTGTCGTTCAGCGCATCGGCATGCAGGGAGACGAACAGCGCCGCCTGCCGCCGCCGCGCCATCGCCACGCGCTCCTCCAGCGCCACGAACGTGTCGCGCCCGCGCGTCATTTCCACCCGGTAGCGCTTGGTGGCCAGCAGCAGGCGCCGCAGCTCCTGCGCCGAGGCCAGGGCGACGTGCTTTTCATAGGTGCCGGAAAGGCCGATCGCCCCGGGATCCTTGCCGCCATGGCCGGGATCCAGCATCACCAGCGGCAGCCGGCTCGCCGGCGCGGCATTTCCCGGCCGCGGGGCGGGCGTGCGCTCCGCCGCCGCGGAAGAGGGGGCCGACGGCAGCAGGAAGCTGAGCGACAGGCCGGGAAAGAGGAGGCGGCGAGAGATCACGGGCGTACCCTGGAAAAGGCCGGAGGCGGTATCCGCCGGCATGGCTGCCGGCTAGGGTGCCCATTCCTCGCACAGCACCTTTGGAAAGTCATCTTAATAATTGATATCGGCTACTTCCCGTCGCGCCGGTAGGCTGCCCTGTAACCGCCCGCGCCGCGGCTGCTTGCAGTGGCACTGGCTTTGCTCCATGTTCCCCAGGCTTCGGTGGCGCGCCGGGGCCGGCATGTGCCGGTTCCGCGCCGAACCGGCGGACAAGACGAAGTCCCGAGCACGCGCCGCACCAGCCCCCGCCGCAACCGGCCCGGGTTGCCGGCGCCGAGGGTGGCCCCAGCCGCCCGCACCGGGAGGACGCCCGCCGGGCCTCGCACCACCGGGCCGCGCCGCGCTCCCAGTTCCAGCCGCGACATCGTCGCAGCACAGGGTGGCCGCACCGGCACGGAGATGGACCATCCGTGCGCCGCCTTTCGGGGCCTGGCGCGGCAGATGGGCCATCAGCACCGATATCCACCGGGGCGGCGCCTCCCTTAGAGGCTCCAGCCCGCAGTTTCAGGGTCCAATGGCCGACGCGATGACGCTCCCCCCGCAGACCGAACAAGCCGCTTCCGCGGCTTCGCCGGCGTTTGCGCGGGGTGGGGCGCGGCCGCGACGGTCGCTTGCCATGCTCGCTCCCCTGGGTCTCCTGCGGTCAGGTCTGCCGCCTCTCCCTGCAAGCCTATCGAGCCACCCCCGCCGCGCATTGGCGCGCGGGCCGGTGGCGCTGCGGAGTTCGCGACCCCATGACCAAGCGTATGCTGATCGATGCCACCCACGCGGAAGAAACCCGCGTGGTGGTGCTGGACGGTAACCGCCTCGAAGACTTCGACGTCGAGGCCTCCACCAAGAAGCAGCTCAAGGGCAACATCTACCTGGCCAAGGTGGTCCGGGTGGAGCCGTCCCTCCAGGCCGCCTTCGTCGAATATGGCGGCGGCCGCCACGGCTTCCTTGCCTTCGGTGAGATCCATCCCGATTACTACCAGATCCCCATCGCCGACCGGCAGCGCCTGCTGAAGCTGCAGGAGGAAGACGCCCGCGCCGCCGAGGCCGAGGAAGACGCCGAGGACGAAGCCCGCGCCAGCCGCGCCGCCCCGGCCGAAGCCGCCCCGCAGCCCCAGGCGCCGTCCGGCCGGGATGGCGGGCGCGACGGTGGCCGAGACGGTGCGCGCGACCAGGGCCGTGGCCGCCGCCGCCGCCGTGGCGGCCCGCGCGAGGCCACGCTGGAGGCCCCGGCCGCCGCCACCGCCTATGGCGAGATCGACTTCGGCGAACTCACCCATGGCGCCTTCATCGTCGGCCAGGACGCGCCGGAGATCGAAGGCGTGGCCGAGCCGGAGGCCGAGCCCCAGGCCCTGGAAGCCCCCGCCTACGCCGAGACCGAGTCCTACGACGCCGCCGAAAGCCAGTCCGACACCGGAGGCGACTCCGATCTCGACGAGGTCGAGTCCGACGAAGCCCCGCCCGAGGCCCTCGGCGGCAGCGATGACGTGTTCGAAGGCAACGGCGCCGACGAGGCCGCCGAACGCCGCATGGCCCGCTTCCTGCGCAACTACCGCATCCAGGAAGTGATCCGCCGCCGCCAGATCATGCTGATCCAGGTGGTGAAGGAGG
>CANHKG010000302.1 GCA_947460455.1 Rhodospirillales bacterium | reverse complement strand
TTCTGCAACTACGCCTGCACCTTCACCATCCAGGGCCTCTGGGGCGGCCCCTTCCTGCGGGAGGTGCACGGCTTCACCGCGGTCCAGGCCGGCCACGTCCTGCTGGCCGCCGTCATCGCCTATCAGATCGGCATGCTGGTCTTCGGCCCGCTCGACCGCATCCTCGATACCCGCAAATGGATCGCCATCGCCGGAACGCTCGCGGTCGCGTGCATCCTCGCCCTGCTCGCCGCCCTCTCCCACCCGCCCGCCTGGCTCGCCGTGGCAGCCATCATCGCCATCGGCAGCCTCAGCGCCTGCAGCACCGTCATCATGGCCCATGGCCGCGGCATCTTCCCCGACCGCCTGATCGGCCGCGGCATGGCCACGATGAACACCTCCGTCATGCTCGGCGTCGCCTGCATGCAAACCCTCTCCGGCGTCATCCTCGGCAGTTTCGAACCGCTCGCCGACGGCACCCGAACGGAGGGCGCCTACCGCTTCCTGTTCGCCTTCATGGCCGTGGTCCTGGTGGTTGCTGCCGCCATCTATTCCCGCGCCCAGGACAGCAAGCCCAGCGAGGAGATGCGCGCCCGCGGCTGAACCGTCAGCCCGCCGGCCGCATGGCCCGCCCCAGCGCCGCCAGCAGCGCCTCTGGCCGCACCGGCTTGCGCAGCACCACCGCGCCCTCCCGGCCGGGCACCCGTTCCAGCCCGGTCACGTACACCACAGGCACCCCCCGCGCCGCCAGCCACGCCCCCAGCGGCAGCGTTGGCCCGCCTGGCAGGTTCACATCCAGCACCGCCGCATCCAGCCCCTCCTCCCCGGCCATGCGCTCCGCGTCCGCCAAGGTGGAAGCAGGCCCCCGCACGGTGCAGCCGGCATCCTGCAGCACCTGCTGCAGCAGAAGCGCCACCAGCGGCTCATCCTCCACCAGCAGCACCCGCCGCCCATACAACGCCGCCTCCTGCAGCCCGCCCGGCTGCGCCGCCAGCGTCCCCTGCACCGGCAGGTCGATCTTGCAGCGCAGGCCCCCAGGCGCCCAGTGCGTCTCGTACCGTCCACCGAGCTGCCCGCGCACCGTGGCACCCACCAGCGCGCTGCCGAAACCGCGCCGCGCCGGCTCCCCGGCAATCTGCGGCCCACCCCGCTCCTCCCACTCGATCAGCAGCCGCTCGCCATCCTCCCCCGCCACCAGCCGCCACGCCATCCGCACCCGCCCGCCGGGCAAGGAGAGCGCGCCATACTTGGCGGCGTTGGTCACCAGCTCGTGCACCAGCATCGAAAGCGGCTGCACCGCGGCGGCATCCAGCCGCAGCGCCGGCCCGGACAGCTCCGGCGACGCCGCATCGCGATAGGCCGCAAACTCCTCGCGCACCACCTCCTCCAGCTCCGCCCCGGTCCAGCGATCGCGCGACAGCAGCGAATGCGCCCGGGCGAGTGCCGCCACCCGCCCTTCCACCGCGGCGGCGAAATCCTTCGGGTTCTCGCTGCGCGTCAGCCGCACCACGCTCTGCACCACCGCCAGCACGTTGCGCGCCCGGTGATCCACCTCGCGCGCCAGCAGCATCTGCCGCTCCTCCTCCTGCCGCCGCTCGGTGATGTCCTGGCTGATCCCCACGATCCGCGCCGCCGCCCCATCGCGCGCCGCCACCACGGAACCACGCGCCACGATCCAGCGCACCGCGCCACTGTCGGGCCGCACGATGCGGTACTCCGCGCTGTAGTCATCGCCGGTGCGGAACTCCTTCTCCGCGATCGCCGCCAGCCGCGTCCGGTCCTCCGGATGGATACAGGCCAGCCACTCCGCCTGCGGCAACGCCCCATCGCCCGGCGGCAGGCCGTACAGCGCGCGGAACTCGGGGTTGACGATCCCGGTCCGGCTGCGCGTGTCCACGTCGAACACCCCCAGCCGCGCGGCGGCAGAGGCCAGCGCCAGGCGTTCCTGGCTGGCGGCCAGCGCCGCCTCGGCGCGCTCCCGCTCCTGCACCTCCCGCAGCAGCCGCATCGCCTGCCAGCCCACCCCCGCCAGCGCCAAGGCCGCCGTCGTTCCCCCGGCAATCGCCGCGTGCACCACCCAATCCGGCACCAGATAGGCCCCGTTGCCGGACCAGCGGTCCAGGATGGCATCAAACTCGCCGCTCGCCTTCAGCAGGGACAAGGCTCGGTCGATCTCGGCCAGCAGCGCCGTTTCGCCTTCGCGCACCGCGATGTTGCCGGAACGCCGCGCAAAGGGCGGCAGCTCGTTCACGCCCGTGATGCGGCGCTGCACCAGCAGGTACCGGATCGCCCAGGCATTTCCCGCCAGCGCATCCACGGCACCGGTCCGCAGCAGGTCGATCCCTTCTGTCAGGTTCGCCGCCTCCACCAGCTCCGCATCGGGATGGCTGGCGGCCAGCAGCTCCGCGGCCAGGCCGCCACGCGGGAGGGCGATGCGCACGCCGGCGAAGCGGTTGCGCGCCACGAACTGGCGTTCCTGGTCGGCGCGCACGAAGAAGCCGAACAGCGACGGCATCGTCGGCTGGGAGAAATCGTAGCGCCGATCACGCTGCGTGCTGCGGCCCAGCATGGTCAGCGCATCGCCCTCGCCGCCCAGCAACCGGCGCTGCGCCTCGTCCCAATCCAGCAGCCGCACCTCCACGGGGCGGCCCAGCAGGCGGCCGATCGCGTGGGCCAGGTCCACATTCGCGCCGCGCGCCACACCGCCTTCAAGGAACTCATAGGGCGGCAGCGCCCGGTCGCCGAGGAACACCAGCGGCGTGCCCAGGCCGCGCGCCACCCGCCCCAGGAATGGCAGCAGCAGGCCGCCCCCCAGAACGGCACGGCGGAGGATCATACGCGAAGGCCGGAGTGTCGTTGGCTGGGCCTAGCCGAGCGCCAATTCGGCATAGCCGGCGGCCACGACCTCCTCGCACCGCTTGCGGTAATCCGGCGCGCTGCCGCTGTAGCGGGCGATGATGCGGGTGGTCTTGCCCTCGATGTTGCGGTTGATGCCGGTGAACCAGCTATCCACCTCGTTGGCCAGCAGCCCCTCGCCCATCTTCTGCACATGCTCGGTCCAGGCCTGCACGCCTTCCGCCGTGGCTTCCGCGCGCGAAATCCCACCCTCCCGCAGGAAGGCGATCAGGCGCGAGACCCAATCGACATTGTATTCAATGCTGCGCGGCAGGTTGCCCAGCGCCGTGTGCGGCCCCATCAGCATCATCATGTTGGGGAAGCCCTGCACCTGCACGCCCAGGAAGGTCTTGGGCCCGCCGGTCCAGAGCTCGCGCAGGCGAACCCCGTCCACGCCGCGGAAATTGATCCGGTCGAAGGCGCCGGTCAGCGCATCGAAGCCGGTGGCGAACACGATCATGTCGAATTCGAACGTCTCGCCGGCGGTCTCGATCCCGGTTTCCGTGATGCGCTCGATCGGGGTTTCCTTGATGTCCACCAGGCGCACGTTGGGCTGGTTGTAGACCTCGTAGTACCGCGTCTCCAGCGGCACGCGGCGGGTGCCGAAGCCGTGGTTGGTGGGGATCAGCTTCTCCGCCACCGCCGGATCCTTCACGCGCTCGCGGATCTTGCGGGCGACGAAGGCAGACAGCTCCGCATTGGCCGCGCGGTCGGTCAGCACGTCCATGAAATTGCCGACCCAGATGCCGAAGCCGGGCTCGTTGTAGAGCTTCTCCCAGAACGCCTCGCGCTCCTCCTGGCTCACCTCGAAGGTGTGGCGGGAATCGGCGGTGTGCAGGAAGCCGGCGAAGGTCTGCTGGCAGCGGTCGAACAGCGCGGGGTAGCCGGCGCGGATCTGCGCCATCTCCTCCTTGGGGATGGGCCGGTTGAGCAGCGGGGCGCACCAGTTGGGCGTGCGCTGGAACACGGTGAGGCTGCTGGCGGTCTTGGCCACTTCCTGGATGGTCTGCACGCCGGTCGCCCCGGTGCCGATCACGGCCACGCGCTTGCCGGCGAAGCTCACGGGATGCTTGGGCCACAGCGCGGTGTAGTAGGCCTCGCCCTTGAAGCTGGGGATCCCCTCGATCTTCGGCACCACGGGGGCGGAAAGCGGGCCGATGGCGGTGACCAGGAAGCGGCAGGAGAATTCAGTGCCATCGGTCAGCGTCAGCACCCAGACCCGGTCCTGCTCGTTCCAATGGGCACTGGCCACGCGGCTTTCGAAGCGGATGTCGCGGCGCAGGTCGAAGCGGTCCGCCACGTGGTTCAGGTAGCGCTCGGTTTCCGGCTGGGGAGCGAAGTGCTCGGACCAGTCCCAGTCCTGCAGCAGCTCTTTCGACCAGGAATAGCCATAGGAGTAGCTCTCGGAATCGAAGCGCGCGCCGGGGTAGCGGTTCCAGTACCAGGTGCCGCCCACGCCGGTGCCGGCCTCCAGCACCAGCACCTTCATGCCGAGCTGGCGCAGGCGGTGGAGCTGGTACAACCCAGACATCCCGGCGCCGATGATGATGGCTTCGAAGTCCGGCTGCTTCATGGTTTTCTCCCTCCGAGCCCGCTCGATAACTCTACTCTGGCGGCCCCCGCTGGCGCACCAGAGCGAGTTCTCAAACGGGCTCTCGCAGCCGCACCATACACCATCGCAAGGCGGCGTCAGTGGCGCTCCCGCGCGGCGCGCACGAGGGCGGCGAAGCGGTAGGCGCCGTGCACCATGCGGCTATAGGGCAGCGCCACGAACAGGGCGAGCACGAAGCCGAGATGGATCGCCAGCGTGATGCCCATGGCCGGGGTGG
>CANHKG010000301.1 GCA_947460455.1 Rhodospirillales bacterium | reverse complement strand
TTGCGTCGCTTGGTGCAGCCGACGAACGGTGTGGCTACGGCAGGAAGCGTCTGGATTGCTTCGCTTCGCTCGCAATGACGGGGTGGGTTGGGGTTACCTCTGCCGCCCGATGATGAGGGAGCGGAGCCGCTCAGAGATCGCGTCGATGATCGCCACGGTGACGAGCACCATGAGGATGATGGCGGCGGCCTCGTTCCATTCCAGCACGCGGATCTGTTCGGAGAGCACCAGGCCGATGCCGCCGGCGCCGACGATGCCGATGATGGTGGCGGAGCGGGTGTTGCTTTCGAAGTAGTAGAGCACCTGGCTGGCGAGCACCGGCAGTACCTGGGGCACGATGCCGAAGCGGATGGATTGGAGGCGGGAGCCGCCGGAGGCCAGCACGCCTTCGACCGGGCGGCGATCGGCGGTTTCGATCGCCTCGCTCATGAGCTTGGCGTAGCTGAACAGGTCTGACGACATGATGGCGAGCGCGCCGGCGAAGGGGCCGAGGCCGACGACGTTGATCCAGATGAGCGCCCAGATCAGCGTATCGATGCTGCGCCCGGCATCGAGCGAGCGGCGGGTGAGGAAGTGGACCAGCCGGTTGGCGACGATATTGCGCGCGGCGAGGAAGCCGAGCGGGACGGCGAGGATGGCGGCGGCCATGGTGCCGAGGAAGGCGATGGCCAAGGTTTGGCCGAGGGCGTGCAGGTAGATCTCGGTGCGGGCCCAGCTGGCGGGGATGGGCGGCAGCATGAGCGGGATGATGTCGCCCAGGCGGTTCAGGCCGGCGAGGATGCGCGCGGGGGAGAAGCCGAGCAGGACGAGGCCGGCGAAATAGAGCGCGATGGCGGCGGCGATGCCGCCGGTGACCATGAGGCGGGTGGTGATGTTCGGGCGCAGCACGGCGGCGTGGCGCGCGGCGATGCCGGCCTGGTCGGCGAGGAAAATGTCACGCATCAGCGGGATTCCAGGGCCAGCAGGCGGTGGCGGACGCGTTCGGAGACGAGGTCGATCACCACCACGCAGACCATGATGAGCAGCAGGATGGCGCTGACATCGGCGTAGAAGAATTTGCGGATGGCGGTGATGAGCTCCTCGCCGATGCCGCCGGCGCCAACGAAGCCCATGACGGCGGCGCCGCGCACGTTGATCTCGAAACGCAGCAGCGTGTAGCTGACGAAGTTGGAGAGCACCTGGGGCACGGCGCCGAAGCGCACCTGGGCGAACCAGGTGCCGCCGCTGCTGCGCACGCCTTCGACGGGGTTTGCGTCGATATTGTCCACCACTTCGGCGAAGAGCTTGCCGAGCGCGCCGGTGGTGTGGATGGCAACGGCCAGCACGCCGGGGACGGGGCCGAGGCCGAAGGCGACGACGAAGATCAGCGCGAAGACGATTTCCGGCACGGTGCGGGCGAATTCCAGCACGCGGCGGGTGGCGGCGCGCACCCAGGGGAAGGGCATGAGGCCGGGCGTGCAGAGGAAGCAGAGGCAGAAGGCGAAGACCGCGCCGGTGAGGGTGCCGACATAGGCGATGAGCAGGGTTTCACCGAGCAGCAGCGACCATTTGCGCAGGCCCCAGAACCACTCGGCGGGGTCTGACAGCACAGAGGCGCCGTTGTCGAGATGGGCGAGGCGGGTGAAGTAGCTGGTGAAGTTGCCGATCTTGGCCCAGAGCGTGCCGAGCTCGACCTCCGCGCCCAGGAGGGCCAGGGCGAGGGCGAAGGCGAACAGCACGGCGCCGAGGATGAGCTGGCGGCGCTTGGCGGCCATGGCCTCGGCATAGGCGCGCATCAGCGGGGCGAGCTGCGGATCGGGCAGCACGGTGACGGTGCGGTTCGCCGTGGTGGTGGCGGTCATTGCGGTTCCGGCATGCAGGGAGAGGGCCGGCGGCACAAGGGGGCGCCGCCGGGGGAACCGATCAGGACGAGCGGCGGCGCAGCTGGTCCACGAACTGGATCAGCTTGATCGTGTCGTCGTAGGCGGCGTTGTCCACGGCTTCCCAGGGGCGGGCCTTGCCGTCGGTGAGGCGCTTGAAGGCGGCCTCGTCCTTGGTGTGGGCCTGCAGGTAGGCGGTGCTGATGGCGGATTTCAGCTCGGCCGGCAGGTCCGACAGCATGGCGGTGGGCGAGTTGATGATCAGCGGCGACTTCAGGACGATGCGGAAATCCTGGTAGGTCATCGGCTTGCCGTCGGCGTGCTTGAGCATGCCTTTGTTCAGCATGCGCGTGAGGTTGCTGTCGTCATCGGCGTTCCACCAGTTGGTGGCGACGTCCACCGTTCCCTGGGCGAGGGCGATGATGGCGTTCTCGTGGCTGCCGGTGTTCTGGATGCGGCCGAAGAAGCGGGCGGCATCGGGGATGCCGATCTGGTTCAGGGCGAACATCGGCATGGAGTAGCCGGAGGTGGAGTTGGGATCGACCATGCCGGCGTTCTTGCCGCGCAGGTCTTCGATCTTCTGGTACGGCGACTTCGCGAGCGAATAGAAGACGGAGTAGTAGCCCTTGGAACCGTCGCCGTTCACGTCGATGATGAAGGCGTCGGTCTTGACGCCGGTGAGGCGGGCGCGGGCGAAGGAGGCGGGGCCGTAGACGCCGATATGGATGTTGCCGGCGCGCTGGCCCTCGATCACCGCGGCGTAGTCGTTGGCGATGCGCAGGGTGACCTTGGTGCCGAGTTCGCGCGAGAGATAGGCGATGAAGGGGCCGTAGCGGTCGGTGATGCCGGAGGCGTTCTCGGCCGGGACGACGGCGAGGACGATCTCGGGGTAACGGGCCTTCCAGGCCTGGGCGCGGGCGGCGGTGGCGAGGCCCGTGGAGGCGCCGAGGGCCACCAGGACGGTGCGGCGGTTCAGCATGGGGTGGTCCTTTTCAGGGGGAGGGGGGATCAGGCGGCCTGCGCGGCGAGGCCGGCTTCGAGGCCTGGGGCGGCCGCGTGATCGATCACGTCGGCGGCTTCCATGCCGTAGAGCGTGCGGGAGACGCCTTCGGTGAGGGCGGCGGGCACGTCGTCGAACACGATGCGGCCGGCGGCCATGCCGACCAGGCGGTCGCAGTAGGTGCGGGCGAGATCGAGCGAGTGCAGGTTGACCAGCACGGTGAGGCCGTGGTGGCGGTTGATGCGCTGCAGCGCGTCCATCACGATCTTGGCGTTGCGCGGATCGAGCGAGGCCACGGGCTCGTCGGCCAGGATGATCTCCGGCTCCTGCAGCAGGGCGCGGCAGATGGCGACGCGCTGCTGCTGGCCGCCGGAGAGGGTATCCGCGCGCTGGGCGGCGAGGCCGGCGATGTCCATCTGTTCCAGCGCGGACATGGCGAGCAGGCGGTCCTGATGGGGCCAGAGGCGGGACATGGCGCGCCAGCCCGGGGTGTGGGCGAGGCGGCCGAGCAGGACGTTGTTCAGCACATCCAGCCGGCCGACCAGGTTGAACTGCTGGAAGATCATGGCGCAGCGGCGGCGCCAGTCTCGCAGGGCGGCGCCCTTGAGCGTGGTGATTTCGGCGCCGTTCCAGGCGATGGTTCCGGCGCTGGGTTCGGACAGGCGGTTGATGCTGCGCAGCAGGGTGGACTTGCCGGCGCCGGAGCGGCCGATGATGCCGACGAACTGGCCGCGCGGGATGGACAGCGAGGCGGAATCCACGGCGGTGACGGAGCCGAAGCGTTTCGTCAGGCCTTCCAGAACCAGCATCGCGAATCCCCGTTATGTGCGGGGCGGTTATGGCAGGCGGTCCGCGACACTATCTTGAACGATGGATGACAGAGCGATGACGATTTGGCGGCGGTTTGGTGGTGCGACGGGCGAGCTGACGGATGGTCGGCTGCGGCGCTAGCCACCTGATCGGGAACGCAAATCTCCGACCTGGCGGGGGCGCCAGATCGGATATTCCGCTTGTAGTCCGAACGACAAAGCCAGCCGAATTGGAGTGGCCGGGTGGGATCAGGCGGGTTCGGTGTCCAGCGCGTAGCCGGCGGCACGGACGGTGCGGATGATGTCCGCTTCGCCTTCGGCGTTGATTGCCTTGCGCAGGCGGCGGATGTGGACATCCACCGTACGGGGCTCGACGTGGATGTCGGGGCCCCAGACGGAGTTCAGCAGTTCCTCGCGGGTGAAGACGCGGGTGGGGTGCTGGAGGAAGAATTCGAGCAGGCGGTATTCGGTGGGGCCGAGATGCACGGCGCGGCCATTGCGCTGGACGCGGTGGGCGGCAAGGTCGAGCGAGATGTCGGCGTATTCCAGGCGGCCCTTGGTGGGCATGGCAACCGCGCGGCGCAGCAGGGCGCGGATGCGGGCCATCAGCGCCTCGATCCCGAACGGCTTGGTGATGTAGTCGTCCGCCCCCGTGTTCAGCGCGCGCACCGCGTCCTGGTCCTCGGTGCGGGCGGTGAGCATGATGACGGGGAGGTCGCGGGTTTCCGGGTGGCGGCGGATCTGGCGGCAGACCTCGATGCCGGAGAGGAGAGGCAGCATCCAATCCAGCAGGATGAGATCCGGGCGTTCCTCCGCAACGCGGGCGAGGGCTTCCTCGCCGTTGCTGGCTTCCTCCACGCGGTAGCCGTGCTTTTCGAGGTTGTAGCGCAGCATGGTCAGCAGGGCGGCTTCGTCTTCCACCACCAGGATCAGCGGGCGGTTGGGCGTGGCCATGGGTTCGGGCGCCGGGGCCTGGCGGCGTGGCGGCATCGTTTCGGTCCTCATTCGCCGGCGGGCCGGACGTTGGCGAAGGACGAGAGGTCGCTT
>CANHKG010000300.1 GCA_947460455.1 Rhodospirillales bacterium | reverse complement strand
GCTCGGCAAGGTTCAACTCGTGATAGCCAGCCATCCCATCCTCCGAGCAAACGCAAACATCAAAGGCGTTGCACCCGGAGTTGGAAACCGCCGTCTTTTTGCTTCTTTTTCTTCAGAAAAAGAAGAATCTTTCCTAAAAGAGTCTTTCGTAGATCGTCACCACATCCCCAGGCCTCAGCACGGTCAGTGGATCAGCGCGGCCTTCCACTGGCTTGCCGTTCACCAGCCGTACCACGGCCGCCTGGTCCTGCACGGCGCGGTAGGTGAAGCCGCCGGCCACCGCGGCCACGCTCAGCACGGTCATGCCGGGTTGGTAGGGGTATTGGCCCGGCCGGTTCACTTCGCCCAGCACGAAGACCGGGCGGTATTCCACCACTTCCACCGAAACGCTGGCGTCGCGGATCAGGCTGCGGCGGCCGAGCTCGGCCACGATGGCGCCGGCGAGTTCGTCGGTGGTGAGGCCCTGGGCGCGCACCGGGCCCAGCAGGGGCAGGGCGATGTTGCCGGCATCGTTGACGCGGAAGATCTCTGACAGCGATTCCTCGCCGTAGGTCAGCAGCCGCACCTGGTCGCTGACGCCCAGGCGATAGGCGGCGTCGGCGGGCTCCGGCAGCGGCGGCAGGTTCTTCACCCGGCTGCAGCCGGCGAGCGCCAGCAGCACGGCGAGGCACCATCCGAGTTTCCGCGCGTTTCGTGCCATGCCTGCCCTGCCCATTCCGGCCATTCCTTCTTTTATCCTACATCGCAACGCGCAGGCGCAGCAGGGCGATGCCTTCCTGCACCGTGGCGCCGTCGCTGCGGCGGCGCGTCGTCCAGTCCCAGGTGGCGGCGGTGCGCAGCTGGCGGTTCATCAGCCAGGTGGCGCCGAGGCCGAGGCCGAGCAGCGTTTCGTGCCCGCGGCGCTGCTGGGTGTCGGCGCGCTGCAGGTCCGCGGAGGCGGAGAGCAGCACGTTGCGCTGCAGCTCGTGGTCCACCGCCAGGCGCCCGCCGGTGAAGGCGTAGGTAACGGCGGAGAGCTCGGCGGCATCTTCGGTGCGGCGTGACAGCGTTGCGGTGACGGTGGTGAGGCCGGAGGGGCTCCAGATCGCGGAGGCCTCGGCCATCGGGCCGGTGACGGGGCGCAGCGTGGGGTCGGCGAAGATGCGGTGCTGCACGCCAGCCAGGGCGCGCACGCGCCAGACCGCGTCGGTGGCGTAGTCGATGCCGCCCAGCACGGCGATGGCGGTGGCGTCCCGGCTCGGCTGGCCGGGCTCGCGCCGCGCGTGGCTGAAGCTGACGGCGCGGAGGTCGAGCACCAGGTCGCGCAGCGGGGCCAGCTGCCAGCGGGTGGTGACGTTGCCTTCGGTGGCGAGGCGGTCGCGGTAGCGCTGCACCACGCGGCGGCCGCCGACGAAGACGTCGTCGTAGGTGGTGTCGCTCAGCGAGAGGCCGGGGGCCACGGAGAGCCGGCCGCTGCGCCAAGTGTAGCTGGCGCGGGCGTTGTTCACGCGGAAGCGGCCGGGCCGGTCGATGGCGAGGCCGTTGAGGGCGCGCGCGGTCTGGAACAGGTCGAGATGGGCGGCGCCGAGCACGAGCTGGTCGCGGCCGATTTCCACGGTGCCGCCCAGGGCGGCGGTCCAGGCGGTGGCGGATTGGGCGGTGGCGGAGAGCACGCGCTGGTCGTCGAAGCTGAGATAGCCGCCGATGGCGTGGCGCCCCCAATCCGTGCCGGCGAGCAGGCTGCCGGAGGTTTGCGCCACGGCGCTGCCGCGCCCGCCGGGCTGGCCGGTGGCGTTGCTGGTGGTGCCGAGGGCGGTGGAGAGGGTGGGCCGAACCACCACGCCACCCAGCCGCACCCCGGCGGGGTCGTAGGCCTCGCGGGCGCGGGATTGCACGGTTACGCCCGGCGCGGCGCCGTAGCCGGGCAGGCCGGCGGGGAAGTAGCGGTCGATCAGCTGCGCGCGGGCAGGGGGGGCGAGCGGCAGGGCCGCGGCGAAGCCCAGCGCAAGCCGGGCCGCGCGGGCCGCGAGGGTGCCCCGCCGCGCCGGGCTATCGGTGCGGGGCAGGGTTGCCACCGCCATGGGCCGTGCCTATTCTCACGCGACGAGGCAAGGTCTTGATTTTCGCCTCTCGCCTTGGTTGCAGACATCGCATTTTAACCGCCGCACCCCCGATTTGCGCCACGCTGGCGTTGTGGTCTGTGCGGATATTGGACCTGTGGATGAATTGGCAGTATCCTTGAGGCTTGGCAATCGTCCTTCCAGCGCCACGGGAACATCACGGCTGATGCCTGAGGCTGTCGCCCCGCGACCGGTCGCCCCCGCCGTGCTGCGCCTGCCGCAGCCTGGGGCGCAGGCGTGCGTGGGTGGGAGCAGGCCCGTGCGGGGTGCGCCATGTCGCTGACCCGCCCTTCCGACGGCCTTCAGGTGGATATCCTGAACGAGGCGCGCGCATCGGAAACGGTGTCGCCCTTCCGCATCATCGATGTGCTGTGGCGGCGCAAGCTGCTGATCTTCAGCGTGGTGATCGTGCTGATGGCCGGCGCCGCGGTGCAGATCGCCAGCCTGATCCCGCTGTACGATGCCCGCGCCCTGGTGCTGATCGATACGCGGCGCAACGCTATGTCGGACCTGCAGGCGATCGTCTCCGGCAGCCAGTCGGACCTGCTGCAGGTGCAGACCCAGGTGGACATCATCCGCTCCCAGGCGCTGGCGATCGACGTGGCGCGCCGGCTGGACCTGATGCGGGAGCCGGAATTCGCCGCCGCGATCTTCCGCCGGCCTGGCGGGCTGGCCGCGCAGTTCGCGCCACTGCTGGCGCTGGCCGGGCAGGCGCCGCCGCCGGCCCCGGTGCTGACCGACGAGGAGAAGCTGCGCGCCGCCGCCGCCGTGCTGGCCAACGACAAGCTGACAGTGGTGAACGACGCCCGTTCCTATGTGATCGCGGTGCAGGCGCGCACCGAGGACCCGGAGCTGGCCGCGCGCATCGCCAATACCTATGCGGAGGTGTACCTCGCCTTCAACAAGCAGCTGAAGGACAGCGCCGTCCTGCGCGCCAACCACTTCCTGGACCAGCGCCTGGCGCCGCTGAAGGACAAGCTGCGCGAGGCCGAGCGCGAGGTGGCCAACTATCGCGAGCAGAATGGCCTGATCGAGGATCGCAGCAACTCCGGCGGCGGCGAGCGGCGGGTGACGGTGCTGGGCCAGCAATTCGCCCAGCTCAACGCCCAGATGGTGCAGGCCACGGCGGCGCGGCTGCAGCGCGAGGTGAGCCTGGAGCAGATCCGTGAGGCGCAGCGCGGCCGTGGCAGCCTCTATGCGATCCCGGAAGTGGTGGCCTCCCCGCTGATCCAGCGCCTGCGCGCCCAGCAATCGGAGATCAGCACAAGGCTGGCGAGCCTGGCGCAGAGCCGGATGGACGGAAGCCCGGCGCTGATCGGCCTGCGCGCGGAGGAGCGCGAGGTGCGGGCGCGGATCGACGACGAGGTGGCCAAGACCGTCGGCGCGATCACCAGCGAGGTGGCGGCGGCGAAGGCGCGGGAGGAAGCGCTGCGCCAGACCCTGGCCGAGCTGCAGATCCAGGTGGCCGACCAGAGCAAGGCCGAGATCCGCCTGCGTGAGCTGGAGAGCGAGGCGACCGCGGCGCGGCTGGTCTATACCGAAACACTGAACCGCGCGGAGCAGAACTCCAACCAGCGCGACGGGCAGCAGCCCGATGCCTCCATGATTTCCCCGGCCACGGTGCCGCTGGCGGCGGCCCCCCCCACCAAGCGGCAGCTGCTGGTGCTGTCCTTCTTCGCCTCCTGCCTGATCGCCGTGATCGCCGCCCTGGTGCGCGACCGGCTGGAAACCGGCTTCCGCACCGCCGAGCAGGTGGAGGAGGAGACCGGGCTTTCCGCCCTGGGCTTCATCCCGCGCGCCAAGGACCGCGCGACGGCGCTGATGCTGGATGACCGCGACATGCCCTTCGCGGAGGCGGTGAACACCGTGCGCGGCGCGCTGCAGATGGCCGATGTGGCCGGGCGGCCGAAGGTGGTGCTGGTCACCTCCGCGCTGCCGGATGAGGGCAAGACCTTCTTTTCCGTCGCCCTGGCGCGCAGCGTGGCGCGGGCCGGCGGGCGCAGCCTGCTGGTGGATTGCGATCTGCGCCGCCCTGGCGTTGCCACCACGCTCGGCATGGTGCCGCAGCAGGGCGTGGCGGCGTTGGTGCCCGGCCAGGGCGTGGCGGAACTGGTGCAGCGCGACGAAAGCACCCAGCTGGATGTGATCACGGCGGCCGGCGCGCGTGAGAACGTGCAGACCATCGTTTCCTCCGACGCGCTGCGCGCCTTGGTGAACGAGGCGCGCGCGCATTACGACATCATCGTGATCGATTCCCCGCCGGTGCTGGCGGTGGTGGACAGCCGGGTACTGTCGCTGATGGCCGATTCCGTGGTGATGGTGGTGCGCTGGCGCCGCACGCCGCGCATGCTGGTGCTGCAGGCGCTGAAGCAACTGCGCGTCTATGGCGCCAAGGTGGCCGGGGTGGTGGTGACGCAGGCCAATCTGCGCGCGCTTGCCGCCTCCGAGGGCAGCCACGCCTATGTCCACCGCAAATACGGCAGCTATCTGCGCTGATACCAACCGCCCGAAATGCCGACTCTTCCGGTATTTCGGGCGGTTGGTATCGCGCGCTGGGCTGGCTGGCGGCGGCGCGCAAAGCAAAGACTCATACCGGCCGCCCACGACCCATCCGTAAAAGGTAGAGGG
>CANHKG010000299.1 GCA_947460455.1 Rhodospirillales bacterium | reverse complement strand
GTCACGGCACGGATCATGGCGACATTGCTGGGATCATCAGACAAGCCGCGCACGAGGCTGGGATCGATCTTCACGTAGTCCAGCGGAATACGCGACAGCAGATTGAGGCTGCCCAGGCTGGCCCCGAACTGGCTCAGCGCAATGGCCACGCCTTCGTCGAACAGGCTGCCCAGAACCATCAGCGCGCAATCGTCGAGCGCGGCGAGCGTGGTTTCGCTGATCGAAAGCTCCAGCTGCGATGGCGGAATGGCGCATTCCTCCATCGCCATGTGAATGCTGTCGAACAGCCCCGGGCCGCGCAGTTGGGATGCGGTCAGCGTATGGGCAAAACAGATCTTCCGCTTCAGCCCCGCCAGCACGCGCGCGCTCTCCACGAACGCCCAATGGGAAAGCTCTTCCGCGATGCCGGCCTTCTCGGCCAATCCCATCAGCATATGTTCGGGAATGACACCGCGGCGACGGTGCTTCCAACGGATCACAACCTCGGCCGCGGTGAACCGCGGCGTGGTGAGGAGGCATCGGGGCAGGAAGCGCAGGGAGAAATCGTCCCCGGCCATCGCCTTCGTGAATTCCCGCCGCAAGGCCCGCCGGTCGCGCGCCGCACCTGCGGCCTCGATCTCTGGCAGCGCAACAGAGACCGGGCTGTCGTGCATGGAATGCACGAGCTCGGCCTGGCTTACGGTTGCATCTTCAAGTGTCAGCATCAGGTGTGCACCGGCCTCGTGTTGACGAATTGCCGCCCGAACCCAAGGCCCGTGCGCATCTGCAAGGATGCCAGGGCGATGCGCTTCTGATTGTGGCTTTACCTCTCCTTTTTTCGGTTTTTCTCCCCGCCCGCCCTGGCCGCGCCGAACGCAACGCATGGCGGGTTTTCGCGCATCCTGCGGCATAGGAACTGGGACGTTTCGGACACCGCAGGCCACGCGATGCGGCCCGCCCGCCTGCGCGGCCCCATTGGCCTGCGATCTTCTGCGATGTCTCGCGACCGCTATGGACCCTTCGCCAGGCCGTTGGCCGCTACCCTTTGGCTGGTGTGCGGAAGCTTGGTGCATGCGAGAGCGTTCGACAAAGGGATCTTCGTGAAGCAATCGGCACTGCCAGTACTCTGGATCGCGATGGCGTTGACGGCGCCGGCCGCCTCGGCCCAGACGATCGTCAACCTCAGCACCCTTGCGCCCAGCGGGCTTGCCTCGTCCGGCAGCGCGACGAACCTGGACCTGCTGAACTCCGCCACCGCACTCAGCACGGGAGGGTTGTTTCCCGGAGCCGTCACTGCGCTTCAGCAATCGGCGGTGAATCGCCTGAACACGCTCGGGGTTGGCGCCGATGGCGCGATCGCTGCGGTGACGTTCGGCACCCAAGGCGCGCCCACGGGCACCGCGCCGGCGGTGGAGATCAACACGATCACCTCCGCCTATCGGGGCGGCGGCGTGGATGGTGCAACCTCGGCGACGATCGGCAACCTCAATGCCGCCGTTTCGGGCGCGGTGAACCCCATCATCGGTGCCGGCGGTTCGCTCAACCAGCCCTGGACCGGCGGCTACGGTGCGGCGGGGGGGAGTGTGCTGGCCAGCGGCGCCCAAACCGGCATCAACGTGCTGAACGCGGTGGCCGCGCGGATGGCGGATGGATCGGCAGTGGCACTCAGCCAGTTGCCCGGCGCGCCAGGCAGTGCGGCACCTGCGATCGCGCAAGGCGGCGCGCTGAACCTTTCCACCGTGAACACGGCGCTTGCCTACACCACGGCAGGCACCGCGACAGTGGCTGGCGGCAGCAATGGGCAGGGACAGATTGCGGCACAGGGGTTCAACAGCGCGACCCTCGTCGGCAATGGGCTGTCGGTCGCAGCCCAGCAATTGGCTGATGGCCTGAACCCGACGGAAACCAGCCTCCAATCCGTCAATCGCGCGCTGGCGTTTTCCGCCAACAACAACGCGGCAAACGTGGACCCCACCGTGCGCGACCTGGGCCAGGTGGCCACCGTGGGCCTGAACACGCTGGCCGTTTCGGGCACAGGCAGCACCACATTGTCTGGCGCGCAGAGCATCGCCGGAAGCGGCGGCACGCCTTCGCCCGTGGTCACGAACCAGGTCGCTGCCTCAACCATCGGGGCGGGCGGCTTCATGCCGGATGCATCGGGTGCGGCCTGGACCGGCTTTGCCGGCACCGTCGCGGCAGGCATGCCATCGCCCGGCAGCTTCACGACCGTTGCGCTTCTGAACCAGGCAGGCGGCACGGCGCAACGGGGCGCGGGCGATGTGGGCGTTGCTGCGGTAACGCAGACGCAGACCACCAGCATGAACACGGTTTCTGCCACCGGCGGCTCGCTCGCCTTCGGGCCAGCCGGTTTCGGCCAGGTCACCGGGATGGTGGCGCTTGCCACGCCCATCGATCCGGCGGGGACTGGCGGCGTGAACAACGTGAGGGCCGATACGAACGTGGGCCGGGCCTCACTTGTGGCCGTTGGGCAGGGGTTCGGCACCAGCTTCAACACCTTGGCCACCAGCGGCGACACCACCGGCACGCTGAGCCAGAACTCCGCGGGCGTGAACTATGCCGGCGCGCTGCTGGCAGCGCCCGACCATGCCGGGCAGCTGGGCCTCCCCACGGCCACACCGAATGCCGGCAGCGGGATCGCCGAGGGAATACCGGCGAATGCCAATGCAGGGCCTTACGCTGTGCATCCCAACGCAGCGCTCACCGCCGCGGGCAGCCCCATCCTGGGCACTCCGGCCTGGAACACCGCTTCGGCGGTGACCAGCTACGGCCAGGCGGCTGCCAGCGGCGTGGCGCAAAACGCCTCAGGCGCGATGAACACCTTCAGTGCCGGCGGCAGAGTGGACAGCGGCGCGGCTGGCACCGTGGCGCAGCAACTCGACGTGCTGGCGCTGAGTTGCGCCTGCACCTCCGGTTCCGACGCACCCATGCCGCAGCAGATCTCGGTCACAACGTTGAGCGCCGGCAATGCCAACGCCACTGCGCTGGCACAGAGTCAGTCGGTGGCAGGCAACATGGTCCGGGGCGCAACAGGCGTGTCTGGCTCCGTCGCGCAGTCTGCGATGGCGGGGACGATGAGCGGAACCACGAACGCCGCGTTCAACCCGGCAAACGCGATCGCGGTGTCCTCCCTGGGCCAGGGCAGCGCGAACCTGGCTGCCATAGGGCAGGCCAACACGGTGAGGATCAACAGCATCTCCTCCGAGGGCACGCTTGGTTCCGGCGCCTCGCCCGCAGCCTTCAGCCAGAGCACGGGCGGGACAGGCGCGGCGATCGGCAGCAAGGATGCGGCGGCGGCCAACACACCGGCCATGGTGTTCGCCCTGCCCTGGAACAACGTGTCGGCGGCGGCGACAAGCGGCGCCGGCGGCAGCGCCGGGATGACAGGCGTGGTCCAATCCGCCGGCATGCGCGTGAATGAGATCGCCGGGGCCGAACTTTCGGGGAACAGCACACAGGTTGCGAACAGGCAGGCCGCGGTGGTGACCAACAATGCCATGGCCTATGCCGCCGGCAGCCCGGCCGGCACGCCGGCGATGATGGGGCCCGCGGTCGGCACCACTGGTCTGGAAGTGTACGGCGTGATGAGCGGAAGCGCCACGCTGCTCGCCACAACACAAGCGGCCCAGCAGGGCTTCAATACGCTGGCCGTTGCCGGCGCATTGAACGGCATCGTGAACCAGTTGCAGGCCGGCGGGGCGTTGCAGACCACCGGCAACCAGAGCCTGGTGCAGGCCAATCGTGGTCGCGCCACCACCACCGGCTCGCAGACTGCGCAGAACAGCGCGAATACCGTCAGCGCGCGCTGACTCAGGCCCACCACGCGGCCCCAGCCACCTAGGACCTGAATCCATGAGCGCTTACTACCTCTATACGGGCCAAACCGGCGCCCAAACGCAGATCGACACGGACCACACAACCTCATGGCTCCTCACCGCCAATTCGGCCTGGACGCTCGGTGGCGGGCGCTTCGTGATGAAGTGCGGCAGCGCCACCACCGGAGATATCTCGCTGGTCGTGCGCACCGGCTCCGCGACCGGCAGCGAGGTGGCGCGCGTAACACTCCCCGTAGGCAGCTTCACACAATCGTTCACTGAGACCGCCTTCAACTTCGCACAGGACCTCGCGCTGCAGGCCAACACAACCTACTATATCGGCATCGAATCGTCTGCGCCGGATGTCCAGAGCCAAGCCTACTTCATCAAGGGCGTGGACAATTCTAGCTTCAAGGATCTCAGCGCGAACGTCTTGAGCAATTCTGCCTACGGGCTCACCTTGGGCGACAGCGTGGCTCCGGTGGCGGTCACCGATGTCACGATCAGCGAGGCATCGCCCTACGCCGTCTTCACGGTCACCGGCACCATCAACGCCAACGTGGTGCTCACCACCGCTTCCGGCACCGCCACCCAGGGGACAGACTTCGGCAGCGGGCTGGAATATTACAACGGCAGCGCATGGGTCAGCTACACGGCGGGCAGCAACGTCTCGCTCGGCGCTGGTGGCTCGCTGCTGGTGCGCAGCGCCATCACCAATGATGCCGGCTACGAAGGCCCCGAGACCTTCACCCTCACCGCCACGCCCGCCACCGGCACGGCCGGCACGGGCACCGGCACCATCACCGATGATGCCAGTTCCACCAACGTCTTCCTCTCCGGCAATACCACCGCCACCCCCACCGCCGGCACGGCGGATGACGACCGCAGCATCAACGTCAACAACGTCACGGTCAGCGAAGCCTCGCCCTACGCCGTCTTCATGGTCACGGTCACCGGCACCATCAACTCCAATGTGGTGCTCACCACCGCCTCCGGCACCGCCACCAAGGGCACC
>CANHKG010000298.1 GCA_947460455.1 Rhodospirillales bacterium | reverse complement strand
GGGGAAGCGGAGCATCCGGCGGTGGCGCGTGGCATCGCCTATCTCGCCGCCACCCAGGCCGGGGATGGCGGGTGGGAGGAGACGCCCTATACCGCCGTTGGTTTCCCGCGCGTGTTCTACCTGCGCTACCACGGCTACAAGCTGTTCTTCCCGCTGCTCGCCATGGCGCGCTACCGCAACCTCCAGCGCAGCAACGACCGGCGCGTTGCCTGGGGGTTCTGATTCTCGGCTTCGTCACAGGCCTCACCGCGGAAGCCAAGCTGGCCCGCCGCCTCGGCACGGCGGAGGCCGGTGGCGGCACGCCGGCGGGGGCGGAGGCGGCGGCCGAGCGGCTGGTGGCCCAAGGTGCCACCGCGCTGGTCAGCTTCGGCCTGGCCGGCGGGCTTGATCCCGGGTTGATCGCGGGGGCCATCGTGATCCCGGCGGAGGTGATGGAGCATGGCCAGCGCTACCGCACCACCTATGCCCTGTGCGCCCGGTTCGGCGGCCAGATGCCGGTGCGGGCATTGGCCACCGACCACATCCTGGCCACGCCGGACTCGAAGGTGCAGGCGCATTACGACACCTATTCGGTGATCGTGGACATGGAATCCGGGGCCGTCGCGCGGGTGGCGGCGCGGCATGGGCTGCCCTTTGCCGCGGTGCGGGCGGTGTGCGATCCCGCCGGGTTCGCGCTGCCGCCGCTGGCGCTGGAGGCGCTGGATTCCGGCGGGCGGATCGGCGCCTGGCGCGTGCTGCGCTCCGTGCTGCGCCGGCCCGGGCAGATACCGGCGCTGATCGCGCTCTCGGGCCATGCCTCGGAGGCGCGGGCGGCGCTGGCGCGCTTGACTTCGAAATCGCGCGGTTCATAGCTTCGAGCCACCAACGAACCGGGAGACGGGACCATGTTGAAGCGCATCGGCCGGCGTATGCTGGCGGCCACCATCGCGGCGGGCGCCCTGTTCGCCCCGGCCCTGGCGCAGGCCGGCGAGGTCACGTTCTGGACGTGGCGCCAGGAAGACCGCGCCGCCTATGCCGAGCTGTTCGCCGAATTCATGAAGGCCAATCCCGGCATCACGGTGAAGTTCGAGTCCTTCGCCGTGGAGCAGTACGCCACCGTACTCTCCACCGCGCTGGCCGCCGGCAAGGGCGGGGACGTGATCCATACCCGTGCCTATGGCGGGCTGGAGCAGTTCGCCAAGGCTGGCTACCTGCTGGCGCTGGACAATGCCAACGTGCCGGAGCTGGCCAATCTGGGCGATGACGCCCGCGCGAGCCTGACGCTGCGGGCCGATGGCAAGGTGTATTCCTATGCCTTCGCCAGCCAGACGCTGGGGCTGTATGTGAACAACGAGGTGTTCAAGCGCGCAGGCGTCACCCCGCCGACCACCTGGGCCGAGCTGATCGCGGTTTCCAAGACGCTGAAGGACAAGGGCGTGGTGCCGCTGGCCAACGGCATGGCGACCGCGTGGATGGCGGAGGTGTTCACATCCGTCTTCACCAACCCGCTGGTGGGGCCGGAGTTCTCGGCGGACCTGCTCTCGGGCAAGGCGACTTTCTCCGATGCGCGCTACGTGGGTGCGCTGGGCAAGCTGCTGGAGCTGCGTGACTACATGCCGCCGGGCTTCACCGGCATCGACTACCCGACGGCGCAGCAGCTGTTCCTTTCGGGCCGGGCGGCGATGTTCGCGGGTGGCAGCTTCGAGATCGCCAATTTCCGCAAGCAGAACCCCAAGCTGGACATGACCTTCATCGCCCCGCCCGCCCCTGCCGCTGGCGCGCCGCGGCTGGTCTCCAAGTTCTTCGACGGCGGCTATGCGGTGAATGCCAAGAGCACCAACCAGGCGGATGCGCTCAAGCTGGTGCGCTGGATGGGCACGAAGCAGTTCGGCGACAAGTTCTCGGCGCTGCTGGGCAACATCTCCCCCATCAAGGGCGTGACCATCGCGGACCCGATGCTGGCCGAGGTGGCGAAGCTGAACGAGACTTCGGCGCCGTACATCACGGCGGTGTATTTCCGCTATGACAGCCCGACGGGCTCCGAGCTGCTGCAGTCTGGCATCCAGAAGATGATGGCCGGCAGCATGACGCCGGCCGAGGTGGGTGCCTCCATGACGCAGGGTATCGCCCGCTACTTCAAGCCGTTCCAGAAGTGATCGCCGTTGCAGGCCGTGCCCGGTCTCGGGCGCGGCTTGGTCTTTGGATCCTGCTTTTGCTGGCGCCGGCATTGGCGATCATGTCGCTGTTCGTGGCATGGCCGCTTTTGTCGGCGTTGCGCTATGCGTTCTTCAGCTTCAAGGGCGTGGCCCCCGATGCGTTCGTGGGGCTGGCCAATTTCCGGGATGTGCTGACCAGCGAGCCCTATGCGAGTTGGACGTGGCGGGCGCTGTGGCACAACGTGATCGTGTTCACCTCCTTGATGGTGGTGCAGAACGGGCTGGCCTACCTGATTGCGTTCGCGCTGCTGAAGGGGTTGCCGGGGCATCGGGTGCACCAGGTGATCGTGTTCCTGCCGGTGGTGCTTTCGGCGGTGATCGTGGGCTTCCTGTGGAAGCTGTTCCTGCATCCGATGTTCGGCATGGTGAATGCGGCGCTGGCGCTGGTGGGGCTGCCGGGGCGGCCGTGGCTGGGGGATGAGGCGACGGCGTTGGGCTCTTTGATCTTCACCAATGCGTGGCACTGGGTGGGGTTTCCGGCGCTGATCTTCCTGGCGGGGATGCAGCGGATCCAGAAGGAGACGCTGGAGGCGGCGCGGATCGATGGGGCGAATGACCGGGTGCTGCTGACCAGGATCATCTGGCCGCTGGTGGCGCCGGCGACGACGATCATCTTCACGCTGACCTTCATCGGCAGCTTCAACTGGTTCGAGCTGCCCTATGTGATGACGGGGCTGAATGGCTCGCCGGGTGGGGCGACGGATGTGCTCGGGCTGTATTTCTACCGGACGGCGTTCGGCAACACGACGTCGGGGCTGCAGGATTTCGGGCGGGGCAGCGCGCTGGCGGTGCTGATGTTCCTGTTCATTGCGACGACCTGCGCGGTGGCGTTGCGGTATCTGCGGCGGCGCGAGATCCAATTGTAAGCAGGGCGGGTACGAGGACGAGCCAGGCGATGCGGGCCTGGTAGCGGTCGTGCGGGCTGGAGAGGGCGCCCGTGGCGGCGGCGTTGGCGAGCAGGGCCAGCAGGACCATCGCGGCGAGGCGGTTGCGGCGCCAGGCGAGCCAGGCGGTGGCGGTGGTTCCGGCGAGCAGGGCGGCGAGGTGGAGCGGGTTGAGCGGTTCGGCCCAGGGGCGAAGGCGTTCGTTCATCTGCAGGCCGGCGCGGAAGCGGGCCATCTCGGCTGCGGGGAAATAGGCGCGCAGGCTGCCGGTGATGGAGGATTCCAGCCAATCGTTGCCCAACGTGTCGCCCAGGGCGACGCGGGTGAGCTGGTGGGTGGTGTTGGCGATGGCCGTTTTCAGGACTGCGATGGGTTCCTGGAGGAGGGTGGCGCGGACGATGGCGCTGGCCTCCGGGGCCAGGGCGATGGGGCCGCCGTTGGACCAGACGGGGGCCCATTCCTTCCAGAGGAAATCATCGCTGTCGGTGGGGAAGCGGCCTTGCCAGGCGCAGAGTTTCCAGTCGGGACGCGGGCATTCGCGGGCGAGGACCGCCTGGGCGGGGCCGTCGGTGGTGAGGCGGGCGAGGGCGAAGACGGCGCCGTAGGGGGAGATCGCCCATTTGCCGTGGCCGATGACGTTGGTGGCGAGCAGCAGGGCGAGGGCGGCGGGGAGCGGGATGAGGATGCTGCGATGGGCGCGCAGGAGGAGGGCGAGGAGGGTGAGCGCCAAAGCGAGGGGGAGGTAGGAGAGGTGGCTGGCGATGGCGATCGTGGCCAGCAGGAGGAGCCAGAGGCGGAGGGGGGTGGAGAGTTTGGCGAAGGCGAGGAGGGTGAGGGACAGGACGACGGTCGGGGCGAGGATGTCCGGCATCAGCATGCTGGTGAACCAGGGGGCGGCGGAGAAGATCGCCAGGGCGGCGCAGAGGGCGAGGTGGAAGCGGGCGGTGGGCGGGGCGACCGTGGCGCGGGTGAGCCAGAGCAGGTGGGAGACCAGCAGGCATTGCGCGGCCATGGGGAGCCAGAGGGTGAGGCGGAGATGGAAGAGGGTGAGCAGGGGGCCGTAGATGAAGGGCTTGTCCCAGACCATCTGCGGCTCGCCGCCCTGGACGAGAAAGGCGTGGGTGTCGCTGAAGACCAGCGGATAGTGGTTCAGCAGGGCGGGCCAGGCGAGGAACAGGGCGCCCAGGAGGACGGGGATCAAAGGAAGGTCTTCTTTTTCTGAAGAAAAAGAAGCAAAAAGACTTCATACATTTGGTTCGCAGCGGTGGGGACCATCGGGGCCAAAGTTCTGAAAGTTTTTTGGTTCTTTTTTTCAAAAAAGAACGTGCTTGCCTTGATACTGGAAGCACCGGGCGGCGGCAAGGTCGGTATTTATTATGATTACGGAACAATAAGGGCGTGCGTCTGCCGGGTCAGTCGCGGCCGAATTTTTTGTGGAAGGCGCGGATGGCGGGGCGCTCCCAGGGGCGGAAGCGCAGATCGGGGTCGTTGAGGGACGGGCGGCGCGGGCGGGGGGCGCGCGGCTTGCGGGCGGTTCTTGGGCGTGGGGGGAGTTTGAGCCAGGCGGGCTGGTCGACGCCGAGGGCGTGGCAGAGGGGACGCAGGAGGCGGGCGGCCTGGGGGGCGGCCTGGACGAAATCCTGGATGTTGGTGGTTTGCAGGAGGTCGTGGAGGGCGCCGGCGCTGGGGCCGGATTCCGGGATGCGGCGGGTGATCCAGCCTCGGCCTTGGGGGAGGCGGGCGGGGGCTGCGACGAGGGGCATGCCGGGGGCGGGGAGTTCGGGGATCTGGGGCGGCGTGGGGCGGGGGGTGGTTTTCGGGCGT
>CANHKG010000297.1 GCA_947460455.1 Rhodospirillales bacterium | reverse complement strand
CCTTGATCACGCTGCGCACCGGGTCGTCGGCAATCGCGCTGTCGATCTCCACGCCGCGGTTCATCGGGCCCGGGTGCATCACGATGGCATCGTCCTTCGCCCAGGCGAGCTTTTCCGCATCCAGCCCCCAGAAGCGGAAATACTCGCGCGGGCTGGGCACAAGGCTGGCCGCACCCGACATGCGCTCACGCTGCAGGCGCAGCATCATCACCACGTCAGCGCCTTGCAGGCCGGTCTTCATGTCGTGGAACACCTCCACGCCAAGGCGATGGGCCTGGTTGGGGATCAAGGTGGGCGGCCCGACCACGCGCACGCGGCTGCCCATGGCCGTCAGCAGATGGATGTTGCTGCGCGCCACGCGGCTGTGCTGCACGTCGCCGCAGATCGCCACCGTCAGCCCCTCCAGCCGGCCTTTGTGGCGGCGGATGGTGAGCGCATCGAGCAGCGCCTGGGTGGGGTGCTCATGCGTGCCGTCGCCGGCATTGATCACCGCGGCATCCACCTTCTGCGCCAGCAGGTTCGGCGCGCCGGACTGGCCGTGGCGCACCACCAGCAGGTCGCAATTCATCGCGTTCAGCGTGGCCGCGGTATCCAGCAGCGTCTCGCCCTTGTTCACGCTGGAGGAGGCAACGGACATGTTGATCACATCCGCCCCCAGCCGCTTGCCGGCCAGCTCGAAGCTGGTGCGCGTGCGGGTGCTGTCCTCGAAGAACAAATTGATCAGGGTCCGGCCGCGCAGCAGGTCGCGCTGCGTCTTGCCGGAGCGGTTGAGCAGAACGTAGCTCTCCGCCAGGTCGAGCATCGTCTCGATCTGCGGCGGGTGCATGCCTTCGATCTGCAGCAGGTGGCGTGGCGCGGTGATCAACGCGGCATATCCCGACTCCGTTCGGGGCCGCACACTAGCCAGCCTTGCGCGCCGGCGCCATGCGGGGCTCTTGCTGCGGTGCAGCATAAACTGCTAGGTGCGCCCGCGAACCGGAGAACCCCCATGCGCATCGACGCCATCGCCATCGGCATCAACCCGCCCGAGGACGTGAACGTGATCGTGGAGGTGCCGATCGGCGGCGAGCCGATCAAGTACGAGATGGACAAGGCCAGCGGCACGCTGTTCGTCGATCGCTTCCTGCACACGCCCATGCGCTACCCCGGCAATTACGGCTTCGTGCCGCACACCCTCTCCGAAGATGGCGACCCGATCGACGTGCTGGTGGCCAATACCCGCCCGATCGTGCCCGGCGCGGTGCTCAACGTGCGCCCCGTCGGCGTGCTGAAGATGGATGACGAGGCGGGCGGGGACGAGAAGATCATCGCCGTTCCCTCGCCCAAGCTCACCAAGCGCTACCTGAACGTCACCAGCTACGAACACCTGCCGGCGATCACGCTGGAACAGATCCAGCACTTCTTCGAGCATTACAAGGATCTGGAGCCCGGCAAGTGGGTGAAGGTGATCGGCTGGGGCGACGCGGCCGAGGCACGCGCGATGATCACCGCGGCGATCGAACGGGCGAAGGCCGCCGGCTAGGCGCTCAGCCCGAAAGCCGCTGCCGCGCCGCCTCCCGGTTGCCGGTGGCCGGCACCAGTCGGCTGACGCGGCCGAGCCCGTGCGGCGGCATGCCGGAATACACCGCCTCATACTGGCCGGCCTTCACCAGATAGGTCTCGTGCCAGATGCCGACATCCTCGCGGCTGCCGCGCATGGCCTTGTTGAACGCAGCCCAGGCCGGGGCATGCCGCCGCGCGGGGTCGCGGGCATAGGCCTCCAGCTGGTCGAAGCTGCGCCAGTATTGCACGATGCCGCCCAGCCCCAGGCCGTTATGGCCGAAAAACCCCGTCTCCGGCCCCGCCTGCTCCAACTCCCGGATCATCCGCGGCATGGCGGTGAACACCGGCCACCAGCGATGGATCTTCCACGGCTTGTTGATCCGCATGCCAATGAGGAAAACGACGAAATCGCCCTCGATCTCGGCCGCCATGCGGTCTGGAATGATGCGGGCCATGCGAGGCTCCCTTGCCGGACATGCAGCGTAGCCCCGGCCGTGGGGGCGAACGCAACAGGATGTTAACCTTCCACGGATGGAATGCAGGCTTCATCGCCAAAACAGCGAGACGCCATGACCCTTCCGCCGCTTTCGCCTGCCGTTCCCGGCCAGGTGATCAACTACATCTACCCGGCCCTGTGGGTGGCGAAGGACCTGCCAGAGGTGGTGCGCCTGGCGCAGGAGATCATCGCCCGCGTGCCCGGCGGCGTTCACCTGGCGGACAGCTTCCTGGCCTGGGGCCGCAACAACTCCATGCTGGAAGACACCGCCTTCCTGCAGGCCTGGGCCGGCAACAATGAAACCGATTCCGACCGCACGGCCATCTGGCGCCGCTACATCCTGGCCACCACCGGCTACCACGCGGTGCAGCTCGATGGCGATTTCGTGGAATGCGGCTGCTACCGCGCCGTGGGCCTGAAAACCGTGCTGGACTACCTCGGCGGCCCGGCCTTCCCGCGCGGCGCCTGGGGCTACGACCTGTTCGAACACGAGAAAGGCATGGCCCACCACGCCATGCCCGCGCACGGGCCCGATCTTGTGGAAACGGTCCGCGCCAAGTTCGCGGGCTACAACACGGTCCGCATCGTGCAGGGCGAAATCCCCGACAGCTTCGCCCAGGGCATGCCGGAGCGCATCGCCTGGCTGCACCTGGACCTGAACCAACCCGCCGCCGAACTCGCCGCGCTGGACGCGCTGTTCGACCGCATCGTGCCGGGCGGGATGCTGATCCTGGACGACTACGAATGGGCGATGGCCTATCGCGGCCAGAAACTCGCCGAAGACCCGTGGTTCGAAGCCCGGAAGTACCGGGTGATCCCGTTGCCGACGGGGCAGGGGTTGGTGATCAAGCGATAGCAAGATTTACCACGGAGGCACGGAGAACACGGAGAAAGGCACGGAGCCGAAGCTTCACCTCCGTGCCTTCTCCGCGCCCTCCGCGCCTCCGTGGTGACTCTTCCTTATTCCCGGCCCTATTCCTTCTTCTCCCGATAATCCCCGAACGCCTTGTCCCGCAGGCTCAGCGTCTCGCGCACAGACGTCCCGTCGCGCTTGAAGTTCGCGCGGTAATCCAGGCTCGCCTTGGTGGTGAACGCCAGCGCCTGCAGCTCCGTCCCCGCTCGGATCGCCGCCCGCAGCCCCATCGCCTCCATCGCCCGGTGCACGCTGCGCTTGTTGATCTGGTTCAGCTCCGTGGGGATCAGCGCCACGCGGGCGGCAATTTTCATCACCTCCTCCTCCAGCACTGCGGCCGGAAACGCCCGGTTGGCGAACCCCTTCTGCGCCGCCTCGATGCCGGAGATGCCATCGCCGGTCAGCATCATCTCCATCGCGCTGCGCATGCCCATCAGCCACGGATGGAACTGGTTGTCGGGCGGGGACATCAGGCGCACGGCGGGGTAGCCAATATTGGCGTCCTCGGCGACGTAGACGAGGTCGCAGCAACTGGCGAGTTCACTGCCACCGGCCAGGCAATGGCCATGCACCTGGGCGATCACCGGCTTGGCGAGATCCCAGATCTTCATCCAGCCCTCCACCACGTGCCGCGCCCACTGCCCGGCCCCGGCGGCGGTGTAGTAGGGCTGGTCCACGGCGTTGTTGGCCGAAAGATCGTAGCCGGCGGAGAAGCTGGGCCCGTCGCCGCGCAGGATGGAGACCTTCACCTCCGGGTCCCGGTCCGCCTCGATCAGCGCTTCCAGGATGGCGCCGCGCAGCGGGTTGTTGAGCGCATTGCGCTTCTCGGCCCGGTTCATCGTCAAACGGCGAATGCCGGGTGCCGGCGTGTCGATCAGCAGCACAGGCTTGTCGGACATGGTGTGTTTCCCCTTGGTTTTGCGGCCATGTTCCGCGCAAACCAAGGGGAAACACAAGCACTCAGACGATCCCGCGCAGCCGCTCCACCGTCACGTCCGGCTCCGGCCGAACCGTGTAGTCGGGGTCGTCGAACACATCCCGCACCAGCCCGGCGCGATCGACGATCCAGCGCGACGGAACGGGCAGCTTCCAGGCCCCGTCGCCGTTCACCTTCGGCAGGTCGATGCCGAACTTGGCGTAGATCGCCGCCAGATCGACTGGCACAGTCATGGCGATGCCAAGCTGCGCGGCATAGGCGTTGCCGGCATCATGCAGCAGCGGGAAATCCAGCGTCTGCTTGGCCTTCAGCTCGGCGAGGTGCTCGGGCAGCTGGGGGCAGATCACCACCAGCTCGGCACCGAGCTCGCGGATCGTGGCAAGCACCGCATTCAAAGCATACAGCTCTGATCTGCAGTAAGGTCACCACGCGCCGCGGAAGAAGCTCACCACCAGCGGCCCCTGCGCGAGCAGCGCGGCCGAGGTCACCACGGCACCATTGGTGTCGGGCAACGCGAAGCCGGGCAGGGGGCTGCCGAGCACCGGCATGGCGGTGCGATAGCCGCTGGCGCGCTGGTCCGCCGTCACGCGGTGCATCACCGCGGCGGCTTCGGGGGGAATGCGGCCGGGCTTGGCCCCGTCCCCGAAGGCGGCGAGGCGCATCGCCGCGAGTTGTTCCGTAAGGCTGGCCATCCCGGCACTCCTGCATTGTGGATTTTGGGCAGACTCGCCAACCAGGCCGGCGTTACGCGCGGGATGCGCGCTGGCCGCCCAGCACGGCCACCGCCAGGCCCGCAACCACCAGTGCCAGGCCAATGGCGAGCCAAAGCGTGAAGGGCTCGCCCAGCAGCGCCACCCCCAGCAGCACGGCCGTGGGCGGGCTCAACGAGAGAAAAAGCGTGGCATGGCTGGCCGAGGCATGGCGCAGCGCCGTCAGCCACAGCATGTAGCCCACGCCGCTGGACATGCCGATGAACACCAGCGCCGCCCATCCGGTGGCGCCAAGGGCGGGCAGGGTGGCAATCATCCCCTCCGCCAGCGCCGGCGGCAGCAT
>CANHKG010000296.1 GCA_947460455.1 Rhodospirillales bacterium | reverse complement strand
GGCCTGGTGACCTATCGCGGCGGCGTCGCCACCGGCGCACTGCCGGGGACACTGGTGCGGGGCGCGCCGGGGTAGGAAGGCCGGGGGTTTCACCCCCGGACCCCTGAGCTGGGGCGTTGCCCCTGCACCCCACTGGGTCCGGCGCGCGCCTTTGCGCGACGGCCTTAGGCCCCAGACCCCTCGACCTTTTCCGCCTTCGGCGGGGAGGGGCCGTCGAGGCGGTGGAGAGACCCGGGCGGCCCCTCCCCGCCGAAGGCGGAAAAAGTCGAGGGGTCTGGGGCCTAAGGCCCCAGTGGGGTGCAGGGGCAAAGCCCCTGCTCTGGGGATCGGGGGTGAAACCCCCGGCCTTCCTAACCCTGCGCGCCCCGCACGAGTGTCCCCGGCAGCGCACCGGTGGCGACGCCGCCGCGATAGGTCACCTGGCCGGACTTGATCGTGGCGGTATAGCCGGTGGCCTGCTGCAGCAACCGGCGCCCGCCGGCTGGCAGGTCGAACTTCATTTCCGGGCGCTGCAGCGCCAGCTTGTTGAAATCGATCACGTTCAGGTCGGCTTTCTTGCCGGGCGCGATCACGCCGCGGTCCATCAGGCCAACCGCGTGCGCGGTATCGGAGGTTTGCTTGCGGACCAGCTCTTCCAGCGGGAAGCGCCCGGTCGCGCGGTCGCGGCCCCAATGCTGCAGCAGGTAGGTCGGGAAGCTGCCGTCGGAGATGAAGCCCACATGGGCGCCGCCGTCGGAGAGGCCGGTCAGCACGTTGGGGTCCTCCAGCGCCTCGCGGCACGGGTCGAGGTTGTAGCCGGCGTAGTTGGTCAGCGGCGTGAACAGGAAGTTCCGCCCGCCACCGCTCACCAGCATGTCGTAGGCCACGTCCTCGGCCGTGCGCCCCTCGCGCGCGGCGATCGATTCCACCGACTGGGACTGCGGCGGCTCGTAATCCGGCGGATCGCCGAACGGGAACATGCGCGCGAACGAAAGGCGGTTGATCAGCGGGAAGTTGCTGCCGGCGAACCGGTCCTCACTGAGGATGCGCGCCTTCACGGAGGGGTCGCGCATCGCCGCCACCCGGTCCTCGAAGGAGAGCGGCAGCAGGCTCTTGAAGGTCGGCGTGCCGCTGAACGGGTTCTGGCTGCCCAGCAGCCCGAACAGGATGCCGATGGGGCGCGGCGGGAACACCGGGCGAATGCAGATCCCGTCCGACTGCGCCTCGCGGGAGAGGCGCATCAGCACCTTGTAGCTGTCCGGCGTGGAATGGTTCTGCGACAGCGAGAACACCATCGGCCGCCCCGATGCCTGCACCATGCGGCGGAACATGGCGAACTCGTTTTCCACGCCCAGGGAGAAATCGCTCACCATCTCCAGCTGCCCGGCCCCGGCCCGCTTCATGCCCAGCGCGATGCCCACCAGCTCCGCCTCCTGCGCGCGCAGGGTGGGCGTGGGGTCACCGGCCAGGGTCTTGTGGCTGATGGTGCGGGAGGTGGAAAAGCCGATCGCCCCGGCCCGCATCGCCTCTTCGGCCAGGTCGGCCATCTGGCGGATTTCGTCCTCGGTCGCGTGCTCCAGGTGCGAGGCCCGGTCGCCCATCACGAACACCCGCAGCGCCGCGTGCGGCAGCTGGGCGCAGATGTCGATGTCGCGCTTCTTGCTCTCCAGCGCATCCAGGTACTGCGGGAAGCTCTCCCACGCCCATTTCAGGCCTTCGTGCAGGGCGGGGCCGGGAATGTCCTCCACCCCCTCCATCAGCTCGATCAGCCGGTCCCGGTCGCCCGGCTTCACCGGCGCGAACCCCACGCCGCAATTGCCCATCACCGCCGTGGTCACGCCGTGCCAGGCAGAGGGCTGCATGTGGCTGTCCCACACCGCCTGCCCGTCGTAATGCGTGTGGATATCCACGAACCCCGGCGTGACGATCTGGCCCCGGGCGTCGATCTCCTCCGCGCCGCGGGCCTCCACCTTGCCCACCGCCACGATCCGGTCGCCCGCGATCGCGACATCCCCCTCGAAACCGGGCTTGCCGGTGCCGTCGATCACGGTGCCGTTGCGGATAACAATGTCGGGCGTGGCGGACATGGCTTAGACCCCTCATTCTCGTTACCGGCCACGCTAGCAATGTCGGGGCGAAAGACGAAGCGTCGTGTTGCCGGCGCCCCACCGTGGGGGTGCAACCGCAACAAGATGAGTCTTTCGCAGAATCCCCTTGGATATGTCCCACTCGCATACCTATATTGCGTGGAACGACCAATGCGGGAGCGGCTGCGAATGGGTGAGGGCCTCATGTCCATCTCGCCACGCTGGGCCATCGGCCGGCGTGGCATGGTATCCGGCTTGGCCGCGGGGGCCGCGCTGGCGCCTGCGTCACTGTTGCCCAAACCGGCCTGGGCCGGCATCCCCGGCAACCGCAAGCTCGCCTTCGAGGTGTTCCGCAACGGCAAGCCGATCGGCAGCCACGTCCTCTCCTTCGAGCAATCCGGCGATGCCCTTACCGTCCGCGTCGCGGTTGATCTTGCCGTGCGCCTGCTCGGCCTTGTCGTGTATCGCTACCAGACCCGCGGCACGGAAACCTGGCGCGGCAATGTCCTGATGGCCGCCCAGGCCGAAACCAACGACGATTACGGCCGCTACGCCATGTCCGCCCAGCGCCAGAACAATCGCATGGTCGTGGAAGGCACTGCCGGCCCCACCTACACCGCGCCCGCCAACGCGCTGGTCTCCAGCCACTGGAACCCCGCCCAGCTCCAGGGCCCGATGATCTCGCTCCAGGATGGCAAGCTGCTGGAATTCGCCATCGCCCCCAAGGGCCGCAGCACCATCGCCGCCCGCGGCACCCAGCTGGAGGCGGAGCACTTCGCCCTCTCCGGCCCGCATTCGCTGGAGCTTTGGTACGACCGCAACCGCGTCTGGTCCAAGCTCAAGGCGCTGAGCTGGGAAGGCTCGGAGATCGAATACCGCCAGGTCTGACAGCCTTCGCCCTGCGTTAACCCGCCTGGCGCAGCATCCGGCCATGCTGCGCGCCCCCCTGTTCCTGCTCGCCCTTCTCCTGCCCGCCACCGCCGGCGCCCAGTCGCGCGGCTGCATCGAACGCCCCGTGGGCCCATCGATGGACGTCACCGTGGTGGTCCCGCTCCCTCAGGGGCAGCCAGGCCAGCCCACGCCCCGCGCCGCCGTCACCCTGCCCAACCAGCCGATCTACGGCACCGAATGCATCGCCGTGTCGCCACCCCCGCGCGACATCCTGCGCGGCGATCCACCGCCGGCCGGCGGCCTGCTGCGCGGCGATGACGGCCGGTCCGACCTGCTGCGCGACCCCACCCCGGCACGGGCGCCGGCCTGGCGCTGAGCCGCTACCGCATCGCCTGCAGCAGCGCCTTCACCCCGGGGTCCAGCAGCGCCGCCAGCTCGCCCTCGTGGTCGTAGCCCGGCATCAGCCGGTCCAGCAGCGCATCGCGCCGCGAAGCGGGGTGGAAGTAGATCTCCACATCCCCCTGCGGCAGCACCTCCAGCAACCGCTGCACGCGCCCGGCCGTCATCCCGCCGCTCCACGCCAGCCCGAACACCGCATCCGGCGCCGCCATTCCCGCACGCCGCACCTGCCGGCGCAGCAGGGCGGACCAGCGATACAGCGCCGCCCCGCCCGGCATCCCCAGCCCCGCCATCACCCCGGGCGGCTCGGCCGGCACCCGCACCCGCCGCAGCCCGAACTCCCCGCCGGTTTCCACCAGCAGCCGCCCCACCGTCGGGTGCAGGTGCATGTGCTTGTGGGCATCGGCATGGGCGAGCGGCAGCCCGGTCGCGGCGAAGGCCTCGAACTGCGCCCGGATCTCGCGCGCCAACTGCCGCCGCACCCAGGGCAGAAAGAAGAACCGCACGCCCAGGCGCCCCTGGTCCGAGGGAAACCAGCCATCCGCCCCCACCAGCGCCGGAATTGCCGCGTGCGGCAGCACCGCCGGCCCCTCCACCGCCACCAGATGCAGCCCCACCCGCAGCCCCGGCATCTTCTTCGCCCGCGCCACCGCATCCGCCGCCGCCGGCGCGCCGACCATCAGGCTCGCCGCATCCAGCACGCCCTCGCGATGCGCCCGCTCCACCCCTTCGTTCACCGCCTCCGACAGGCCGAAATCATCCGCGGTGAAGGTGATCCGCCTCATGCCCGCATCACCTGCCCACGCCACTCCACCCGCCGCCCCAGGAACGCCGCCGCCACCACCGCCACCGACATCACGTCGCGCAGCGGCAGCAGCGCCACCGCCACCTTGGTGCCATCATGCCCCAGCGCCTGGTCGATCCCGCGCGCCGCCAGCGCCCGCATTGCCCAGGCAAGCCCCACCCCCCACGCCGCCCACTCCGCCCCGCCCGAGGCCGCGAACGCCGCCAGCGCCCAGAACACGGGATACTGGATCACGGAGGCCGCAAACGCCCCCGGCACCAGCGCCCGGATCGTCCGCCCCCAGCGCAGCTCATGCCGCCACAACGCGGCCAGATCGCCTTCCGCCACCGTCGTCGCCGGCACGCTGCCGGCCAGCGCCACCGCCAATCCGCGGGCCCGCACCAGCCGGCCCAACTCGTTGTCATCCGCCAGATGCGCCGACAGCGCCGCCAGCCCGCCGATCTCCGCCAGCGTGCCGGCCCGCAGCGCCATCGTGGCGCCCAGGCAATCCTGCCGCCCCATCCCCCGTGCCAGCAGCGCCCCGGGCAGGAAGGTATGGGTGATCCACGAACAACCGAGCCGCTCCACCCATCCGCCGCGCGCCGCCAGCCCCACATACAGCGTCGTCGCCAGCCCCACGCCGGGCACGGCCAGCGCCGACACCACCTGCCGCAGCCAATCGGGCGCGGCATGGATGTCGCTGTCCGACACCACCACCACCTCGCCCTCATCCAGCGCCGGCACCGCCGCCATCATGTTGATCAGGTTGGCCACCTTGCGGTTCGCCCCATGCGGCGTGGCATCCACCACCAG
>CANHKG010000295.1 GCA_947460455.1 Rhodospirillales bacterium | reverse complement strand
CCCAGACCCCGATACCTTTTCCGCCTTCGGCGGGAGGGGCCGTCTCGGCGCGCGACACAGACCGGGTCGGCCCCTCCCGCCGAAGGCGGAACTCATGTGGGTCCAGGGACCTCAGGTCCCTGGCGGGTCCAGGGCAGAGCCCTGGCCTTACTTTGCCGACGTCTCCGCGATCCGCAGCAGGCGCAGGAAGTTGCCGCCCCACAGCGCGGCGATTTGGCTGGGGCCGTAGCCGCGGCGTGCGAGTTCGGCGGTGAGGTTGGGGCTTTCGGAGGCATCGCGCCATCCGGTGAAGCCGCCGCCGCCGTCGAAGTCGGAGCTGAGGCCGACGTGGTCGATGCCGATGCGTTTCACGGCGTAGTCCACGTGGTCGCAGTAATCGGCGACGGTGACGGTTTCGATCTTTCCGCCGGTCTTGAGGAAGCCGGGCACGGCGGTGATCTGCACCACGCCGCCGACGCTGGCGAGCAGGTCGAGCTGTTCATCATCCAGGTTGCGGGCGTTGTCGCACAGCGCCTTGATGCAGGAATGGGTGGAGAGGACGGGGGTGCTGGAGAGCTTGGCGGCCTGCATCATGGTTTTCTTCGACGTGTGGGCGATGTCCACCAGCATGCCGAGGCGGTTCATCTCCGCCACCACCTGGCGGCCGAGTTCGGAGAGGCCGCCGTGTTCCTCCTGCTTGTCGCCGAGTTCGGCGCGGGGGTTGGAGCTGTCGCCCAGGGCGTTGTGGCCGAAATGCGTGAGGGTCATGTAGATCGCGCCGAGTTCCTTGAAGGCGCGCAGGTTTTCCACGTGGCCGCCCAGGGCGTGGCCGTTTTCCACGCAGGGCACGATGATGGTGACGCCGTCGCGGTGGGCCTGCTCGATCTCGTCGGCGGTAGTGGCGACGCGCGCGCCCTGGTTGGTGGCGCCCATCTCGCGGATGGCCTTCAGCATGGCGGTGGCGCGGGCGAAGGCGGCGGCGTTGGCGTCTGGCGTGCGGGCGCCCTGGGCCACGTAGGCCGCGAAGCAGCCGGCGGCCATGTGGCCGCGCTTCATCTTCGGCAGGTCCACGTTGCGCCGGGTTTCCTCGAAGAAGCTGGGGCCTTCGGGGAAGGGGATGTCGATATGGGTATCGATGGTGAGGAGGCTGCGGTGCAGCGCGAGCGTGTCTTGGGTCATGGGCGGAGCGTCGGGCGGGGGCGCGCGCGCGTCAAGGCCCGGCGGGCGTGCAAAGGCGGCGCGGGCGGGGTTGTTTCGTGTAGGATTGCTTCAAAGAGCCGGGAGGGGGGGCATGAGCGGCCAGCGGTCGGTGGAGGTGGATGTGGCGCTGGTGTTCGCCGTGGATTGCTCTGGCAGCGTGAGCAACGAGCGGATGACCATGTATGTTGAGGGCCACGCCCATGCGGTGACGTCGCCGGCCTTCCTGGCGGGGCTGGCGAACCTGCCCACGGGGCGGGCGGCGCTGGCCTATGTGGCGTGGTCCAACCAGGACCGGCAGCAATACCTGGTGCCGTGGCGCGTGGTGGACGGGCCGGAGGCGGCGGCGGAGTGGGCGCGGGTGTTGCGGGCGGCGCCGCGGCCGGGGGCGGGGTTCACCTCCATCTCCGGGGTGATCGATTTCTGCCACGACCACCTGTTGCGCATCGCACCGCCGGCGGCGCGGCGGGTGATCGACATCGTGGCGGACGGGCGCAACAACGATGGCCGGCCGGTGCAGGTGGCGCGGGATGCGGCGGTGGCGGCCGGGATCACCATCAACGGCCTGCCGGTGCTGGAGAACGACCCCCACCTGGACGAGTATTTCGCGCAGGAGGTGGTGGGCGGGCCCGCCTGCTTCGTGCTGCCGGTGCGCGACGAGGCCGGGCTGCTGGATGCGATAAGGCGGAAGCTGCTGGCCGAGATTGCCTGAGCGCCCGGTAGGCCGGTGCGGCGGGCTGGGCTAGGGTTGGGGGCTCGCAACCGGAGGGCCGGATCCTGCGCATCGCCGTTGGCATCGTTACCACCGGGCGGGCGGCCGTGCTGGCCGAGACCCTGGCCGAACTGCGCCGGCAGACGCGCGCGCCGGATCGCGTGGTGGTGTGCGGCGGCGGTGATGCTGATCTCTCGGGCCTGGAGGCGGCGGGCGCGGAGCTGATGACGGCCCCGCTGGGAACCTCCCGCCAGCGCAACGCCGTGCTGGCCGCCCTGGCGGATTGCGACGTGGTGGCCTTCCTGGACGATGATTTCCTGCCGGCGCCGGGCTTCCTGGCGGCGATGGCGGCGGCGTTCGGGGCCGATCCCGCGCTGGTGGCCGCCACCGGGCATGTGGTGGCAGACGGGATCAAGGGCCCGGGGCTGAGCGTGGCGGAGGGCCGCGCGCTGCTGGCGGCGGATGCGGGGGCGGCACCCGGTGAGGCAGCGGTGCCGGCCTACAACGCCTATGGCTGCAACATGGTGCTGCGCCTGGCGCCGGTGCGGGCGCATGGGCTGGCATTCGACGAGGCGCTGCCGCTGTACGGCTGGTACGAGGATATCGATCTGTGCCGCCGGCTGGCGCCCTATGGCCGGATCCTGACGCTGCCGGGGGCGCGTGGCGTGCACCTGGGGGTGAAATCCGGCCGCACCTCCGGCCTGCGGCTGGGCTACTCGCAGATCGCCAACCCCGTGTACCTGGCCCGCAAGGGCAGCTACGCATGGCGGCGGGCGCTGTGCAGCGTGGCGCGGCATCTGGCGATCAATGCCGTGCGCTCGCTCCATCCGGAACCCTGGGTGGACCGGCGCGGCCGGCTGCGCGGCAATTTGCTTGCGCTGTGGGACCTGCTGCGCGGGCGCTGTGACACTCGGCGGATCCTGGAACTGTAGCGGTGGGGACCTGCGCCATCTGCTTCGTGACCGATGCCCGCTACCTGATCCCCACGCTGGTGGCCGCGTCGCAGGCCCGGCGCTTGAGTGCGGCGGGGCTGGCCGGGGTGGTGGTGGTGGCGCTGGACCTCGATGCGCCCCTGGCGGTGCGGGCGGAGGCGGCGTTCGCGCAGGCCGGCGTGCGGCTGGTGCATGGGCGGGCGGCGGAGCTGGGCGGCGATGCGGTGATGGCGCGGCTGTTCCTGCACCGGCTGCTGCCGCCGGAATTCGATGCGCTGCTGTACCTGGATGCCGATATCCAGGTGGTGGCGCCGCTGGACACGCTGCTGGCCAGCCCGCCGCCGCCTGGGCATTTGCGCGCGGCGCTGGACCCGATGGCGCTGCTGGTGCGCCGCGGGGGGCGCCGGGGTGCGGCAGTGGCGGCGCGCATGCACCAGGGCGGGGTGCCGGCCGCGCGCCACGCCCACTACGTCAACGCCGGGGTGCTGCACATCGCGCGCGACGGGTGGGACGAACTGGCGTGCGAGGCCTTCCGCGTGCATCGGGCCGGCGGGCCATTTCCGGACCAGGACGCCCTGAACATCGTGGCGGCCGGGCGGGTGCTGGGGATGTCGTTGGCCTGGAACTTCCCGATCTTCCTCCGGAACGCGCGGCTGGACCGGATGATCCCGCCCGCCGTGCTGCACTTCATGGCCCGGCCGAAGCCGTGGGATGGCACGTTTCCGCCCTGGTTGGCAGCGCATGTGCGGCCCTATGCGGAGATGCGCGCGCAGTGGCCCGATCTGGCCGACCTGATGGCGCCGATGCCGCCGGCGCGACGGGCACGCTACGCCCTGCAGCAACGCGCCAAGCAACTGCGCGAGCGCCTGCTGTGGGGACGGGGCGCGTTGCTGGAAGTGGTGTTGGCGGCAGAGCGGGAGGTAGGCGAGCCGGGCAACTGATGCGTTGAACGTAGTACGCCAGCGCACTACATTCGTGCCATGAGCCACCCCGCCCCCATCTCCGTCCGCCTCGACCCCGAGGTGCGTGCCGTGCTGGAGGATGAGGCCGCCGCGCGCGGCACCGGGCTTTCCAGCCTGTTGCGCGAGCTGGCAGCCCAGGCGGCCCGCGATATCCGCCGGGCCCGCATTCGCGCGCAGAGTGCCGCGGTGGGGGCCCATGTGGCGGGTGACCGCGAGGCGGAGGACTTCTACCGGGAGTGGGGCAGCACGCGGCCGGAGGGCTGAGCGTGGCAGCCTTCGTGGCCGGGCAGATCGTGGTGGTGGACTGGCGCGATGCCCTGCCGAAGGAGCCGAACAAGCTGCGCCCCGCCGTTGTGGTGGAGGACCATGCGCTGTTTGACCCCGCCTACCCCAATTTGATCCTGGTGCCGCTGACCGAGGATGCCCGGTTGGCGATTGCCGAGCTTTCGGTGCGGATCGAGCCGACGCCGGAGAACGGGTGCAGCAAGCCATGCCACGCGCTGTCGCATTGTGTGGCGACCACCTCCAAGGCCCGGGTGCGGGCGGCCACGCCGGCGCGGATCACGCCGGCGCAGCTTGCCGCCATCCGGCGCCAGATTGCCGAGGCGATCGGCCCCGGTTAGGCACCGTCAGAGCCTGTTCGAGAACTCGCTCTGGCGAGTCAGAGGCGGCCGCTTGGCCGCCGCCCGGCGGTGATTTGCGAGCACCGGAGCGGAGGAAATCGCCGTCGGATGACCGCCAGAGTAGAGTTATCGGACAGGCTCTCAGGTGGCGTAGTCGTCGCCTTCCTTGTCCAGGATGCGGCGCCAGGAATCCAGGTGCATGCGGGCATCCACCTTGGCGCCCCACGGCCCGTTGTAGCCCCGGCGCAGCTTCTCCGGCAGGCGGCGCAGCGGCTGGCCGGAGGACATGGCGGTGAGCTGGTACATCGTGGTGCGCTCGGCGCTGTGCAGCTCGTCGAACGCTTCCTCCACCGTGGCGCCCACCACCGTCACGCCGTGGCTGGCCATCACCATGATGGATTTGTCGCCCAGCAGGCGGGCGATGCGGTCGCCTTCCTCGTTGTGGCCCACGGGCTCGTCGCCCTCCATGTCGTACACCACGCGGTCGTTCAGCATCAGCGAGTTGTGGTGCGCCAGGATCAGCTGCGGGTTGGCGAGCATGGAAATCGCCGTGAGATACTGCGGATGCACATGCATCACGCAGGT
>CANHKG010000294.1 GCA_947460455.1 Rhodospirillales bacterium | reverse complement strand
CTGCTTCCACCCGCAGCTGGAGATGACGGCGTGAGTGCCACGACGAAAGATACGGCCGCGCCGGTCATCGAGCTGCGCGGCATCTCCAAGCGCTTCGGCAAGTCGCTCGATTTCGCCGCCAAGCTGGCGCAGGGCGCCAAGCGCGCCATGGGCGGCACGGTGCCGAACACCGTGGTGCGCGCGGTAGACAACGTGGACCTCACCGTTCGCCGCGGCGAGGTGGTGGGCCTGGTCGGCGAATCCGGCTGCGGCAAGTCCACGCTCGGCCGCATGGTCGCCGGCATCATGCCGCCCAGCGACGGCACCGTGCTGTTCGAGGGGAAGGATATCCGGACCTTCGATTCGGAGCAGACGCGCCAGGCCAAGCTGAAGGTCCAGATGATCTTCCAGGACCCCTACGCCTCGCTCAACCCGCGCATGCGGGTGGATGAGATCGTGGGCGAGGCGCCGCGCGTGCATCGCCTGGTCGGGCCGGAAGGCTATGACGCCTATGTGGATGCGCAGTTCCGCCGCGCCGGGCTCGACCCCGCCTACAAGCGGCGCTACCCGCACCAGTTCAGCGGCGGCCAGCGCCAGCGCATCGGCATCGCCCGCGCCCTGGCCGTGCAGCCCGAATTCCTGGTGTGCGACGAGGCGGTGGCGGCGCTGGACGTTTCGATCCAGGCGCAGATCCTGAACCTGTTCATGGATTTGCGCGAGCAGCTGGACCTGACCTACCTGTTCATCAGCCACGACCTCGGCGTGGTGGAGCACCTGTCAGACCGCGTGGCGATCATGTACCTGGGCCGCATCGTGGAAGAGGCCTCGGCGGAGGGGATCTTCTCCCGCGCCAACCATCCCTACACCCAGGCGCTGCTGGCCGAGGTGCCGCGCATCGACACGCGCAAGCGCACCTTCACCGCGATCAAGGGCGAGATCCCCTCGCCCATCAACCCGCCGCCCGGCTGCCACTTCCACCCGCGCTGCCCGCACGCCATGCCGATCTGCCGCGAACAGGCCCCGGCACTCGCCACGGTGGCACCGGGCCACCGCAGCGCCTGCCACCTGAACACGGTGGGCTAGCCAGCCCCCCCGGCGCGGGCCGGGGGGGAGGGTTCTCCTAGAAGGCGCCGCCGCGCGCCGCGATCGGCCACAGGCACTCCACGCGGCCGTTGCGCACGCCCACGTACCAGTCATGCCGATCCACCGTGGGGTCGCAATGGCTCGGCACCAGGCGCAGCTTGGCGCCGATGGCGGGGCCGCGCATCTCGGCGGGGAACTCGATCTTGCCGTGCTCGTCCGATGCGCTGGTGAACTTCATCTGCGGCTGCTGCCACACGCCGGGCATGCCGGATTCGATGGCGATCGACTTGTGGCCCACATCCGTGACGGCCACGCCGGCGCGCGGGGCAGACATCACCGTGCCCAACACGAACAGCGAATGGCGGAACTGGCTGACGAAACCGCCGCCGCCATCCAGGTTCTTGGCGTAGTCCACGTCCATGAAGCAGTAGCTGCCGGCCTGTAGCTCCGTGAACACGCCGGAGGCGGCCTCGATCTCGAAGGTGCCCGTGCCGGCGCCGCCGACGATGGGGCAGGCCACGCCCTGCTGCGTCAGCATCTCCACCGTGCGGCGCGTATCCGCCACGGTCTGCGCGATGGCGTTGCGGCGTTCCTCCAGCGTGCGGAAATGCTGGGCGCGGCCGTGATAGGCCTGCAGGCCGCCGAAGGTCAGGTGCGGATCGGCCGCGATCATCTGCGCCAGCGCCACGGCCGGCGAACCCGGCTCCACGCCGCAGCGATTGCCGCCCACGTTGATCTCCACCAGCACGTTCAGCACCACCCCGGCATCGCGCGCGGCGGCCGAGATGGCGGCCACATGGGCGGGATCGTCGGCGCAGATCGAGATGCGGGCCAGGCGCGCGAGTGCCGCGGCACGGGCGAGCTTGCTGGCGCCGACCACCTCGTTGCTGATCAGGATGTCCGTCACCCCGCCCCAGGCCAGCGCCTCGGCTTCGGCGACCTTCTGCACGCACTGGCCCACGGCGCCGCGGCGGATCTGCTGCAGGGCGACGATGGGGGACTTATGCGTCTTGGCATGGGCGCGCAGCTTCACGCCGGTGCCCTCGATGGCCTTCGCCATCGTGTCCAGATTGTATTCGAAGGCGTCGAGGTCGATGAGCAGGGCGGGGGTATCGACCTCATCCTCGCGCATGCCGGGGCGGGCGGGGGGCGGTTGCAGCATGCGGTGTAATCCCTAGAACCAAGGACGTTTCGTGGCGGCGCGGGCAATCCACACGCCGGCCACAGTGTTGCCCCGCGCGGTGCGCACCGCAACCCGCCGCAGGTCGTACAACGGGCCTTCATAGGCAGAGAGCCGCCGCAGCGCCGCCGCATCCACCAAGGCCACCGCGCCGGCCACCGTGCCGCGCGCCCGCACCAGCGTGGGATACCGCCCGCCCCGCATTGCCACCCGCTTCCAGCCGCGCAGCATGGCGGGCGCCATCGCCACCTCCCGCCCCGTGCAGCGCGCCATTCGCGCGGGATCGAGCAGCGTGCCATACAGGAACAGCCTCACCACCCGCCTCCACCGTTCCGGTTGCAACCCGGCCAGCCCCGCCCGATCTAGGGGTGGCAGCACAGGACAGGTCCATGGACGACGATTTCCGCCGCGCCGCCCTCGATTACCACCGCCTCCCGCGGCCGGGAAAGCTGGCTATCGAGGCCACCAAGCGCATGGCCACCCAGCGCGACCTCGCCCTGGCCTACTCGCCCGGCGTCGCCGCGGCCTGCGAGGCGATCGTGGCGAACCCCGACGACGCCTACACCTACACCGCGCGCGGCAACCTCGTGGCCGTCATCTCCAACGGCACCGCCGTGCTCGGCCTGGGCAATATCGGGGCCCTGGCCGGCAAGCCGGTGATGGAGGGCAAGGCCGTTCTGTTCAAGAAATTCGCCGGGATCGACGTGTTCGACATCGAGGTGGACGAGCTGGACCCCGACCGCTTCTGCGACGTGGTCGCCGCCCTGGAACCCACCTTCGGCGCGATCAACCTGGAAGACATCAAGGCGCCGGAGTGCTTCTACATCGAGGAGAAGTTGCGCGGCCGCATGGGCATCCCGGTGTTCCACGACGACCAGCACGGCACCGCCATCACGGTGGCCGCGGCCGTGCGCAACGGCCTGCTGGTGCAGGGCAAGGCGCTGTCGGAGGTGCGGCTGGTCACCTCCGGCGCCGGTGCCGCCGCACTCGCCTGCGTCGACCTGCTGGTGGCCATGGGCCTCAAGGCCGAGAACGTGACCCTGACAGACATCAAGGGCGTGGTGCATGCCGACCGGGAGGGGCTGGATGACCGCATGCGCCCCTACGCCCGCCGCACCGATGCGCGCACGCTGGACCAGGTGCTGGATGGCGCCGATATCTTCATGGGCCTCTCCGCGCCCCGCGTGCTGAAGGCGGAATGGCTGCACAAGCTCGGCCCCAAGCCGCTGATCCTGGCGCTGGCCAACCCGGAGCCGGAGATCCTGCCGGAAGCCGTGCGTGCCGTGCGCCCCGATGCCATCGTCGCCACCGGGCGCAGCGACTACGCCAACCAGGTGAACAACGTTCTCTGCTTCCCCTTCATCTTCCGCGGCGCGCTGGATTGCGGCGCCACCACCATCAACGAGGCGATGAAGCTCGCCGCCGTGGAAGCGATCGCGGAACTGGCGCGGGTGGAAGCCAGCGAGGTGGTGGCCGCGGCCTATGGCGGTTCGGCCCCGGTGTTCGGGCGGGACTACATCATCCCCAAGCCCTTCGACCCTCGGCTGATCCTGCAGATCGCCCCCGCCGTGGCCCGCGCCGCCATGGCCAGCGGCGTCGCCCGCCGCCCGATCGCCGATTTCGCCGCCTACAATGCGGAGCTGGAGCGCTTCGTGTTCCGCTCCGGCCAGCTGATGCGCCCGGTGTTCGAGGCGGCCAAGGCCCACCCCGCCCGCATCGCTTATGCCGAGGGCGAGGATGAACGCACCCTGCGCGCCGCCCAGATGCTGGTGGATGACGGCATCGCCGAGCCGGTCCTGATCGGCCGGCGGGAGGTGATCGCCGCCCGCGTGGCCGAAATGGGCCTGCGCATGGACCTCACCGAGAGCGTGCGCATCCTCGATCCCGCCAAGGACACCGCCGTGTTCGCCCCGCTGGTGGCGGAATACCAGCGCCTGGTCGGCCGCCGCGGCGCGCCGCCCGATGCCGCCGCGCGGCGCGTGGGCAATCGCCCCGCCGTGGCCGCGGCCATGCTGCTGCAGGCCGGGCTGGTGGATGCCGCCATCTGCGGCGGCAGCGGCGATTGGTGGCGGCACATGCAGTACATCATCCCCATCATCCCGCGCCGGCCGGAGGTGAGCCGCCTCTACGCGCTCTCCTGCCTCATCCTGCCCGCCGGCGCCTTGTTCATCGCCGACACCTACGTGAACACCGATCCCACGGCGGAGCAGATCGCGGAGATGACACTGCTGGGTGCGGAGACGGTGCGCAGCTTCGGCCTCGCCCCCAAGGCGGCGCTGCTGTCCCATTCCAGCTTCGGCGGCTCCAACGCCCCCTCCGCCCGCAAGATGCGCGAGGCGCTGGCGCTGATCCGCAAGCGCGCGCCCGATCTGGAAGTGGATGGCGAGATGCACGCCGATGCCGCCCTGGTGGAACTCATCCGCAACCGCGCCGTGCCCGACAGCCGCCTGACCGGCACCGCCAACCTGCTGATCATGCCCAATCTCGATGCCGCCAACATCGCCTTCAATCTGCTGAAGGCCGCCGCCGACGCCCTGCCCGTAGGGCCGATGCTGCTGGGCATGAGCAAGCCGATCCACGTGGTAACGCCGAGCGTCACCGCCCGCGGCATCGTCAACGTCAGCGCCATTGCGGCGGTAGAAGCGCAGGCCCTGCGAATGCAAGCCGCGCACCCGCCGGGATAGCGCGATGATCTCGCTGCTTTTGGGCCTCGCCTCGCTCATCACCCTGCTCGCCGTGCTCGGCATGTTCAGCCGCGCCAAGGTGGCCAGCGTGAAAACGGCGCTGATCTGGGCCGGCGCCATCGGCGGCATCCTGCT
>CANHKG010000293.1 GCA_947460455.1 Rhodospirillales bacterium | reverse complement strand
TTCAACTTCAACGTCTCCGCCATGCTGCTGGTGATGGTGGTGCTGGGCGGCATGGGCAGCGTGTGGGGCGTGGTGCTGGGCGCCTTCCTGCTGCAGATCATGCAGTCCTGGTTCCTGCCCGAACTCTCCGGCGTGCTGCGCGCGATCGGTGAGATGGTGGGCTGGGCATGGCTGGCGCGCATCGAGCTGGTGGAGGCGATCCAGCTGATTTTCGGCATCATCCTGGTGGTGATGATGCTGTTCCGGCGCGAGGGGCTGATCCCGGCGGTGAAGAAGCAGGCGGCCCTGCACATCACCCAGCAGGCCGCCCAGGTGACGCGCGGCGGGTTCACGGGGATCGAGAAGATCGGCCGTTGGACGCCGGGCACCGGCAATGCGCTGGAGGTGCGCGGCGTTACCGTGAAGTTCGGCGGCCTCGTGGCGCTGAACAGCGTCGATCTCGTGGTGCCCGCCGGTGGCGTGGTGGCGGTGATCGGGCCGAACGGTTCCGGCAAGTCCACCCTGTTCAACGTCATCACCGGGCTGGTGGAAGCCGATGGCGGCTCCATCAAGTTCGAGGGCGTGGAGCTGCTGGGCCTGCGGCCGGACCAGGTGCTGACCAATGGCGTGGCGCGCACCTTCCAGAACATCCGCCTGTTCCCGAACCTGACGGTGCTGGAGAACGTGCTGATCGGCGAACACGCCCGCCTCACCACCGGGCCCATCGGTGCGGTGGCCGGCACGCCGAAGGCACGGGCGGAGGAAGAGGGGGCGCTGAAATGGGCGACGGACATCATCGCCCTGTTCGGCAACCGCCTGACACCGCGCATGGGCCAGATCGTCTCCGGCCTGTCCTATGCCAACCGCCGCCGCGTGGAGATCGCCCGCGCTCTGGCATCTCGCCCGCGCATCCTGCTGCTCGATGAGCCGACGGCAGGCATGAACCCGGCCGAAACGCTGGAGCTGGCCGAGCAGATCAAGAGCCTGCACGAGATGGGCCTGACCATCCTGCTGATCGAGCACAAGCTGGATGTGGTAACGCGGCTGGCCAGCAACGTGATCGTGCTGGACCACGGCGAGAAGATCGCCGAGGGCCCGGCCAACGAGGTGCGCCGCAACGAGGAGGTGCTGCGCGCCTATCTCGGCCGCGCCGCCACCGAAGCCGCCGCGAAGGAGAAGGCAAATGGCTGACGCATTGCTCGAATTCCGCGGCGTCAACACGTACTACGGCGACCTGCACGTGCTGAAGAACGTCGACTACAGCATCGGCCGTGGCGAGATCGTCTGCCTGCTCGGCGGCAATGCCTCCGGCAAGTCCACCACGATGAAAACCATCATGGGCGTGGTGCGGCCGCAGAGCGGGCAGGTGCTGTACGACGGGCAGGAGATCGCGGACCTGGCCACCAGCGAGCGCGTGAAGCGCGGCATCGCCCCAGTGCTGGAGGCGCGGCGCCTGTTCCCGCGCATGACCGTTTACGAAAACCTGGAGATCGGCGCCTACACCCGCAAGAAGGGCCCGGAGTTCGACCAGGACCTGGAGCGGGTGTACCAGCTCTTCCCGCGCGTGAAGGAACGCCGCACCCAGATATCCGGTACGCTGTCCGGCGGCGAACAGCAGATGGTCGCCATCGGCCGCGCCCTGATGTCCCGCCCCAAGCTGATCTGCATGGACGAGCCCTCCATGGGCCTGTCGCCGCTGTTCGTGGAACAGGTGTTCGACATCATCCAGGAGATCAACAAGCAGGGCGTGACCATCTTCATGGTGGAGCAGAACGCCTCCATGGCGCTGTCTATCGCGCATCGCGCCTATGTGCTGCAGACCGGCGTTGTCGTTCTCTCGGGCCCGGCGGCCGAGATGAAGGAGAACGAGATGATCAAGCAGGCCTATCTGGGCGAGATGCAGGTGGAAGCCGCTTGAGGCTTCGATGAACGGCGAGGTCACGCTGCGCCTTTTGGATGCGGAACGCCGCATCCAGGGCGGCCCCTTCAACGATTTCGTGCCGCCGGCGATCGGCGTGTGCCTGGAGATGCACTCGCGCCTGGCCAACCTCGCCGACGTGAAGATCGACGTGCCGGACTTCACCGCGCCCACGCAGGATCAACTGCGCGATGGCCTGCTGGAGACGCTGCGGCTGATGGCGCAGGCACCGGATCTGCCGGTCTATGTCGGATGTGCCGCCGGGCTGGGCCGCACCGGCACCTTCATCGCGGCCCTGGCGCGACTGGCCGGCATCGAGGACGCGGTGGCCTGGACGCGTGCGCAGTACGACCAGCGCGCGGTGGAAACCCAGGCGCAGGAACAGGCGGTGGCGGCGCTTGACGTGGCGGCGGTCTGGGCCGCCTATGCGGCAAAACCGTAGTTCCGGAGGGTCTTCCATGCGCCTCACCCGCCGCGCCGCGCTCGCCCTGGGCGCGACCACGCTTGCCATGCCTGCCATGGCCCAGGCGCCCGCGCCGATCCGCCTCGGCCTGCTGCGCACCGCCTCGCCCGCGCCGCTCTACATCGCGCAGGAACGCGGCTGGTTCCGCGAAGCTGGCGTGGAGGTGCAGTTCCGCTTCTTCGACGCCGCCCAGCCGATCGCCGCCGCCGCCGTCTCGGGCGATACCGACATGGGCATCACCGCACTCACCGGCGGGTTCTTCGCCCTGGCCGGGCGCGGCGAGCTGGTGGTGATCGGCGGCGGGCTGCACGAACAGCGCGGGCTGAAGCTCACCGCCGTGCTGGTCTCGAAGAAGGCCTACGATGCCGGGCTGACCAGCCTGGACAAGCTGGGCGGCAAGAGCTTCGGCATCACGCAGTACGGCTCCAGCTTCCACTACATGGCCGGCCGCCTGGCCGAGACCCAGAATTTCGACCTGAAGTCGCTCACCCTGCGCCCGCTGCAGACGGTGCAGAACATGGTCGCCGCCGTGCGCACCGGGCAGGTGGATGCCACCATGGCGATCGCCTCCATGGCCACGCCGGCGGCAGCCAGCGGCGAGGCTGTGATCATCGGCTGGGTCGGCGACCACGTGCCCTACCAGATCACCGCGCTGTTCGCCTCCAAGGCGATGGTCGGCAACCGTGCCGATGACCTGCGCAAGTTCGCCACCGCCTATCGCCGCGGCATCACCGCCTATCGCGAGGCCTTCCTGCGCCTGGATGCCTCTGGCACCCCGCAATACGGCCCGGCGACGGATGCCGCGATTGCCGACATCACCAAGTATGTCTTCGTCGGCGACCCCGCCGCCGGGGACAAGATCAAGGCCGGGCTGGGCTGGTACGACGAAGGCGGGGCGCTCAACGTGGCCGATGTGCGCAACCAGCTCGCCTGGTTCTCCGCCCAGGGCATGGTGAAGGGCGAGGTGGACGCGGGCGCCATCATCGACACACGGTTCCTGCCCACACGGTGAGTTCCGTCCGCCTCCGCGCCGAGGGCATCTCGCACCGCTTCGGCGCGCTGGAGGTGCTGGCGGACATCGAGCTGGACATCCGCCCCGGCGAGGTGACGGTCCTGCTCGGCCCGTCGGGCTGCGGCAAGTCCACCTTATTGGCCATCCTCGGCGGGCTGCTGCAGCCGGAGCGGGGCAGGGTGGTGATGGAGGGCACGCCCCCGCCGGGCTGCCTCAACCCGCTCACCTATGTGTTCCAGGATTTCGCCCTGCTGCCCTGGCGGCGGGTGGCGGCCAACGTCTCCCTGGTTCTCGAAGGCCGCCTGCCCAAGCCGGAGCGCGAGGCGCGCATCGCCGAAGTGCTGGCACTCACCGGCCTCTCTGATTTCGCGCAGGCCTGGCCGCGCCAGCTTTCCGGCGGCATGCGCCAGCGCCTGGGCATCGCCCGCGCGCTGGCCGTGCGCCCCGCCGTGCTGCTGATGGATGAGCCGCTTTCGGCGCTGGACACGCCCACCCGCCTGCTGCTGCAGGAGGAGTTCGCCGAGACCATCGCGCGCACCGGCCTCACCTGCGTCTATGTCACCCACAACCTGGCGGAGGCGGTGCGCATGGGCCACGAGATCGTCGTGCTCTCCCGCCGCCCCGGCCGCATCGCCGCCCGCCTGCGCCTGGATGCCCCGCTCACCAGCCGCACCCCGGAAGACCCGGCGCTGCGCGAAGCCGAGGCACGGCTATGGACCATCATCCGCGCGGATGCCGCCGCGGCCACGCATGAGATGGACCATGGCTGAAATCCCGTTCCGCGATGTTCCGTTCAGGGCGGGGGGCTTCGCGCCCCGCACCATCCCGTTCGCAGGTGCCGCCACCCTCGTGCTGCTGCTGGCGCTGTGGCAGGGCGCGGCCAGTGCCGGGCTTGTCTCCACCCGCTTCCTGCCGCCGCCGATCGCCATCGCCCGCGCGCTGGCAACGCTGGCGGCCAGCGGCGAGCTGTGGGGCCATCTCTCGGCCTCGCTGCAGCGCTTCGCGCTCGGCTGGGCCATGGGCACCGCGGCCGGGCTTGTTGCCGGCTTCGCCATCGGGTTGTTCACCCTGTTCCGCACCCCTGGCATGGCGGTGGTCTCCGCCCTGTTCCCGATCCCGAAGATCGCGCTCGCGCCGCTGTTCATCATCTGGTTCGGCATCGGCGAGGGCAGCAAGCTGGCCACGCTGGCCTTCGGCGTGTTCTTCCCCACCGTGATCAACACGGTGGCCGGGGTGGATGGCGTGCCGCGCACGCTGATCCGCATGGGCCAGAGCTTCGGCCTTTCGTGGCACGCCATCGTGCGCAAGATCGTGCTGCCCGGGGCGCTGCCCGCCATCCTCTCGGGCTTCCGCATCACCACCTCCACGGCGGTGATCCTGCTGGTGGCCGCCGAGATGATCGGCGCGGATCGCGGCATCGGCAGCTACGTGCTGCAGGCCGGCAACCTCTACGACACCGAGGGGCTGATGGCGGGGATCGTGATGCTCAGCGCCCTGGGTCTCTCGGTGGCCTGGGCGCTGGGGCGGCTGGAGCGGTGGTTGCTGGCGTGGCGCTAGATGTTTGGTCCCGGGATTTGATGGTGCGGATTTGCGGTGAATCTGCTTGGCTCTACGGCCCATGCTTTGCAGATAGCTCCGTAAGGGGTGAGGCCCTTGAGGGTCTTTAGCCGCTTGGCGAAGTTGTAGGCGTCGAGGAACTG
>CANHKG010000292.1 GCA_947460455.1 Rhodospirillales bacterium | reverse complement strand
GGCTGCTGTTCGTAGCGGGCCAGCGGCAAATAGGCGTCGAAGATGTCGCTGGCGCGCTGGTCATCCCCGGCGTTGCAGGCGGCAATCACGCCGGCCATCATTTCCGGGAAGGCGAAGCCGGTCATCGCGCCATCGGCGCCGCGGCGCATTTCCTCCGGCAGGAACACGCCGCCATTGCCGACAAGGATGGAGATGCGGCGCATGTCCTTCTGGTCGCGCAGGGCGGAGATCTTGGGCAGGCCGGGCCAGTCCTCATGCTTCAGCATCACGCAGGAGGGATCGGAATCGACCACGCGGCGGATCACGGAAGGCGAGATGAAAACGTTGGTGGATTGCGGGAAATCCTGCAGCACCCAGGGGATGCCGCCGAGGGTTTCGGCCACCTGGGCGAAGTAGCGGAACACCGCGTCATCCGTGCGCAGCGCGCCGGAGGGGGCGACCATCACGCCGGAGGCGCCGGCCTCCATCACGGCCTGGGCCAGTTCGCGCATGGCGGCGAAGCCGGGGCTGGAGACGCCCACCACCACGGGCACGCGGCCGGCCACGCGCTGCACCACATGGCGGGCGAAGGCGACGGATTCGGCGACCGAGAGCTTCGGCGCCTCGCCCATCATGCCGAGGATGGTGAGGCCGGTGGCACCGCGGGCGAGGTAGAATTCCACCATGCGGTCCGCGCTGGCGAAATCGATCTCGCCCGCCTCGGTAAACGGCGTGACGGAGATGATGTAGACACCAGCGGCGGATTCATCGAGCAGCGCCATCGCGGCCTCCCGTTTTGGGGCGTCGCGCGGCGACGCCCCGGACGCGTATCAGAGCTTCTTGTGGGCGCCGTCGCAGAGCGGGGCCTTGGCGGTGCCCTTGCAGGCGCAGAACCAGGCATCGCCGGTCTTCTCAGCGGTGTACTTCATCGGGGTGAAGCTGGTGCCCTTGTGCGAGCCATCGCAGAACGGCTGCTTGGCGGACTTGCCGCAGGAGCACCACCAATAATCCTTGCCTTCTTCCACGGCGATCTTGATCGGCGCCTTGCCGGCCACCACAGGCATGTCGGACATCGTTGGCCTCCCTTCGTTTGGCCCCCAGCGGGCCCGTGTGCGGACTCTACAAAGCTGGGGGCGATGCCGCCAGCCTGGACAGCAAGGCGCCTGGCGTGTTCGATCCCGCCGAATCAATCCCCAGAGGCCCCGCCATGTCCCTCCGCTGCGACCTGATCCTGCGCGACGCCACCATCTTCGACGGCACCGGTGCCGCCCGCACCAAGGGGGATGTGGGTGTCACCGGCGACCGCATCGTGGCGGTGGGTGACCTCGGTGCGTATTCCGCCGATCGCGAGGTGATCGCCACCGGGCGCGCGGTGGCGCCGGGCTTCATCGATGCGCACACGCATGACGACCGGGCGGTACTGTGTGGGCCGGCCTGCATGCTGTGCAAGATGAGCCAGGGCGTTTCCACCGTGGTGGTGGGCAATTGCGGCATCAGCCTGTCGCCGGTGCGGATGAAGCAGCGGCCGATTCCGCCGCTCGATCTGCTGGGCGACGAAAGCTGGTGGACCTTCGACAGCTTCGGCGACTACGCGAAGCGCCTGTCCGACGAGCCCGCGCCGGTGAACACCTACGCCATGATCGGCCACATGCCGCTGCGCGTAGAAGCCATGGGCGGCGATGTGAAGCGCGCGGCGACGGACAAGGAAGCGGAGCACATGCGCGCCCGCCTGGCCGCCAGCCTGCGCGAGGGCGCCTCCGGCTTTTCCACCGGGCTTTACTACCCGCCGAACATGGAGGCGCCGACCGACGAGGTGATCGCGGTGGCCCAGGCCCTCCGTGACGCTGGTGGCATCTATGTGAGCCACATGCGCGACGAGGCGAACTTCGTGCTCGACAGCATCAACGAGACGGTGCGGATCGGCGAGGGATCAGGCGTGCCTGTCGTGATCTCCCACCACAAATGCTCGATGCCGGAGAATTTCGGGCGTTCCGTCGAAACCCTGGCGCTGATCGAGCGGCTGCGCGAGCGACACAAGGTGGATTTCGACGTGTACCCCTACTACGCCGGCTCCACCGTGCTGATGCCGGACCGGGTGCGGCCGGATGTGGCGATCAAGATCGCCTGGTCGAACCCGCACCCGGAGATGGAGGGCAAGTTCCTCGCCGACGTGGCCAAGCAGTGGAACATGGGGCTGAAGGAAGCCGCCGAGAAGCTGCTGCCGGCCGGCGCCATCATGTTCCAGATGGAGGAGGCCGATGTGCGGCGGATCATGCAGCACCCTCTGTCCATGATCGGCTCCGACGGCCTGCCGCACGACACGTTTCCGCATCCGCGCCTGTGGGGCTGCTTCCCGCGCGTGCTGGGCTACTACAGCCGGGAGCTGAAGCTGTTCAGCATGGAAACCGCCGTCCACAAGATGACCGGGCGCGTGGCCGAGGTGTTCGGCATCGTCGACCGCGGCGTGATCCGGCCCGGCGCCTATGCCGATTTGGTGCTGTTCGACCCCGCAACGGTGAAGGACGCGGCAGATTTCGACCACCCGACGCGGCCTTCCATCGGGATCGCGGAGACCTGGGTGAACGGGCAGAGCGCCTATGTGTTCGGCCAGGGTGCCACGGAAGCGCGCGCGGGCCGGCTGGTAACGCGCGGGCGCGCCTGAACCGCGGAGAGTGACAGCGCCCGCCACGGGCTACCCGGGCTTCCTGCGGGAGAACGGGCGGGCCGTGGTGTTCGGCGCGTTGCTGACGCTGCTCTCCAGCTTCGGGCAGACCTTCTTCGTGGCGCTGTCTGCGCCAGGGATTCGTGCCGAGTTCGGATTCACGGAGGGTGGGCTTGGGCTGGTTTATGCAGGCGCCACGCTGGCGGCCGGGCTGCTGCTGGGCTGGGCCGGGCGGCTGATCGACCGCACCACCTGGCCGCGCTACGCCACCGCGGTGTGCCTGGGGCTGGCGGCGGGCTGTGCGGGGATGGCGCTGGCGGCGCAGGCCTGGATGGTCGCCGCGCTCTACGTTCTGCTGCGGCTGTGCGGCCAGGGGCTGACGACGCACACGGCCATGACGATCACGGCGCGGCGCTTTCCGCGCGATGCCGGCAAGGCGCTGGGGCTGGTCGCACTGGGGCTGGTGCTGGGCGAGGCGGTGCTGCCGCCCGGCGCCGTGGCGCTGCTGCCCTCGCTGGGCTGGCGCGGGTTGTGGTGGGTGGCCGCAGCGCTGGTGCTCGCCGGGCTCGTGGCTGTGTTGTGGGCGCTGGAGACGCCGGGCGCCGCGCCGCCGAAGCCGGCAGTCGGGGTCGCGCCGCCGGTGCCGCTGTGGCGCGACCGGACCTTCCTGCTGATGCAGCCGGCGCTGCAGGCGCCCCCCTTCATTATGACCGGCTTCCTGTTCAACCAGATGCGGCTGGCCGAGGAGATGGGCTGGGCCATGGCGGTCTATGCCGGCACCTTCATCGTCTTCGCCCTGATGCGGGCCGCCGGCATGCTGTTCGCGGGCCCGGTGATCGACCGGCTGGGCGCGGCGCGGCTGCTGCCGGCCTATCTGCTGCCGCTGGCCGTGGCCATGGCGGCATTGGTGCTGGGCCAGGGCAGCCACGTCTCCGCGCTGGTGTTCATGGTGATGGCGGGGCTGACCAACGGGGTGGTGGCGACGCTGGGCACCGCGCTGGCGGCGCAGTTGTATGGCACGGAGCGGCTGGCCGCGGTGCGGTCGGCCATCGCCGGCGGGCTGCTGATCGCCGCGGCCCTGGCACCGGCCTGCTTCGGCCTGCTGCTGGATGCCGGGATCGGGCTGCGGGTGCAGGCGGCGGCGTGCCTGGTGGGGCTGGTGGTGGCCAGCCTGCTGACGCTGCCGATTGCCCGCGCGGCGCGGTAGGGCGCGTCAGTCGTCCTCGCGCCGGAATACGAAGAACTGGATGTCGGAAGGGAACAGCCCGGCCACCGCCCGCGCTGCGAGCGCCGCCGCATACAACACCGCCGCCCGGCCAGGGCCCACGGAGCGATCGTAGCGGATGCGGGCATAGAGCCCGGTGGTGACGATCGAGGCCAGTTCGCCGCGCCGCACCAGGCGCAGCCCGGCATCGGCGAACAGCCGCTCCAACGCCGGGGCGGAGAAGTAGCTGAGATGCGGGGAGGGCAGCCCCTCCTGCCACATGCGCGCCAGCGGGCCACGCAGGCCGAGCCGGGCCAGCAGCCGGGCGGCGCAGAAAATGAAGCCTTCCGCTACCGGCAGGTTCACGATGGCGATGCCGCCGGGCGCCAGCGCGGCGGCCACGGCACGGGCCATCCCGGCGGGGTCTGGCAGGTGCTCGAACACGTCGTTGAAGGTGATCGCCTGGAAGCGCGCATCGGGCGGAAGTGCGGCGGGGAAGTAGCCCTCGCGCACCGGGAGCCCGGCCACCTGGGCGATCGCCAGCATCGCGCGGTCCGGCTCCAGCCCTTCGGCCGCGATGCCGCGCGCGGTGGCGGCCTGCAGGAACCAGCCATGGGCGCAGCCGACATCCAGCAGCCGCGTGCCCGGCGGCAGCAGGTCGGCGCAGGCATCCAGCAGTTGGGTGAAGTTGGCATCGCGAATCGGCTTCAGGGCGATGGCGCGCACATCTTCGTCGATCGCCTCGGCCGCGTTGATGCGCACGGGCAGGTCGCTGGCGAGAAACCCGCAGGCCCCGCAGCGGAAGGTGGCGGGCAGCACGTCTGGCCGCATCTTGGTGCCGCAGGCGGCGCAGGCCCGCCCGCTCACGCCGCCGCCCGGCCGCAGCGCGCCACGCCACGCAGCGGGAACAGTGGGGTGGCTTCGGCGCCGTCGCGCGGCGGCAGCAGCGGGCCAACCGGGCGCTGCGGCACCGCCGTCATGTCGAAGGACAGGAAGGAGAGCAGGAACTGCACGCCCAGCAACACCGGCAGGGCTGCCAGGATGACGGTGCCGGTGGTGGCCGGGATGCCGCTGCGCCAGCTCGCCCACCACCCCGCCACACCCACCGCGGTGCCGAAGGGCAGCAGCGCCAGGCCCAGCAGCAATTGCAGCGACGCCACCGAGAAGCCGCGCAGGAAGTAGTTGTAGAATACCCGCTTGCCGAGGTTGCGCAGATGCCCGCCCAGGAACTGCGGCACAATGCGCAGCAGGTTCATGTTGCTGCGCTC
>CANHKG010000291.1 GCA_947460455.1 Rhodospirillales bacterium | reverse complement strand
CACCTTCACGCCCGCCTGGCCCAAGGCCTGCCCTTCGAACGCCTGTTCATGACCCTGGAAGCCAGCCCCTACCACAACGCCGTCAACGCCAAGGCCGGCCACGTCGCGGTCCCCCAGGGCCCCGGCCTGGGCCTGGATCCAGACCCGGCCATCCTCAAGCGCTACGCGGTCAGCCCGCCCACGATCCTCAGATAGGCGGCCCTACTCCGCCGCCACCACCCGCGCCTTGCGGATATCGTGCAGCAGGAACACCGCCACCACCGCCACCATGCAGGAAAGCCCCGCCGCAAAGAACGCCGGCAGATAGGTCGCCAGCGCATCGCGCGAAAGCCCGGTCCCCAGCGCCGCCACCGCACCGCCAAGCTGATGCGCCGCAAACGCCCAGCCGAACACGATCGGCCCCTTCGCCGCCCCGAAATGCTGCGCCGCCAGCTTCACCGTCGGCGGCACCGTGGCGATGAAATCCAGCCCGAAGAACACCGCGAAGATGGTCAGCGACACCATGTCGAACCCGCTGAACGGCAGCCACATCAGCGAAAGCCCACGCAGCCCGTAATACCACGCCAGCAGGATCCGGTTGTCGAACCGGTCGGAAAGCCAGCCGGAAATGATGGTGCCCACGAAGTTGAACATCCCCATCATCGCCAGCATCGAAGCCGCGGCCACCTGCGCCACGCCGAAATCGGCGCAATACGGAATGAAGTGCTGCTGCACCGTGCCGCTGGTCGAAAGCCCGCAGATGAAGAACGTACCCGCGATCACCCAGAATGCCCGCGTCACCGCCGCCTCGCGCAGCAGGCCGAAGCTCATCGCCACCGCATTCCCGGCCGAGGCCGCCGGCGGCGGCTGGATCTTCGTCTCGCCATACGGCGCCATCCCGATCTCCGCCGGCCAGTCGCGCGCCAGCAGGATATAGGCCAGCGCACAAAGCGAGCAGCCGATGATCCCCGGCAGCACCGCTATCCGCCAGCCGAACTCGGTGGCGATCCAGGAATTGGTCGGCAGGAAGATCAGCTGCCCCGTCGCCGTCGCCGCCGCCAGCATGCCCATCACCAGGCCGCGCCGCTCGCTGAACCAACGGTTCGCCACCGTGGCTGAAAGCACCATCGCCGTCGTGCCCGCCGCTGTGCCCAGCACCAGCCCCAGCGTGATCCACAAATGCCACAGCTGCGTCATCTGCGTGGCCCCCGCCAGCGCGATCACCGCCAGCGTCGCCGCCGCGGCCACCACCCGGCGCAACCCGTAGCGCAGCATCAGCGCGCCACCGAACGGCGCCATGCAGCCGAACAGCACCAGCATCAGCGCCATCGCGCCGGAAATCTCCCCGCGCGACCAGCCGAACTCCTGCGTCAGCGGCAGGATCAGCACCGCCGGCATCCCCACCGCGCCAGCGGAGAACACGGCGGTCAGGAAAGTCAGCGCCACCATCACCCACCCATAGTGGATGCCCCTCCGCGCGAACCAGGGCGCCAATGCGGCTGCAAACATGGCAGTCTCCTCTTGATGGATCAGTCGGCGGCGGAACGGGCCGCCCGCGCCGCGGCATCCAGCGCCGCGCGGGAAGCATCGGGATCGGCGGCCAGGGCGCGGGCCAGCACCAGCCCCCCGGTCATCGCCGCAAGAATCGCAAGCCCACGCCCGCGGCATTCCGCGGGCGCCAGCGCCGGATGCAGCGCCGCCACCTCCTCGGCCAGCACCAACGCCAACGCCTCGGTTCCCTCACGCAACGCATCGGCCAGTGGCGCTTCCGCCCGGCTCACCTCCGGCCCCAGCGCGGCCAGCGCGCACCCGGCCTCCGGCGCATCGCGATGCCGCTCCGTCAAATACCCGCCGATCACTGCCGCCAAGGGATCCCCCCCGGCCGCCCGCGCCCGCGCCGCCCGCCGCCGCCAATGCCCGGCGCCCGCCAGCAGCGAACCTTGCACCGCCTCGGCCACCAGCGCCGTCTTGCTCGCGAAATGCCCGTAGAACGCCCCATGCGTCAGCCCGGCCGCCCGCGCCACTTCCGCCAGGCTCACCCCCGCAATCCCACGCCCACGAAACAGCCGGCCCGCCTGCTCCAGCAGGGCCTGGCGATGCTCGGCGGCAAGGGCTCGGGTCACACGCATGGATTACATGATGGTCATAATGAATACCCCAGGCAAGCCATGGCAGCCATGCCAACCGCGCCTGCTTGCCCCTCCGCCGCGGGCATGGTGCCATGCCATCAATGGTCCCCTCCCTCGCCCGCCGCCTGCCCTTCTTCTACGGCTGGGTCATCGTGGCCGTCGCCTTCGTCACCATGGCGATCGGCGTCAACGCCCGCACCTCCTTCTCCCTGCTCTTCCCCGCCATCCTCGATGAATTCGGCTGGGACCGCGCCACCACCGCCGGCGCCTTCAGCTTCGGCTTCTTCGTCGCCGCCCTGCTCGGCCCCGTCACCGGCCGGCTGATGGACCGCCGTGGACCGGTCTGGGTGATGGAACTCGGCACGCTCGCCATCGCCGCCGGCCTCGCTTTGGCCAGCCTCGCCACCCAGCCCTGGCAGCTCTACCTCACCCAGGGCGTGCTGGTCGGCGGCGGCAGCACCGCCGTCGGCTATTCCGGCCAGGCGCTCTATCTGCCCAACTGGTTCCTGCGCCGCCGGGCCCTGGCCATCTCCATCGCCTATGCCGGCGCCGGCATAGGCTCCATCGTGCTGCTGCCCCTCGTCCAGTCCATCATCCTCGCCGCCGGCTGGCGCACCGCCTGCCTCACCCTGGCCGCCCTCGCCCTCGTCATCCTCGCCCCGCTCAACCTGCTGCTGCGCCGCCGCCCGCAGGATCTCGGCCTCACGCCAGATGGCGACAGCGCCAGCCAGGCCATCGCCCGCCGCTCCGTCCACATCGTCGACACCACCTGGGCCGCCACCAGCTGGACCCTGGCCGCCGCCCTGCGCACCCCCCGCTTCTGGTGGCTGGTGCTGGCCAACGCCATGGCAATGTACGCCTGGTACGCCGTGCAGGTGCACCAAACGAAATACCTGCTCTCCATCGGCATCGCCCCCACCCTCGCCGCCTGGGCCCTCGGCTTCGTCAGCCTCGCCGGCATCCCCGGCCAGATCGGCCTCGGCGCCCTGTCAGACCGCATCGGGCGGGAGCCGGTCTGGACCATCGGCTGCCTCGGCTTCGTCATCACCTACACCCTGCTCATCGCCCTCTCCGCCACCCCCCACCCCGCCCTGCTGGTCGCCATGATCCTGGCCCAGGGCGTGCTGGGCTACGGCATCACCTCCGTCTTCGGCCCCGTGGCGGCAGAGGTGTTCGACGGCCCGCATTTCGGCACCATCTTCGGCACCATGATGATCGGCGCCATGTCCGGCGCCGCCGCCGGCCCCTTCATCCACGGCCTGCTGCACGACATCACCGGCAGCGACATCCCGGGCTTCCTCCTCGGCATCCTCGCCAGCCTCGCCTCCATCGCCGCCATCTGGATCGCCGCCCCCCGCCACGTCCGCCGCGTCGGCCCTCCCGGATGAACTTGCCGTAATCCTTCACTCCCGGCACGATGCCCTTCCGGGGGCATTCCCCGGCAAACGCTTCTGGGAGATTCCCCGCAATGATGGGGCTCGTGCGGCTCGCCCTTCGGCGGCCCTACACGTCTGCGATGGTCGCCTTCTTCGTCATGCTCGCGGGCGCGCTGTCGCTCACCCGCATGGTCGTGGACATCTTCCCGAAGATCGACATCCCCGTCGTTCTCGTCGCCTGGAACTACGGCGGCCTCTCGGCGGAGGAGATGGAACGCCGCGTCGTCCTGGTCGCGGAACGCTCCTACGCCCAGAACGTCGATGGCGTGGACCGCATCGAAAGCCAGTCCCTCTCCGGCACCGGCATCATCAAGATCTATTTCGCCCCCGGCGCCGATCTCGGCGGCGCCATGGCCCAGATCAACGCCGTCAACAACCAGGTCCTGCGCGTCATGCCCCCGGGCATGACAGCCCCCATCCTGGTGCCCTTCAACGCCTCCAACGTCGGCGTCGTGCAGATGACGTCGTCGTCCAAAACCCTCTCCGAACAGGAGATCGTGGACTACACCTTCAACTTCATCCGCCTGCGCCTGTTCACCATCCCCGGCATCGCCCTCACCGCCCCCTATGGCGGCAAGTCCCGCCAGATCATCGTGGACATCGACCCCTCGCGCCTCGCCGCCAAGGGTGTCTCCCCCAGCGACGTCGTCACCGCCCTGCAAACCTCCAACGTCATCGTCCCCGCCGGCGTCGCCCGCATCGGGGAGCGCGAATACACCGTCGGCATCAACTCCAGCCCGCCCAGCGTCGCCCAGTTCGCCAACCTGCCGCTGGCCGTGCGCAACGGCATCGTCGTCACCCTCGGCGATGTCGCCACCGTCGGCGACAGCTTCGCCCACCAGTCCAACATCGTGCACGTGAACGGTGAGCGCGCCAGCTACGTCACCATCATGCGCCAGCCCTCCGCCTCCACGCTGGCGGTGGTGGAAGCCACGCGCGCCATCATGCCGGTGCTGAAGGCCGCCGCCCCTGAGGGCCTGGATCTCAAGCTGGATTTCGACCAGTCCGTCTTCGTCCGCTCCGCCATCGACAACGTGCTGCACGAGGCGGTGGTCAGCTCCATCCTCGTCTCCATCATGATCCTGGTCTTCCTCGGCTCGTGGCGGAACATGGTGATCGTCTCGGTCTCCATCCCGCTCTCGATCTTCGCCGGCATCGCCGGCCTCTACGCCGCCGGGCAGACCATCAACCTCATGACCCTCGGCGGCCTCGCGCTGGCCATCGGCCTGCTGGTGGACAACGCCACCGTCACCATCGAGAACATCCACCGCAACCAGTCGCTGGGAAAGCCGCTCACCGTCGCCATCCTCGATGGCTGCGCCGAGGTGGTCACGCCGCTCACCGTCGCCACGCTGGCCATCTGCATCGTGTTCTTCCCGGTCTTCCTGCTCGATGGCGCCGCGCGCTTCCTGTTCATCCCGCTCGGCATCACCGTCGTGCTCGCCATGCTGGCCAGCTACGTCCTCAGCTTCACCGTCGTCCCCACCATGACCCGGCTGATGCTCAAGGAGCACGACGACCACCACAAACCCAACCGCTTCGTCGCCGGCTTCGAACGCGGCTTCGCCTGGGTGGCCGACAT
>CANHKG010000290.1 GCA_947460455.1 Rhodospirillales bacterium | reverse complement strand
TTCGCAGACCCTTCCGTTCGCGCGCGCGAACGTGTCTGGACCCGGTGGGCGTTCGCGCCATCGTGCCGGGGTGACCGGGGCAGGATCGCAGCGCATGGATACGCCGCACGGGAACGGGGTGGCGGAGGCGAGGCGGCGCTTCATCCGGGCCTTGCACCAGGAATTGCTGGGGCGGGATGTGGATGACGAGGGGCTGGCGGCACGGGTGCGGGAGCTGGCGCATCTGTCGGCGGAGGAGGTGTTCGCGATGTTCGTGGGCTCCGGCTATTCCCCGGCGGTGACGCTGGACATCGTGCGCGGGCGGCTGGGGGGTGCGGCGCGGTGCCTGTTCATCGACCCCTATCCGGACCGGCTGGAGAGCCTGCTGCTGCCGGGGGATCGCGAGGTGATCGAGATCCTGCCGGCGCCGGTGCAGGCGGTGGGGCTGGAGGTGTACGATCGGCTGGGGGCAGGGGACATCCTGTTCATCGATTCCACCCATGTGGTGAAGACCGGCAGCGACGTGGTGCATCACCTGGCGCGCGTGCTGCCGCGGCTGCGGCCGGGGGTGCTGGTGCATTTCCACGACATCTTCCATCCGTTCGAATACCCGGAGCAGTGGGCGATCGCGGAGAACCGGTCGTGGAACGAGATCTACTGCCTGCACGCCTTCCTGCAGTGCAATGCCGACTATGAGATCGTGTTCTTCAACGACTGGTTCGCGCGCATGCACCGGGATTTCCTGGAGCGACGCATGCCGTTGGTCCTGGCCAATCCCGGCGGCGGGCTGTGGCTGCGCAAGCTGCGCTGACCCGATCGTGAAGGGGCTGGCACGGGGACGTGTTTTCCGCGGCCAGGCCGCCAGCCGGTAGATGGCCGCAGACACGGGGGCGGCACGGATGCAGCTGGCGATTGGGCCGACGGAGACGGCGGTGCGGGCCGAGGTGGCGGTGGCGCAGATGCGGCGCGACCGTGAACGGCTGGCGCGCGCGCAGGTGGAGATCCTGGCGTTGCAGGCCGGGGCGGCGCGGGCCGCGCCCCGGCAGCGCCTGCACCAGGGGTTGCGCCATGCGTTCCTGCGGCTGCCGGTGGTGGTGCAGCTTGCCGTACTGTCCTTGCGTCGGCGGGGGGTGGCACAGGGTGACGTGCCGGCGGCGGCGGTCTTCCGCGGGAGGGCGCTGGTGATCGATGACCAGTGGCCGCGGCCGGACCGGGATGCCGGTTCGATCGAGGTCGTGAACCTGGTGCAGGCGCTGCAGGCGCTGGGCTTCGAGGTGGTGCTGGCGGCGGGGCAGGAGCATGCCGAGGGTGTGGAGGCGCGACAGGCGCTGGAGGCGGCCGGGGTGCGCTGCCTTTCGCCGGCCCAGGCGCCGTCCGTGGCGGCGTTCCTGGCGCGGGAGGGGCATGGGCTGGATCTGTGCGTGCTGTGCCGGGTGTATTGCGGCGGGCGGCTCCTGGAGGAGGTGCTGGCGCATGCGCGCAAGGCCCGCGTGGTGTTCCATTCCATCGACCTGCACTACCTGCGGCTGGAGCGGCAGGCGCTGCTGGAGGGCGGCACGGAGGCCGCTGCGGTGGCGGCGCAGGTGCGGGCGCGCGAGCAGGCGGTGATGCGCGCCAGCGACGCGACCGTGGTGGTGTCGGAGGCGGAGCTGGCGCATCTGCGGGACGAGATGCCCGAGGTGCGCGCGATCGTGTTGCCACTGGCGCGCGAGGTGGCGCCACCGGCCACGCCGTTCGCGGCGCGGCGCGGGATCGGGTTCATCGGCAGTTTCGCGCATGCGCCGAACCTGGATGCGATGCGGTGGTTCCTGGCCGAGATCTGGCCGCTGGTGCTGCGTGCCGCGCCGGACATGGAGATGACAGTGGTGGGCGAGGGGTGCCCGGCCGGGCTGCTGGCGGGGGTGCCCGGGCGGGTGCGGGCGCTGGGCCATGTGCCGGATGTCGGCCCGTGGTTCGAGGGGCTGCGGCTGACCGTGGCGCCGTTGCGCTTCGGTGCCGGGGCCAAGGGCAAGGTGGCGTCCAGCCTGGCGGCCGGGGTGCCGTGCGTGGCCACGCCGATCGCCGCCGAGGGCATGGCGCTGTCGGAGGCGGCCGGGGTGTTGGTGGCGGGCGATGCGGCCGGCTTCGCAGCATTGCTGGTGGAGGCCTATGGCGACGCGGGGCGGTGGGAGAGGCTGTCGCGCGGTGGAGTGGCCTATGCGGAGGCGGTGCTGTCCTTGCCGGGCTGGCGGGCGCGGTTGGATGGGCTGCTGCGGGAGATCGGGCTGTAGCCCTGCATCCGGCGCCATGGCGCCTGGGGCGGCACGACTGCGGTGACGGTGGTGCCCATGGTGCCGGCAGCCATGCGGCATCCTCGGCCCGGCCCACGCATTGGGCGAGCCGAGACAGGCCCAGCCGCTGGCTGTCTCGCGGGGCATCGCTGGACGAGGCGTCGGTTGCCCGGCTGCGGTGGGGCTGGCGGGCTTCGTGTGGATCGACCTTATCTGTTGTATTCGATTCGAAATCAGACAGTTCACTGATTTCAATAGTATGTATTGATGCTTGCATCGCTAATTACTGAACGATAGTTGAATTCGCCTGGCCTCTCCGCCGTGCCACATCCGCCCCTCCATGGCGATGATGCAACACGGAGTATTCGGGCACGTGACGACGACGCCAGGCTTTGCGCTGGATCTGGCCACCGGTGCCGAGATGACGTGGGATCCCGTGCGGATCGCGCGGCCGGGGCCCTGGGCCGGGCACATTCCGTTTGCGTTCTGGCTGGTGAAGGCCCTGCGGCCGGCGGGGTTCGTGGAGCTCGGCACGCATTCGGGCAATTCGTATTTCGCCTTCTGCCAGGCGATGGCGGCGTTCTGCCCCAGCGGGCGAGCCTATGCGGTGGATACGTGGGAAGGCGATGCCCATGCCGGCGCCTATGACGCGGGCGTGCATGCCGATGTGGTGCGCTTCAACGACGCGCATTTCGCTGCGTTCTCCACCCTGATCCGCGACCATTTCGATGGCGCACGCAGCTACTTCGCCGATGGCAGCATCGACCTGCTGCATATCGACGGGCTGCACACCTACGAGGCGGTGCGCCACGATTTCGAGACATGGCGCAGCGCGCTTTCCACAAGCGGGGTGGTGGTGCTGCACGACATCAACGTGCGCGAGCGCGGCTTCGGCGTATGGCGCCTGTGGGAGGAGCTGCGCGCGGCGTTCCCGCACTTCACCTTCCATCATGCCCACGGGCTGGGCGTGGCCGGCGTGGGGCAAGAGCAGGCAGCGGCTTTGAAGGCGCTGTTCGCGCTCGGCGCGGAGGATGCGGCACTGTTCCGGTGCCGTATCGCTGCCCGCGGCGAGGCGTTCCAGCGCCAGGCGGAGAACCTGGTGCTGCGGGACGAGTTGGCGGCGAAGGATGGGCACATCGCCGGGCTGGAAGGCCGCCTCGTGGCGCTGGATGCCCAGCACGAGCAGTTGGCGGCGAAGGACGCGATGGTGGCCACGCTGGCAAACCTCGCCGCGGCACGGGCGGCAGCGCTTTCGGTGCGCGACGGCATGATCGCGGGGCGCGATGCGCTGGCGATGCAGTTGGCCCGGGAGACGCAGGCGCGGCTGAACGCGCAGGGCGAAGCCTATGAACGCGAAATGGCGCGGCTGCATGCGGAGCTGGCCCAGGCGCAGCACGCCCGAGCGGCGATGGCCGGGCAGGTGGAGACGGCACGCGCGGAAGGGGCGGCGGCGGTGCAACGCTACGTCTCTTCCACCTCCTGGCGCGTGACGCGGCCGATGCGGGTGGCGATGCGGCTGTTGCGCGAGCGGCGGCTCCATCCGGCGCCCGTGGTCGCGGTGCCACCGCCCACACCCGCGCCCGCAGCACCCCCTGTGGAGGCGGACGCCGCAGCCGTGCCTTCGGCAAAGCTGGCGCTGCGGGCGGGGCTTTCGGCGCGGCTGGAGGCGTTCCTGTCGACCTCCGCGGTGCTGGTGCTGCCGCGCGCGGCGGTGCCGGAGGTGAGCATCGTGCTGGTGCTCCACAACCAGGCCGAGCTGACCTTCGGCTGCCTGGGCTCGATTGCCGAGACGCTCGGCGCCGGGAGCCCGCCCGTGGAGGTGGTGATCCTGGACAACGCCTCCACCGACCGCACCGGCGCGCTGCTGGAGCGGGTGGAAGGCGCCACCGTGATCCGCAGCGAGGGCAACCTGCATTTCCTGAAGGGCGTGAACCAGGCTGCGAAATCTGCGCGCGGGCGGGTGCTGCTGCTGCTGAACAACGATGCGCTGCTGCTGCCGGGGGGCCGTGGCCTCCGCCCTGCGCACGCTCGGTTCGGCCGAGGATATCGGCGCGGTGGGCGGGCGGATCATCCTGCCGGATGGCACGCTGCAGGAGGCAGGGTCGATCCTGTGGCGCAATGGTGCCGCCACCGGCTATGGCCGCGGGCAGGACCCGAACGCGCCGGACCACATGTTCCAGCGCGACGTGGATTACTGCTCCGGCGCGTTCCTGCTGACGCCGACCGCGGTGTGGCGGGCGCTGGGCGGGTTCGATGAGGCCTTTGCGCCGGCGTATTACGAGGAGACCGATTACTGCGTGCGCCTGCGGAAATCCGGCCGGCGGGTGGTGTTCGACCCCGACGCGGCGGTGATCCACTACGAGTTCGGCAGCTCCGGCTCGTCGGAGGAAGCGCTGGCGCTGCAGCGGCAGAACCACGCCATTTTCGCGGCAGGGCACCGGACCTGGCTGGACGGCCAGTTCGAGATGGACCCCGGCAATGTGATCGCCGCGCGCACCGCGCGATCCAACCGCAAGCGCGTGTTGGTGATCGAGGACCGGGTGCCGAAGGTGGAGCTGGGCACCGGCTATCCGCGCGCCAATCGGCTGTTGCATGAGCTGGTGGCGGGCGGCGCGGAAGTGGCGCTGTTTCCGGCGCACCGCCATGCGGAAAGCTGGGCCGGGGTGCGCCGCGCGCTGGACAAGCGCATCGAGGTGCTGATCGGCGCGGAGGCGGCGCAGATTCCGCAATACCTGGAGGCCCGGCGCGGCCATTTCGATGCCGTGATCGTCTGCCGGCCGCCGAACATGGGTGCGTTCGAAAAGGCGGTGGGCTTCCGCCAGGACCTGATCGGGCTGGCGAAGGTGGTGTACGACGCCGAGGCGCTGTTCGTGACGCGCGAGATCCAGGC
>CANHKG010000289.1 GCA_947460455.1 Rhodospirillales bacterium | reverse complement strand
TGAAGCGACAGACGCTCGGCAAGGTTCAACTCGTGATAGCCAGCCATCCCATCCTCCGAGCAAACGCAAACATCAAAGGCGTTGCACCCGGAGTTGGAAACCGCCGTCTTTTTGCTTCTTTTTCTTCAGAAAAAGAAGAGTCTTGCTTACAGCAGGAAATCCCCCGCCGCGAGGCTGGTCGTCCCCTGCACCCGGATCTCGAACGCCACGGTGCTGCCGTTGATCGCGCCCTGGATGGTGCTGTCCAGCCCCGAGACGATGTAGCGCAGCTCGCCACCCGCGCCGGTGAAGGTGTTCTTGCCGATGAAGGTGAAGGCCTGGTCGCCCCCCACCCCGGTATTGGCATCGATCGCGGCGAGGTCGATGCGGTCCCCTTCGGCGGGGTTGAAGGCCTGGATCACGTCGCGGTTGGCACCCACGGCGCTGTCCGATGGCAGCAGGAAGCGCATGCGGTCGATCGAGCCGGCGGTGCCCTTCAGGATATCCAGCCCGCCATTGCCAACGAGTATATCGATGCCGCCCCCGCTGGCTCCACCACCGCTCAGCGCATCGCCGCCGGCGCCGCCGAGGATGGTTTGCGGCAGCGCGTTACCGGTAAGGATCAGGCCGGTGCCGCCGGCATTGGCCTCGATCGTCTCCACGGAAACGGCGGCGGGCAGGATGTAGCTGGCCCGGGCCAGCACGCGGTCGCTGCCCTGCCCGGCCACTTCCACCACCACGTCTCCGGCGCCAACCACGTAGGTGTCATCCCCGGCGCCGCCGGAGAGCACGTTGGCCGCGCTGTTCTGCGCGCCGTCGATCCGGTTGGCGCCGGCATCGCCGGTGGCGGTCAGCGCCAGCGTGCCGGTGAGCACGATGTTCTCCACCTGGCCGTAGCTGGCCAGGTTCAGGCTGACCAGCGCGGACTGCACCGTGTCGTTGCCGCCGCCGGCCTCCACCACGATATCCCCGGCGCCGACGATGTAGAGGTCATCCCCCCCCAGGCCGAACAGCGTGTTGGCCCCGGTGTTGGCCGCGCCGTTCAGCGTGTTGTCCAGCGCATTGCCGGTGGCGGTCAGCGCGGCGCTGCCGGTGAGGTTGGCGTTCTCCACGTTGGGGTTGGCCAGCAGGTCGATGTTGATGGTGGAGGAGGAGATCGTGTCGATCCCGCCGCCGGCCGCCTCCACCACCGTATCGCCCGCGCCCACGCCGTAGGTGTCGTTGCCGCCGAGGCCGATGAGCACGTTGGCGGCGCTGTTGGGGGCGCCGTTCAGCACGTTGTCCAGGTTGGTGCCCGTGGCCGAAAGGGCGAGCGTGCCGAGCAGCGTGGCATTCTCCACATTGCCGAACTGCTGGAGGTCGAGGGAGACCAGCGCCGACTGCCCCATGTCGGTGCCGCCGCCCACCTCCTCCACGATCACGTCGCCGGCGCCGATCACGTAGATGTCGTTGCCGGCCAGGCCGGAGAGGATGTTCTTGGCCCCGTTGCCGGCGCTGTCCAGCACGTTGGCGCCCAGGCTGCCCACGGCGTTCAGCGGCAGGCCGCCCAGCAGCGTGACATTCTCCACATGGGCGAAGGCGGTGAGGTTGATGGAGGTGGTGGAGGAGGTGGCGGTATCCGTGCCCTCGCCGGCCAGTTCCACGATGGTGTCGCCATCGCCCAGCACGTAGCTGTCGTTGCCGCCGCGGCCGGTGAGCACGTTGCCGGCGCTGTTCTGCGCGCCGTTCAGCACGTTGGCGCCGCCATCGCCGAACCCCGCCAGCTTCAGCGCGCCGGTGAGGGTGAGGTTCTCCACATTGGCGAACAGGGCGAGATCGACAGTGATCAGCTCCGAGGTTGCCGTATCCGTCCCGGCGCCCGACGCCTCCACGATCGTGTCGCCGGCGCCCAGGATGTAGGTGTCGTTGCCGCCGAGGCCGGCGAGCTGGTTGCTGCCGGTGCTGGTGGAGCCGTCGATCACGTTGGCGCCGCTGCTGCCGATGGCGCTGTGGTCCGGCGTGCCGGTGAGGCGGATGTTCTCCACGTTCGCGTAGCTGGAGAGGTTGATGGTCAGGCTGGCCTGCACCGTGTCGGTGCCGCCAGACAGCGTCTCCTGCACGCTGTCGCCCAGGCCGACGATGTAGGTGTCGTTGCCGGCGAGGCCGATGAGCAGGTTGGCACCGCCGTTGGAGGCACCGTCCAGCACGTTCGCCTCGTTGGTGCCGGTGGCCGACAGCGCGGCGCCGCCGATCAGCGTTGCGTTCTCGATGTTCTGGAACGTGGCGAGGTTGATGGAGAAGGCGGCGGTTCGGATGGTGTCGCTGCCCTGGGCGAAGGCTTCGAACACCTGGTCGTCTGCGGAATCGAGCACGAAGAGGTCGTCGCCGCGGCCGCCATACAGATCGTCGGCGCCGGCACCGCCATCGAGGATGTCGTTGCCGTTGCCGCCCACCAGCAGGTCTTCGCCGCGCCCGCCTTCCAGCCGATCGTTGCCGTTGCCGCCATACAGCCGGTCATCGCCGCGCAGGCCCTGCAGCACGTCGTCGCCATCCTGGCCGCGGAGCTCGTCGGCCACCGCGTCGTTGCCGAACAGCTCGTCGTTGCCGGCGCTGCCGGTGACGATGCCCTGGCGCGGATCGATGATCTGCACGTGGATGTCGCTTTCCAGCGGCAGTGCGCCATCCTCGGCGCCGCGCCAGGCCACCGCCACGCGGCCATCGCGCAGGGCGGTGATGGCGGGGGCGGCGCCGGTCTCGCCATAGGCGCTGACCATGTATTCGCCGCCGATGCGGATGCCGCCGGCATCGAAGGCCTGCAGCCACACGGCGCTGCCGTCATCGCCGTTGGTGTGCCAGGCCAGCACCATCCCGCCGCCGGGCAGCGCCACCAGCCTGGGCGCTTCCTGGTCGCCGGCGCGGGTGGCGTTGGCGATGAAGGGGTCGGTGAGCGGCACGGGCGTGGCGCTGCCGTTGGTGGCGAACAGGCGCATATGGATGTCGGTGCCGGCATCGCCGGGGCCGTCCTGTTCCCACGCCACCGCGAAGGTGGTGGTGCTGAGCCACACCACCTGGGCCGAGAAGGCCGCGCCGAACGTCGGCACCACCACCGTGGCGGTGCCACCCACCGCGGCGCCGGTGGCGTCGCGCAGCTGCACGCGCAGGCCGGTCTGGTCGGGCCAGGCCACGGCGACGCGGGCGAGGTTGGGCGCCACGGCCAGGGCGGGGGCACCGGCCGGGCCGGCGATGTCGATGGTGGGGCCGGTGCCGCTGCTGTCGAGCAGCCGCAGCTTCACCGAGAGGCCCCGGCTCCAGGCCACCGCGGTGCCGGTGCCCATCGGGGCCATCACGATGTTGGTTTGCGCCGCCCCGCCGGCCGCCACCACCTGCACGGGGCCCTGCACGCCCTCCGCCACGGCCTGGCTGTTGATCGCGCCCACGGCGTCTGTCCAGGTCACGACGTAGCCGCCGCCAGCCACGCCGGCCACGGCGGGGTTGCCCACCGGCAGGCCGGTGGTGCCCCCGGCGATGGTCAGCTCGCCGGAGATGGCGAAGCCCAGCGCGTTGAATTCCTGGGCACGGATGGCATTGCCGCCGTCCTGGCTCTCGTACCAGGCCACGACGAAGCCGCCATGGGCCAGGGCGGCGGTGCGCGCCTCGCCGCGGAAGGCCCCGATGGCGGCGTTGGCGAGCGATTCCAGGCCCCAGCTGCGCGTTGTCATGTCGCCATTCCCCGTTTGCGGGCGCCGGATCGGTGCAGGCCCGGGTTCAATGGCTACAGAAGCATGATTTCCGCCGCAAGCGCTGGTGCTGATTCAGGCAGCCATCACACTACAGGTTGAAGTCGCTGCCCACCAGGCTGGCCAGGCCGGCCACGCGGATCTCGAAGGCCGGAATGGTGCCGGCGATGGTGCCCTGCACGATCACGTCCGCGCCCGCCGGCACCAGCCGGATCTCCCCGCGCGCACCGGTGAAGGCGGCGGTGCCGCGGAAGATGAACCCCTGGTCGCCGGCCAGCAGGGTGTTGGCATCCATCGCCGAAAGGTCGATGCGGTCGCCTTCCGCGGCCACGAAGCCGATGACGGAATCGCGCCCCGCCCCCACCGCGCTGTCCCCGGGCAGCAGGAAGCGGAACCGGTCTGCGCCCAGGCCACCGGTGAGGTTGTCCGTGCCGCCATTGCCGATCAGCACGTCCCCGCCGCCGCCGCCGAACAGGCTGTCATTGCCCGCCGAGCCCGTGATGGTCTGCACGAAGCCGTTGCCGAACAGGCCGAGGCCGGTGGTGCCGGTGGCGTTGCGCAGCTCCTCCACCGCCGCCAATGCCGGCAGGGTGTAGGACACGGTGGTCAGCACGCTGTCGAACCCGCCGCCCGGCCCTTCCACCACCACGTCGTTGCTGCCAACGAAGTAGGTGTCGTTGCCGCCGAGGCCGACCAGCTGGTTGGCGGCGCTGTTGGTGCTGCCGTTCAGCACGTTGTCCGCGGCACTGCCGGTGGCCTTCAGCGCCAACCCGCCGGAGAGCGCGATGTTCTCCACATTGGGGAAGGAGGCGAGGTCGATATCCACCACCGCGGTCTGCACCGCATCGATGCCGCCGCCCGGCGCCTCGATCGCCGTGTCGCCCACGCCGAGCTGGTAGGTGTCGTTGCCGCCCAGGCCGGTGAGGATGTTGGCGGCACTGTTGGTGGCGCCGTTCATCACGTTGGGGGCGTCCGACCCGATGATGGACAGCGGCGCCGCGCCGGTGAGGATGGCGTTCTCCACATTGGCGAAGGCGAGCAGGCTGATATTCGCCACGGCGGATTGCACCACATCGGTGCCGCCGCCCACGGCCTCCACCACCGTGTCGCCCACGCCCACCACGTAGAAATCGCTGCCGCCGAGCCCGGTGAGCACGTTGCCGGCGCTGTTGGCGCTGCCATCAAGCGTGTTGGCCGCGGCCGTGCCGGTGCCGGAAAGCGGCAGCGCCCCCAGCAGCGCCAGGTTCTCCACGGCCGCGTATTTGCCGAGATCGAGCGAGATGGTGGAAGACCGCACCTGGTCGGTGCCGAGGCCCGATTCCACCGTGGTGTCGCCCAGGCCAACCACGTAGATGTCGTTGCCGCCGAACCCCAGCAGGGCATTGGCGGCGCTGTTCTTCTCGCCATCGAGCATGTTGGCGTTGCCATTGCCGCTGGCCGAGAGCGGCAGGGTGCCCAGCAGCGTGATGTTCTCCACATTGGCGAAATTGGCCAGGTCCAG
>CANHKG010000288.1 GCA_947460455.1 Rhodospirillales bacterium | reverse complement strand
GTGAAGAACGGGCCGAGCCCGAAATGGCTGCAGGAGCGGCTGGTGGCGGTGGGGCTGCGGCCGATCAACGCGCTGGTGGACGTGACGAATTTCTTCACCATGGATCTCGGCCGGCCGCTGCACGTGTTCGATGCCGACAAGGTGGCCGGCGGGCGGCTGGTGTTCCGGCCGGGCGCGGGGGAGACGTTCAAGGCCTTGAACGGCAAGGACTACACCGTGACGCAGGATGACTGCGTGATCGCGGATGCCAATGGCGTGCAGTCTTTGGCGGGCGTGGTCGGTGGCGAGGCGACGGGGTGCGACGAGGGCACGACGAGCGTGTTCCTGGAATGCGCGCTGTTCGAGCCCGTTTCGGTGGCACTCGCCGGGCGGCGGCACCAGATCATCAGCGATGCGCGCCAGCGTTTCGAACGCGGGATCGACCCGGCGCTGCTGCCGGATGCGATCGAGGCGGCGACGCGGATGATCCAGCATCTGTGCGGCGGCGAGGCGAGCGAGGTGGTGGCGGCGGGCGCCATGCCGGCGTGGCAGCGCACGGCGACGATGCGCTTCGCCCGGGTGGGCGAGTTCGGCGGCATGGAGGTGGCGGCGGATGAGTGCGTCGCTTCGCTGGAGCGGCTCGGCTTCACCGTGGCGGCGCGCAGCGAGACGTCGGTGACGGTGAATGTGCCTTCGTGGCGCAACGACGTGGCCGGTTCCACCCCGCTGGAGCCCTCGCCCAGCCTGCCGGCGGATCGTGCCGCGAAGGCGGCCGAGGGGCGCGCGGCGATGGAGCAGGAATGCGACCTGATCGAGGAGGTGCTGCGCCTCAAGGGGCTGGACAACGTGCCGCCGGTTTCCCTGCCGGTGGGGGGCGCGGTGCCGGTGGCGACGCTTTCGCCGCGGCAGCAGCGCAGCGCGGTGGCGCGGCGGACGCTGGCGGCGGCGGGCATGGCGGAGTGCGTGACGTTCAGCTTCATGCCTTCCGAGACCGCGCGGCTGTTCGGCACGGCGCCGGAGGCGTTGCGGCTGGTGAACCCGATCGCCTCTGACCTGGACCAGATGCGGCCGACGCCGCTGGCCACGCTGGCGATGGCGGCGGGGCGCAATGCCGCGCGCGGCCATGCCGATGTGAGCCTGTTCGAGATCGGGCCGGCCTTCCCGGAGGCGGATGGGCAGCGCCTGGTGGCCTCTGGGCTGCGGGCCGGGACCAGCGCGCGCCATTGGCAGGGCGGGGCCGTGCCGGTGGATGCGATGGGCGCCAAGGCCGATGTGTGGACGGTGCTGGCGGCCCTTGGCGTGCCGATGGAGGCGCTGAGCGTGACGGCCGATGCGCCGGGGTTCTACCACCCGGGCCAGAGCGGCACGGTGCGGCAGGGGCCCAAGACGGTGCTGGCGACGTTCGGCGCGCTGCATCCGCGCGTGCTGGCCGCATTGGACCTGGTGGGGCCGGCGGTGGCGTTCGAGGTGAATCTGGATGCCATCCAGGATCCGAAGAAGCGCAAGAAATCGGTGCCCGACCTGCCGGCGTTCCAGCCGGTGCGGCGCGACTTTGCCTTCGTGGTGGAGGCGGGCGTGCCGGCCGAGGCGGTGCTGAAGGCGGCGCGCGGGGCGGAGCGCACGCTGATCGCCGGCGTTGCGCTGTTCGACGTGTACGAGGGCGACAAGATGGAGGCCGGCCGCAAATCCCTGGGGATCGAGGTGGTGTTCCAGCCGCGCGAGCGCACGTTGACCGACCAGGAGATTGAGGCGGCGGGGCAGAAGGTGGTGGTGGCCGTCGCCAAGGCCACTGGCGCCACGCTGCGAGGCTGACAGGGAGAGGCAAAGCGCCTATCTGACACAAATGACCGACACCCCACTCGATCGCATCCGCAACTTCTCGATCATCGCCCATATCGATCATGGGAAATCCACGCTCGCCGACCGGCTGATCCAGGCCACTGGTGGCCTGACGGCGCGCGAGATGACCGAGCAGGTGCTCGACAACATGGAGCTGGAGAAGGAGCGCGGCATCACCATCAAGGCGCAGACGGTGCGCCTGGCCTACAAGGCCAAGGATGGGCTGGATTACGTGCTCAACCTCATGGACACGCCGGGCCATGTGGACTTCGCCTATGAGGTGAGCCGGTCGCTCGCGGCCTGCGAGGGCTCCTTGCTGGTGGTCGATGCCTCCCAGGGCGTGGAGGCGCAGACGCTGGCGAATGTGTACCAGGCGATCGATGCGAACCACGAGATCGTGCCGGTGCTCAACAAGATCGACCTGCCGGCGGCCGAGCCCGACCGGGTGCGCCAGCAGATCGAGGACGTGATCGGGCTGGATGCCTCCGATGCCGTGATGGTTTCGGCCAAGTCCGGCCTGAATATCGAGGGCGTGCTGGAGGCGCTGGTGACCCGGCTGCCGCCGCCGACCGGCAACCGGAACGCGCCGCTGAAGGCGCTGATCGTGGATAGCTGGTACGACCAGTATCTGGGCGTGATCATCCTGATCCGGGTGAAGGATGGCAGCATCCGCAAGGGCCAGAAGATCCGCATGATGGCCAACGGAATCACGCATCCGGTGGAGCAGGTGGGCGTGTTCACGCCGCGCCTGGTGCCGGTGGATGATCTGGGCCCGGGCGAGATGGGCTACATCACCGCGGCCATCAAGACGGTGGCCGATATCGCGGTGGGCGACACCATCACCGATGACCGCCAGCCGGCCACCGAGGCGCTGCCGGGCTTCAAGCCCAGCGTTCCCGTGGTGTGGTGCGGCCTGTTCCCGGTGGATGCCGACGATTTCGAGAAGCTGCGCGACAGCCTGGCCAAGCTGCGGCTGAACGATGCCAGCTTCCATTTCGAAGCGGAAAGCAGCGCCGCGCTGGGCTTCGGCTATCGCTGCGGCTTCCTGGGCCTGCTGCACCTGGAGATCATCCAGGAGCGGCTTTCGCGTGAGTTCGACCTCGACCTGATCGCGACCGCGCCGAGCGTGGTGTACCGGCTGTTCGCCAACGATGGCAGCGTGACGGAACTGCACAACCCCGCCGACATGCCGGACCCGACCAAGATCGACCATATCGAGGAGCCGTGGATCAAGGCCACGATCATGGTGCCCGATGAATACCTGGGCTCCATCCTGACGCTGTGCAGCGAGCGGCGCGGCGTGCAGCTGGATCTCACCTATGTCGGCAACCGTGCCATGGCGGTGTATCGCCTGCCGCTGAACGAGGTGGTGTTCGATTTCTACGACCGGCTGAAATCGGTCAGCCGCGGCTACGCCAGCTTCGACTACGCGATGGACGCCTATGCCGAGGGCGAGCTGGTGCGCATCTCCATCCTGGTGAACCAGGACCCGGTGGATGCGCTTTCGTTCATCGCGCACAAGAGCCAGGCGGAACGGCGCGGGCGTTCGATCTGCGAGAAGCTGAAGGATCTGATCCCGAAGCAGCTGTTCAAGATCGCCATCCAGGCGGCGATCGGCGGGCGGGTGATCGCGCGCGAGACGATCGGGGCGCTTTCGAAGGACGTGACCGCGAAGTGCTACGGCGGCGATATTTCGCGCAAGCGGAAGCTGCTGGAGAAGCAGAAGGAAGGCAAGAAGCGCATGCGGCAGTTCGGCAAGGTCGAGATCCCGCAGAGCGCGTTCCTGGCTGCCCTGAAGATGGATGCCTGACGCGCCTTTGGGGCGATGCTGAGGGCCCTTTGGGGCATAGACGTGCCTGCGGTGCGCTGCTATTCAGCGCGCCGCGACGGAAGGGTGGCCGAGCGGCTTAAGGCGCACGCTTGGAAAGCGTGTGTGCGTGAAAGCGTACCGAGGGTTCGAATCCCTCCCCTTCCGCCAACTCCTTTGCGCGTCAGGCTCTCCGCTGAGGGCCACAGCACAGAAATCGCCAGGTTTCCTCGGGCTTTTCCGAAGCACCTGTTGACCATATAGAGGCGGGAAGGGCCAAAAGTCGCTCTCCAGACGCCAATTCTCTCCGGAGCTGATGACCTGCCCGATTTAGTACAGATGGCAGAAGAACAGCATCTTCAATGGGTTGCAGGAGCCTCGTGGGGCGGCAAGTTCGAATACCTGTTTACCTCGCGAGTGGTGCCGGGGTCGAAAGCCACTCTCTTGGATACGGGCGGATCGGGGTGGAATGGGGTGGAACTCCGCTTCTCTCCCATGGGGGTTCTGCGCCTGATGCGTGATAATCGCCTGCTCTTGCCCTACCGCCCTCGCCGCAGGGACCAGGACAGCCGCGAGCAGTAGATCATCGCCAACGCGCTGGGCGCGATCTGGGTGATCGATGCCAGCCAAGTCAGGCAACAGCCGTGACTGGCGTAGCCATGTCCTACCGCGCACCTGGTGTCACCTCACCCGCTACTATCTCAGCCTACGCCATCGGCCCGGACAACATGGGCACCTAAGAGCCATCCGGGAAGTTCTGCATCATGCTGAGGGCTTTGCTGCCAGTCTCCGCAGCATGATGCGGATCATCGCCATACGCACGAAGGCCGCGGCGATGCGGCAATGCCGCTCGAGATCGCGGGCCAGGCGTCGGTTCCGGCTAATCCATCTGATAGTGCGTTCGACGATCCACCGCTTCGGAAGCACGACGAATTTGTGCTTGTCGCAGCGGCGCACGATCTCGACCTTCCACGGGCCGGTGCGCGCAACGGCGGTCGCCATCTTCGGTCCCTGATAACCGGCATCGCCGATGATGCGCTCAACGAATAGGAACATCTTGCGCGCCTTGCGCAGCAGCGGCTCGGCACCGTCGCGATCCTGCACATTGGCGGGATGCACGAGCACCGCTAGCAGCATGCCGATGGTATCGGTCAGCAGGTAGCGCTAGCGGCCGAGGACCTTCTTGCCCGCGTTATATCCGGACGGATCGAGCGTAGAGCCCCCTTTTGCGCGTCCTTCGCTGTCTGGCTGTCGATGATCGCCGTCGTGGGACTGGCCTCTCGCCCCGCCTGTTCGCGCACCGCCACATAGAGCGTGTGGTGGATGCGTTCGATGGTGCTCGCCCATTCCCAGCGCGAGAAGTAGTCCCAGACCGTGCTCTTGGGCGGCAGGTCCTTGGGCAGTGCGCTCCATTGGCAGCCAGTGGAAAGCAGGTAGAACACGGCGTTCAGCACCTCGCGCACGTCCACGCTGCGTCGCCTGCCACCGCGCTTTGCCGGACGGATCAGTGGCGCCACAAGCTCCCATTCGGCATCCGTCAGGTCAGACGGTTAGCGCAGCCCACGCCGATCCGCCGCGCGTCGATGTTCCGCTGTCCATGCCATCCCTCG
>CANHKG010000287.1 GCA_947460455.1 Rhodospirillales bacterium | reverse complement strand
GATGCAGAACTTCCCGGAGGGGTTCTAAGCGTTCTCGCATGTATTTGCTGCCGATGAAGGGCGGGTTGCCGACGATGAATTCGGCATCGGGCCATTTGGGGCGGCGGGGGTTGGCGTATTCGGTGACGGGGAGGGGTGGGGTGGGAGGGGTCGCCGTGCTTGCGGTGTAGGGTGGGTTGGTGGCGACGATATCGACCTGGGGTGTTGTGGCGGCCGTGGTGGAGTGCCCCCCTCCGGCTCCCCCCGTAAACGGGGGGAGGGACGCAAGTGGTGCGGGTCCAGGGGCCGCTGGCTCCTGGCGGGTCGAGGGCAGAGCCCTCGCCTTGCCTGGCTTTGGGGCAGGCGCGGTTGGTGGGGATGGACTGGATTGCTTCACTGCGTTCGCAATGACGGCGGGGGAGGCGGTGGGGGTGGGGCGGAAGTAATCGGCTTCCAGCACGGCGTCTCGGACTTCGATGTTGCGGAAGGCGCGCAGGACGGGGTCGGCGGGGAGGCCGCCGCGGCTGCGGAGGTGCCATTGGAGGTAGCCGATCCAGAGGACGAGTTCGGCGATGGCGGCGGCGCGGGCGTTGATTTCGATGCCGAGGAACTGGTGGGGGTCGATGGTGAGGCCTTCGAGGCCGGTGAGGACGTTTTGGCCGCCGAGGTCGGCGAGGGCATCGACCACTTCGGCTTCCAGGCGCTTCATCAGTTCCAGGGCGACGTAGAGGAAGTTTCCGGTGCCGCAGGCGGGATCCAGGATGCGGGTGGCGCAGAGTTTTTCGTGGAAGGCGCGGATGGTGGCGATGGCGTCTGTGGCGCGGCCTTCGGATTTTTGCCGGGTGGCGGCGGCGAGGACGTGGGACCAATCCGCCCGCAAGGGGTCCATGACGGTGGCGACGACGAGGCGCTCGACATAAGCGCGCGGGGTGTAGTGGGCGCCGAGGCGGCGGCGTTCGGCGGGGTTGAGGGCCTGTTCGAGCAGGGTGCCGAAGATGGAGGGCTCGACCTGTTGCCAGTTCTTGGAGGCGGCTTCGTAGAGTTCGCCGATTTCCTCGCGGGCGAGGGGGAGGACGGTGCGGTCCTTGAAGAATTCGCCGTTGAAGCGGCGGACCTGGGTTTCGATGCCGTGGGCGAAGCCGCCGGTATCCATGGCTTCCCAGAGTTGGCGGATTTGGGGCTGGAAGATTTCGGGTTTGGTGCGGCAGCGGCCGAGGAGGTCGCGGAAGGATTTTTCGGGGAGGAGGCCGACGTCTTCAGCGAACATGGTGAAGAGGCAGCGCATGAGGAACATGGCCGCGGTTTCGGCGGGGTGGCCGGCGGTTTCGAGGGCGCGGGAGACGGCGGCGAGGCGTTCGGCGATGTCGCGGGTGGCGGCGGCGGTTTGGCGGGCGGGGTCCAGCGATTGGGGGTTGGCCCAGATGGTTTGGAGGAGGGTTTGGATTTCGGGGCGGCGGAGGTCTTCGAGGAAGATGCGGTGGGAGCGGTTATCGGGGAACTGGGCGTAGTTGCGGCCCTGGCCGGTGAAATCGGCGTAGAGCTCGATGACGTGGCCGACATCGAGGATGAGGAGGAAGGGCGGGGAGGGGTGGTCTGACGGGAGGAGGCGGGCGTAGTCCTGCGCCTGGCGGCGGGCGTTGAACATCAGGACATCCCAGGCGCGGGCGGCGGTGGCGCGGCCGCGGCGGGTGGGTTCGGGGAGGGTGGGGAGGGCGAGCTGGTCGGGCAGCGCCTTCGTGCCGCCGGGATTGCTTGGCTTCGAGGATGAAGGCGCCACGCTTGTAGAGGTCTATGCGGCGGGGGGTGGTGGTGCCGCCGAGCTGGGCTTCATCGACGCGGCGTTCGAAGACGTAGTCGTTGGTTTCGGTGGTGGCGCTGGCGGGGTTGGGGGGCGGGAGGGCGAGGGCAACGCAGAGTTCGGACAGGAAAAGCGGGAAGTTGGCGCGCTCCTGACCGCCTTCCTGGCCTTGCCACCGGTTAATGAAAGATTCCAGGCTGTCGGGGTGCGGTGCCGGCATAACCGGATGGTATGCCAGGACGATTACATTCCGCAAGAATAGCGGCGGATTGTATGCGGGGTGGGTTTGTTTGGGCGGGTGGTTCTTGTGAATGGGGGTCCAGGGGCCCCTGGCTCCTGGCGGGTGCAGGGCGGAGCCCTGCTGCTTCCTGGGGGGGCTGGGAAAAGAAAGAGCCCCCCTCCGGCTCCCCCCGGCTTCGCCGAGGGGAGAGAAGTGAGTCGTTTTAGGCGGCGTCGACTTCGGCGCTGCGCTTTTCGTGGCGCTTGCGCTCGTGCGGGTCGAGGTAGCGCTTGCGGATGCGGATGGCGGTGGGGGTTACTTCCACCAGTTCGTCGTCTTCGATGTAGGCGATGGCTTGTTCGAGGCTCATGCGGCGGGGCGGGATGAGGAGCATGGCCTCGTCCTTGCCGGCGGCGCGGATGTTGGTGAGCTTCTTTTCCTTGATTGCGTTCACGTCCAGGTCGGAGTCGCGGGAGTGTTCGCCGAGGATCATGCCGAGGTAGATTTTTTCGCCGGGGTCGACGAAGAGGGTTCCGCGCTCCTGGAGGTACCAGAGCGAGTATTGGATGGCTTCGCCGTCGCTGTTCGAGATCAGGCTGCCGTTGCGGCGGCCTTCGATGGCGCCGGCCCAGGGCTCATAGCCCTTGAAGATGCGGTTCATGATGCCGGTGCCGCGGGTGTCGGTGAGGAATTCGCCGTGGTAGCCGATGAGGCCGCGCGAGGGCATGTGGAAGGTGAGGCGGACCTTGCCGCCGCCGGAGGGGCGCATGTCTTGCATGACGCCCTTCCGCTTGCTGATCTTTTCGACGACGACGCCGGTGTAGGGCTCGTCCACGTCGACCAGGACTTCCTCCATCGGCTCTTCGCGTTCGCCGGTTTCGGGGTTCGGGCGGGTGAGGACGCGGGGGCGGCCGATGGTGAGCTCGAAGCCTTCGCGGCGCATGGTTTCGATGAGCACGCCGAGCTGGAGTTCGCCGCGGCCGGCGACCTCGAAGGCGTCGGTTTCGTTGGACCCGGTGACCTTGATGGCGACGTTGCCCTCGGTTTCGCGGAGGAGGCGGTCGCGGATCTGGCGGGAGGTGACCTTCTTGCCTTCGCGGCCGCCGAGGGGGCCGTCGTTGATGCGGAAGGTCATGGCGAGCGTGGGCGGGTCCACCGGGGTGGCGGGCAGCGGGGCGGCCACGGCGGGGTCGCAGATGGTGTCGGGGATGGTGGCATCCGTCATGCCGGCGATGGCGATGATGTCGCCGGGCTCGGCTTCCTCGATGTTGACGCGATCCAGGCCGCGGAAGCCCATGAGCTTGGTGAGGCGGCCGGTTTCGACGACGGAGCCATCGGAACGCAGGACCTTGAGCGGCATGTTGAGGCGCGGGCGGCCCTGTTCGACGCGGCCGGTGAGGACGCGGCCGAGGAAGTTGTCGTAATCGAGGATGGAGGCGACCATGGCGAAGGGCGCTTCCTGGTCGCGGATCGGGGGCTGCACGTGGCGCAGCACCAGGTCGAACATCGGCGAGAGGTCCTTGCGCTCATCGTCGAGCGAGGTGACGGCCCAGCCCTGGCGGCCCGAGGCGAACAGCATGGGGAAATCGAGCTGGCCGTCATCGGCGCCGAGGGCGGCGAAGAGGTCGAACATCTCTTCGTGCACTTCGTCGGGGCGGGCGTCTTGCCGGTCGATCTTGTTGACCACGACGATGGGCTTGAGGCCCTGGGCGAGGGCCTTGGTGAGCACGAACTTGGTTTGCGGGAGCACGCCTTCGGCGGCATCGACCAGGACGATGGCGCCATCGACCATGTTCAGGATGCGTTCGACCTCGCCGCCGAAATCGGCGTGGCCGGGGGTGTCGACGATGTTGATGCGGGTGCCTTTCCACATCACGGCGGTGCACTTGGCGAGGATGGTGATGCCGCGTTCGCGTTCGAGGTCGTTGCGGTCGAGCGCGCGTTCGGCGACCTGCTGGTGTTCCCGGAAGGCTCCGGACTGCTTCAGCAGCTGGTCGACCAGCGTGGTTTTGCCATGGTCGACATGGGCGATGATCGCGATGTTGCGGATTTCCATGGTGCCGTCCGGACGCAGAAGGGGGAGGCGCGACCCGGATGGGGGCACCTTATGCTGCGGTGCACATAGGGGAATGGGCGACAGAATGCGAGCAAAACCGGCGCCGGGCTGCCCTGCGCCGGAGGTTTCACGCGGGTGTCATTTCTGCCGGCGTTGCCCCAGGAAGGGTGGGGCAACGCCGGCAGACATGAGTCTTGTCCCGCGCGCGGCCACCGGCCAGCCCCGCGCGCGATGCCAGCCAGCGGAATGGCTTGAAGAGACAGCCATTCCGCTGGCTGGCATCAGCCGGGGGAGGGTTATTCCGCGCCGACGCTTTCGGTGCCGTTGAGGTGGACGGCGTTGCTGTTGGCCGGGGTGGGGCGGGGGATGGCGCGGAACAGGCTGGGATCTGCGATGACGTAGCCCTGGCGGCGGGCGGAGAGGATGACGCGTTCCGAGGCGCCCTGGCTGGCGAGCTTGCGGCGGAGTTTCATCACCAGCTGGTCCACCGAGCGGTCATCGGCGTGGAGGGGGCGCTTGAGGGCGATGCGGCTGAGCCATTCGCGCGAGACGGAGACGCCGCCGGCATCGAGCAGGGTATCGAGCGCGGACATTTCGGCTTCGGTGAGGGAGGTGCGCTCGCCGGTGGCGCCGATGAGGCAGCGCTGGGAGGGGTCTATATAGATGCGCATCATGCGATCGGATTGCGGGCGATGCAGGCGGCGGTGCAGGGCGTGGATGCGGGCGACCAGCTCGCGGGCGGGGGCGGGCTTGACCATGTAATCGTCCGCGCCGGTTTCCAGCGCCATGACGCGGGCGGATTCCTCATCGTTGGCGGTGACGAGGATGATGCCGCAATCGCCGGGGGTGGCGAAGCGTTCGACCAGCTCGAAGCCCTCGACATCGGGCAGGCCGAGGTCGATCAGGGCGATATCGGGGCGGAATTCCTGCTTGCGCTCCCAGGCCTCGGCGCCGGTTTCGGCGATTTCCACCTCCATGCCGGCCTGGAGCAGGACGGCCTGGACGGAGATGGCGACCGTTCGCACATCCTCCACCACCAGCACGCGGATCTGCTGGACGGGCTTGCGGGCGGACGGGCGGAGCTGGACGGGACGCGGCGGTGCCATGGGCGAGGGAATCCATGTCGGTGGGCATGGAACCGCCATCATGCCATCGTCATTGCTGATTCGCACTATCGAACATCGCAGGCCTGATGCCCGGAGCCGGGCGGGCGCGGCGATATGCGCGGTATGGGGAGCGGAACGGCGGATTCTCTCCCCACCGCGTTAAAATACGAACAATGCCGTTCCAGAG
>CANHKG010000286.1 GCA_947460455.1 Rhodospirillales bacterium | reverse complement strand
GCTTTCTGCCGGCCATGCCAGGGCGCTGCTGGGCCATCCTGACCCCGCCAAGGCGGCGCTGGCGGTGATCGCGCGCGGCCTGAATGTGCGGCAGACCGAGGCGATGGTGCCGACCCATGGCACCAAGGCGCGCAGCCCGGGTGTTGGCAGCACCACCAAGGACCCGGAGACCGCCGCGCTGGAGCGGGATCTGGCCGAGCGGCTCGGCCTCAAGGTGGATATCAGCTTTGATGGCAAGTCCGGCAGCGTGCGGATCCACTACCGGAGCCTGGATCAACTGGACAGCTTGATCGCGCTGCTGATGCCGTCGGCCTGACGCGGCGGCCGGTTCAGCGCCGGCGTTGCTGGGCCGCCCGCTGCGCCAGGCCGAGCAGGACACTGCGGCATAGCGATTCCGCCGGGGTGCCAGTGCGTTTGCAGGCGCGCTCCGCTTCCCATACCCGCGTGGCGGCCGCTTCCAGCGCGGGCTCCGGCCAGAGGCGCAGTGCCTGGACGAAGGCGGGTTCCTGGCGGAAGAACACCGGAGGGCGCGCGGCTTTTGCCGCCTCGTTCGGGGATGCCCCCTGCGCTACGGCGGCACGGGCGCGCTGCAGGCGCTGCAGGTGGGTGAGCGTTGCGCGCAGCAGGCCGACCGGCGCCGTGCCTTCCGCCATGGCCAGTTCCAGGGCGCGATCCGTCTCTGCCACGTCGCCCGCGGTGGCCGCGAACAGGGCATCGTTCAGCGACAGGCCGGCGAGGTCGCCGACGCATTGCTCGGCGGCGGTGAGATCCACCTGGCCGCCGGCGCCAACGTAGAGGGCCAGTTTTTCGAGTTCGGAGCGGGTGACTGCCTGGTCGGCACCGAGTTGGCCCGCCAGCCAGGTTCGGGCCTCGGGGGTGACGGACACGCCGAGACCGGAGAGGACGGTGCCGATCGCCTGGTCCAGGGCGGCGCCTTCCAGCGCGTAGCAGCCGATCGCCACCGCATCTGGGGCGCGTTCCAGGGCGGTGCGGAGCTTTGATCTTGAGGCGAGGCCCGGGGCCTCCAGCACCAGCAGGGCCTCGCTGCCGCGTTGCAGGGCCGCGGTGACGGCGGCGGTGGCGGCATCCGTGACGTCGCGCACGCGGACCACGCGCCGGCCACCGGTGAGGGAACGGCTGGCCAGTTCTTCGGCGAGGCGCGGCAGGCCATCGCGTTCCAATTCAGCCACGCGGAACGGATCATCGAGACCGCCGGCGACGGCGCGCACCAGGCGGCTGGCACGTTCACGGATCATTCCGGTATCGTCACCGAATAGTAGAACGGCGTGGCAGTTGCCGGGGGCATCCAGGAACGCCTCCAGCCGCCGGCCGTCCAGCTTCAAGCGGTGGGTTTCCGGGCGAAATAGACGGCCAGCTGCGTGGCGATCTGTTCGGCCACAGCCTCCACCATCCGGCGTTGCACGGCAGCGCTGGTCAGTTCGGCGGCGAAGAATTGCTGGTTGATCACGTTCACCGCGTCCACCTCCCGGGCGGAGCCGCTGGCCAGGGTGGTGCGCTGGGGGTCCTGGGCCAGCAGTGCCCAGCTGGCGACGCCGATCAGGCGCACGCGGGAGCCGGAGGTGTCTTGCTGGATGCCGATCGCTTCGGCGGAGAGGCCGTACTGCACCGAGAGGTCGTAGCGACGTGCCACGGCGGACCGGCCGCGTTCCAGCCTGGACTGCAGCGCCTGGCGCAGCAGCTGGCCGGAGCGCTCCGGGATCAGCTGTACGTTGACCTCTGCCAGGCGGGCCTGGACCCCGGCATCCACCTCGCTGCCGCCGCCATAGAGCGGGCGGAAGCCGCAGCCGCCCAGGGCGGCACTGGCCGCCAGCAGCAGCAAGCGGCGGGCAATGCCTTCCGCGCCCGCCATCGCCCTACCCCGCCGTGACGAAGTTCACGATGCGGCCCGGCACGTAGATGCGTTTCACCACCCGCTTGCCCTCCAGCTGCCGTGCCACGTTCGGCTCGGCTTCGGCTGCGGCCAATACTGCCGCTTCGTCGGCCCCCGGCGCCACGGCGATCGTGCCGCGCAGCTTGCCGAGGATCTGCACCGCGATGGTGATGCTGTCTGCCACGGTCAGCGCGTCGTCTGCCTCCGGCCAGGGGAGTTCCGCCACCAGGCCTTCGCGGCCGGGGTGGAGGCGGGCGTGCATCTCCTCCGCCAAATGCGGCATCATCGGTGCGACCAGCCGCGCCACGGTCTCCAGCGCCTCGAACCGGGCCCAGGACAGGCCGGCATCGGTGGCGTCGCCGCGTTCGGCTTCGCTGATGGCGTTGGTGAATTCGTAGATGCGGGCGACGGCGACGTTGAAGGTGAAGCCCTCCAGCGCCTCCGTGACCGCCTTGATGGTGCGGTGGGTGGCGCGGCGCAGGGCGCGGGCGGCGGGGGACCATTCGGCGGGGAGTGCCGAGGGGGCCGGGGGGGCGGATTCCACCAGGCGGAACAGGCGCTGGGTGAAGCGGAAGGCGCCGACCACGCCGGATTCCGTCCACTCCATGTCCCGCTCCGGCGGGTTGTCCGACAGGATGAACCAGCGGGCGGTGTCGGCGCCGTAGCGGTCGATGATCTCGCCGGGATCGACCGTGTTGCGCTTGGATTTCGACATCTTCTCGATGCGGCCGACCTGCACCGGGCCGCCGCCGGTCTTTTCCACCGCCGAGCCGTCGCCGCGGATATCGACCTCGTCCGGCGAGAGCCAGCGGCCGTCTTCGGCGCGGAAGCTGGCGTGGGTGACCATGCCCTGGGTGAACAGGGCGGCGAAGGGCTCATCCAGGCCGACATGGCCGGTCTTGTGCATCGCGCGGGTGAAGGAGCGGGCGTAGAGCAGGTGCAGGATGGCGTGCTCGATGCCGCCGATATACTGGTCCACCGGCAGCCAGTGATCGACGGCGGCGCGATCGACCACCTGGGCGGAGCCGGGCGAGCAGAAGCGGGCGAAGTACCAGGAGCTGTCCACGAAGGTGTCCAGCGTATCGGTCTCGCGTTCGGCCTTGCCGCCGCATTTGGGGCAGGTGACGTGCTTCCAGGTGGGGTGGTGGTCCAGCACCTTGCCGGGGCGGGAGAAATCGACGTCATCCGGCAGGATCACGGGCAGCTGGTCTTCCGGCACCGGGACCACGCCGCAGGCGGCGCAATGCAGCACGGGGATGGGGCAGCCCCAGTAGCGCTGGCGGCTGAAGCCCCAGTCGCGCAGGCGCCAGTTCACCACGCCCTTGCCGGCACCGCGTTGTTCCAGCGCGTCGATCGCGGCGCGCTTGGCTTCGGCGGGGGCCTTCAGGCCATCAAGGAAGCCGGAGTTGAAGATGGTGCCGTCTTCGACGTAGGCCTTGGTGCCGACCTGGAAGCTGGCGGCATCCTCACCCACCGGCAGCACCACGGGGGGCACGGGCAGGCCGTATTTGCGGGCGAAATCGAGGTCGCGCTGGTCGTGCGCCGGGCAGCCGAAGATGGCGCCGGTGCCGTATTCCATCAGGACGAAATTGGCGATCCAGATCGGGTAGCTGGCGCCTTCGATGAAGGGATGGGCGACGCGCAGGCCGGTGTCGTAGCCGCGCTTTTCCGCGGCTTCGATCACGGCTTCGCTGGTGCCCATCTGGCGGCATTCGGCGACGAAGGCGGCGGCACCCTCATCGCGCGCTGCCACCGCGGCAGCCAGCGGGTGTTCCGGGGCGATGGCCAGGAAGGACATGCCGAACAGCGTGTCCGGCCGGGTGGTGTAGACTTCGACCTCGGTGGTGCCGGCCTCCGGCTGGGTCAGCGCGAAGGACAGGCGGGCGCCTTCGCTGCGGCCGATCCAGTTGGCCTGCATCAGGCGGACGCGTTCCGGCCACTTCTCCAGGTCGTCCAGCGCCGAGAGCAGTTCCGGGGCATCGGCGGTGATGCGGAAGAACCACTGGGCGAGTTGCTTCTTTTCCACCGGGGCACCGGAGCGCCAGCCGCGGCCGTCGATCACCTGTTCGTTGGCCAGGACGGTGCCGTCCACCGGGTCCCAGTTGACCCAGCTTTCGCGGCGGTAGACGAGATCCTGCTTGAGGAAATCCAGGAACAGCTTCTGCTGGTGGCCGTAGTATTTCGGGTCGCAGGTGGCGAATTCGCGGCTCCAATCCAGCGAGAGACCCATGCGCTGCAGTTCGGCGCGCATGGCGGCGATGTTTTCCCAGGTCCATTTGGCCGGGTGCACGCCGCGCTCGATGGCCGCGTTTTCCGCTGGGAGGCCGAAGGCGTCCCACCCCATGGGGTGCATCACCACGTGGCCGCGGGCGCGCTTGTAGCGGGCCACCACGTCGCCGAGGGTGTAGTTGCGGACGTGGCCCATGTGGATCTTGCCGCTGGGATACGGGAACATCTCCAGCACGTAGTATTTCGGGCGGCCCTCCGCGGGCACGTCTTCCACGTGGAACACGCCGCGCGCGTTCCATGCCGCCTGCCACTTGGGCTCCGTTGCCCGGAAATCGTAACGCGGCCCCTCGGCCGCTGCCGCACCATCGCTCATCCGCACGCACGCTCCATGGACCCGGCCGCCATTGCCGGCCCGTTCCCGGGCAGAGCATGCCGCGACGGCGTGGGCAAGAAAAGGCAAGCCGGGCGCGGATCAGCCTCCGCGGCCGGAAGGGATCAGTTTGTGCCGGCCTGCTGCACGCGCAGGTCGCGGGCCCGGGCCAGCACCTTGTTCTCCAGCTCGCTCGCGGCGGTGGGGGTGACCGGCGCATCCATCCACGTGTTGCCCTGCAGCACCTGGCGGAACACGGAGATGCGGATGCCATCCGCGCGCAGGGTGCGGCCGAGGATGTAGGCCGTGGCCTTGAAGCGCTCGGCGCCGCCGCCGGGCGGCTGGTACCAGTCGGTGATGATCACGCCACCGAAGGGGTCGGCGGAGACCAGCGGCATGAAGCTGAGGGTTTCCAGCGCGCCGCGCCAGAGATAGGCGTTCACGCCCAGCGCGCCGCCCTGGTCGCTGTCGCCGCGGCCGCGGCCGATGCTGATCAGCGGGCTGCTGTCGCCCAGGATCGAGCCCTTGGGCAGGCGGGAGCGCGGGTCGTCGATTTCAGCCGGGCCGGTGGGGGTGCACCCGCTGAGCAAAGCCATGCCGCACAACCAGAAGACGCCCAATCGATATCCGCGCAGCATGTCGGCAGCTCTTCCATTTTCTGCTTTGGGCGAACACCCAATACCCAGTCTCGCCATGCCCTCTCTGACGCAGGGAGGGCGCTGGAACCACCGGAAACGAACGTGCTTGTAGGCAGTTTCCCGGGTGTCCTCAAGGCATAAGAAAAGGGGCGGCAGCTCGCGCTGCCGCCCCCATCTTCGTCAAGCCAAGCCTATTACCAGCGGAACTGGTTGGCCAGGATCACCGCGGAGGCGTTGATC
>CANHKG010000285.1 GCA_947460455.1 Rhodospirillales bacterium | reverse complement strand
CGCACGAAACGCGGCGCCGAGAACATGCCGGTGCCCTGGCGGAACACCTTCTCCACATTGCGAACTTCAATGGCGGGCGTCATGCCGCGGCCCCCGTCGCCAGCCGTGCCGTCCAATCGGCCCCCAGGTGGCACTCATAGCGATGCTCCGGCCCGGCCTCGCGCCCTGGCACGTCCCCTGCGCCGCAGGCCGGCATCGCCTGCGCGCAGCGCTCGCGGAACGCACAACCGGAATAGCCCGGCCCGATCTTCGGCACCGTGCCCGGAATACTGCCCAGCGGCTCCCCGCGCGCGATCTTGCCCGGCACCGGCACACACGCCAGCAACCCATGCGTGTAGGGATGCGTCGGCCGCCCAAACAGCTCCGCCGCTGGCCCGCTCTCCACCACCCGGCCGGCGTACATCACGCTCACCCGGTGCGCCATGCGCGCCACGATCCCCAGATCATGCGTGATCAGCAAAATCGCCAGCCCCAACTCCTGCTGCAATTCCTGCAACAACCGCAAAATCTGCGCCTGCACGGTCACGTCCAGCGCCGTGGTCGGCTCATCCGCAATCAGCAGCTTGGGGTCGCACATCAGCGCCATCGCGATCATCACCCGCTGCCGCAACCCGCCCGACAACTGGTGCGGATACTGCGCCAGCCGCATCCCCGGCGCCGTGATCCCCACCCGGCCCAGCAAATGCGCCGCCCGATCCAACGCCGCCGCCTTCGACCCGCCGCGATGCCGCACATACACCTCGGCCATCTGCGACCCGATCGTGTAGGCCGGGTTCAGGCTCGTCATCGGCTCCTGGAAGATCATCGCCATCGCGTCGCCGCGCAGCTTGCCCATCTCCCGCTCCGACAGGCCGGCAATCTCCCGCCCCTCGAACCGAATCCCCTCCGCCGTCCGAACCGCCCCCCGCGCCAGCAAATTCATCACCGCCAGCGAGGTCACGCTCTTCCCGCAGCCACTCTCCCCCACCAAACAATGCGTCTCGCCGCGCGCCACCGCGATCGAAATCCCCCGCACCGCCTGCGTCCCGTTGCCAAACCCAACGCGCAAACCTTCCACCTCAAGCAGGGCAGCACTCATGCGACGCCTCGGATCAGCGCGGGGTGGCGGAGGGGAAGAAAGGCCAGGGCTCTGCCCTGGACCCGCCAGGGACCTGAGGTCCCTGGACCCACATGAGTTCCGCCTTCGGCGGGAGGGGCCGTCTCGGCGCGCGACACAGACCGGGTCGGCCCCTCCCGCCGAAGGCGGAAAAGGTCGAGGGGTCTGGGGCCTAAGGCCCCAGCGGGGTCCAGGGGCAGAGCCCCTGGCCTTGCCTTCCCTTCGCCACCCCACGCTGTCCTAGACATCGCGTTGGGCTCCCAGCATGTCGCGCAGGCCGTCGCCCATGAAGTTGATGCCCAGCACCAGCACGAACAGCGAGATTCCCGGCACCATGATCACCCAGGGCGAGAAGAACATGTATTCCTTGGCTTCCGCGATCATCAGTCCCCAGGAGGGCAGGGGCGGCGGCACGCCGAGGCCGAGGAACGACAGGGCGGCTTCCAGCAGGATCGCCAGCGCCATTTCCAGCGTGGCCACGATCACCAGGTGGTGGATGATGTTGGGCAGCACTTCGCGCAGCAGGATATGGGCTTGGGAGCATCCGGCGGCCCAGGCGGCGGCGACGTAATCCAGGTTGCGCACCTGCATGGTGGTGCTGCGCGCCACCACGGCGAACCTGTCCCACAGCAGCAGCCCGAGCGTGAGCACCACCACGTTGAGGGAGGAGCCGACCAGGCCCACCACGGCCAGCGCCACCAGGATCAGCGGGATCGACAGCCGGCAGGTGATGGCGAACATCACCGCATCGTCCACCCGCCCGCCGAAGAACCCACCCAGCACGCCCAGCGTGATGCCGATCAGGCCAGAGGTGATCACGGTGGCGATGCCGATCAGCATGGAGATCCGTGCGCCGTAGATCAGCCGGGAGAAGTAGTCGCGCCCCAGCTGGTCCGTGCCCAGGAAGTTCTCCGGCCGTCCGCCTTCCATGAAGGAGGGCGGGATCATGCGCGCATCGAGGTTGGTGATGAACGGATCGTACGGCGTGATCCAGGGCGCGAGCAGCCCGGCCACAAGCACGATCGCCACGATCGCGGTGCCGAGCCCCGCGGCCAGCAGGCGAACCGAAGGAAGTCTCATTGCGTGCGAAGCCTCGGATCCAGGGCCGCGTTCATCAGGTCGGCCAGCAATGTCAGCACCACGAAGACCGTGGCCAGGAACAGCACCACGCTCTGCACCACCGGGAAGTCGTTCTTGCCGATCGCCTCCCAGCCCAGGTAGCCCACGCCGTGCAAGGAGAACACCGTCTCGATCACGATCGAGCCGGAGAGCATGAAGCCGAGCTGCACGGCAGAGATCGCCACCACCGGCATCGCCGCGTTGCGCAGCGCGTGCTTCAGCACGATGGCGGCGCGCGACAGCCCCTTGGCGCGCGCGGTGCGGATGTAGTCACTGGCCAGCGCATCCACCATGCCGCTGCGGGTCAGGCGCATCAGCGCGGGGATGGCGGAGAACGCCAGCACGATGCCCGGCAGCACGAAGCCCTGCCAGGTTTCCACGCCAGAGATCGGGAACCACTGCAGCTTCAGGCCGAAGATGATCACCAGCGTCAGCCCCAGCCAGAAGCTCGGCATGGCCTGGCCGATCACCGCGATGGTCATGATCCCGCGGTCCAGCAGCGTGCCCTCGCGCATGGCGGCGATGATGCCCAGCGGGATCGCGGTGAGGATGGCGATGGACAGGCCAGTGAGCCCCAGCGTGAGGGTCACCGGCAGGCGGGCGCTGATCAGCTTGGTCACGTCTTCCTGGTAGAAGAAGCTGCGGCCGAGATCGCCGGTGGCCGCATCCGTCACCCAGTTCACGAACTGCACCAGCAGCGGCCGGTCCAGCCCATAGGCCTTGCGGATAATCTCCACATCCGCCTGGGACGCCTGCGGCCCCGCGATCGCAATCGCGAGGTCGCCGGTCAGGCGTGTCAGCATGAAGCTGACGGTCAGCACCGTCAGGGTGACGAGCATCGCCAGCAGCGCACGTCGGGCCAGAAAGATCAGCATGGCTGCCACACTATGGTCACATCCCGGTGACGACAAGCGCCGTCTCGCGCCATTCCCCGGGCGCGCCGATTGCTCTACCAACGCCGCCTGATCAGCGTGCAAGGAGTGGCGGCGTGAACTACCAGGGCGAATTCAAGGGCAAGCGCGTCGTCGTCACCGGCGCCGCCGGCATCTATGGCGGCTGGATCGCCGCGGCCTTCGCGCGGGAAGGCGCCACGCTCTGCCTGTCCGACATGCGCGGCGATCTGCTGCCGGCCGTGGTGCAGAAGCTCGGGCTCGATCCCGCCACCACCCTCACCCACGCCACCGAGCTGGAATCCGTCGAGTCGATCCGTGAACTGGCCGCGCTGGTGGAACGCGCATGGGGCGCGCCGGACATCATCGTGAACAATGCCGGCGTCTATCCGCGCACCGGCGTGCTCATCAACCTGGAGCCGGCGGAATACGACCGCATCATGAACGTGAACGTGCGTGCGCCCTTCCTGGTGGTGCAGTCGATGTCCCGCCTGATGGTGGCGCAGGGCGTGGCCGGCGCCATCGTCAACATCGGCTCCGGCGCTGCCCGCCAGATGCCCACCGGCAGCGTCACCTACTGCATGAGCAAGACGGCGCTGGAGCGCCTGTCCAAGGGCCAGGCGCTGGAACTCGCGCCGCACAAAATCCGCGTGAACGTGGTGGAGCCCGGCTTCGCCCCGGGCAGCGACTTCTCCTACCTGCCGCCAGACTACGTGGAGCGCATGACCGCGCGCATCCCGCTCGGTCGCAACAGCGAACCCGGCGATGCCGCGGGCATGGTGATGTACCTCTGCTCCAATTCCGCCAGCTACATCACCGGCGCCGTGGTCTCCTGCGACGGCGGCAACTCCATCGGCACCTTCCAGCCGGCCACCAACAGCTGAGGCAAGTCCTCGCCGCCCTGGCGCTCGCCACCACCCCGGTGGCGGCGCAGGAGCCGGCTGCCCTGCTCAACCCCGTCGGCGCCACCTGCATCTCCTCGCCGTTCGGCCCGCGTGCCGGGGCGCACCACAACGGCATCGACCTGCCGGCCCCGGCCGGCGCCTGGGTCCGCGCCGCAGCGCCCGGCCGCATCACCGTGCTGCGGCGGGAAGGCCCAAACGGCCTGATGGTGGAACTGTCCCACGCCGACGGCACCCGCACCCGCTACGCCCATCTCGGCACCGTCACCCCCGCCTTGGCCGGCGGCCAGAAGCAGGTGGCGGTGGGTGAGCGACTCGGCCGCGTTGGCCGCACCGGCACCACGCGCGGCACGCATCTGCATTTCGAGCTGTGGCGGCAAGGCAAGCCGACCGACCCCGCCCAATCTCTGCAATTGCCGCCATCCACCAGATAGTAAAACAAATTCCTTTCGGTGCCGCATGACTCCGTTTCAGGAATCACACGTGGCTGTGATTGGCGCTTTGCACAAGGCTGCCATGCGTGCTACTGGCCCAGGTATGGGAATGTTTCGCACAACCATCGCGGCCATGATGGCCTCTGTCGCACTCGGTGCGGCACCGGCCATGGCGGACCTCGCCTGCGGCTCCCTGCTCATGCCCGCCGGCCAGCTCAAGGAAGTCTCGCGCGGCATCACCGCCCATCATTCGGGCCTGGATCTCGTCGCCCCGCACGGCTCCCCGGCGCGCGCCGCCGCGTCCGGCACGGTCGTGTTCGCCCAGACCTATTTCGCCTATGGCCTGATGGTCGATATCGATCACGGCAGCGGCGTCGTCACCCGCTACGCCCACCTCGCCGGCTTCGCCCCCGGCCTGCGGCCCGGCACCCGCGTGGCCGCCGGCCAGCAGATCGGCCAGGTCGGCCGCACCGGCCGCGCCACCACCAATCACATCCACTTCGAGGTCCGCATCAACGGCCGCCCGGTGGACCCGAAGCCCTATCTCTCGCTGGCCAACTGCACGCAGCGTACCCCCACGGTGCGCATCGAGGAAGCGCGGGCCCCCAACGCGCCCTATGCGCCCGGCTTCGCCCGCCCCGCACAGGCGCCCCAGCTGGCCGATTCGCAGTCGGCCCGCAGCTTTACCGCCGCCCCCTCAGGGCCGCTGGATCGCCGGGTGGATGCGCGGCCCGGCGGGCTGCTGGACTAGAGCAACAGCCTATCGGATGGAATCATCCGATAGGCTGAAGTTGCTCGCCAAAACAAAGAGCTAGATGTTTGATCCCAGGCTTTGATGGTGCACCCTTCACGCAGGCATGGAAGGATGCGCTATGGGCGAGGTTCTCGACGGCAGCGCCACGACGACAGAGGCGGTTCGTCGTGCGATCCAGCATAGTCAAGAGAGCCTGAGAGGCCT
>CANHKG010000284.1 GCA_947460455.1 Rhodospirillales bacterium | reverse complement strand
TCTCAAGACGTGGGAGAGTAGGTCGCCGCCAGGTCTTCCAATGCACCCAATACTCTATCCAAATCACCCACGCGGGGTGGAGCAGCCCGGTAGCTCGTCAGGCTCATAACCTGAAGGTCACAGGTTCAAATCCTGTCCCCGCAACCAGAATCAGATTTCCCAAACGCCCCGATGGCCCTGCCATCGGGGCGTTTGCGTGTGCGGCATAGATGTTGCTTTGGCGGTGGATGCTGAGCCATCACCGCGTCCGTGCCGGACCAAGGACCCCAGATGACATCTCTCGCTGCCCTCAACGCCGCGTCGCCCGATGATTTCGTGGCCGCGCTCGATGGTGTGTTCGAGCATGCCCCGTGGGTGCCGCGGGCCGCAGCCGCGGCGCGGCCCTTCGCCACTGTGGAGGCGCTGCATACTGCGCTGATGGATGTGGTGCGTTCCGCGGATGCCCCGACGCAACGGGGCTTCCTGGGCGGCCATCCCGCGCTCTCGGCGGCTGCGCTGGCGACGAGCCTTACGGCGGATTCCGCCGCGGAACAGTCCGCCTTGGGGCTGGCCGGGCTGGGCGACGCCGCCGCGCGCTTTGCCACCCTTTCGGCGGCGTATGAGGCGCGCCAGGGATTCCCGTTCATCATTTGTGCGCGCCGGCATACGCCCAGCTCCGTGCTGGCCCAGTTGGAACGCCGGCTGGAGCAGAATGAGGCAGCGGAACGTGCGGCGGCGCTGGCCGAGGTGTTCCTGATCACGCGCTTGCGCCTGGTGGCGCGGGTGGACGGCCCCGGCGTGCCCGAGACCACGGGGCGCATTGCCGTGGCGGTGGAGAGCAAGGGCGCCCCGGCCGAGGGCGTTCGGGTGGAGCTGTGGCGCGACGGTGCGAAGCTGTGCGAGGCCGCCACTGGCCCCGATGGCAGCGTGGTCCTGCTGCAGGGTGAGCCACTGCGCATCGGGCCGCATGAATTGCGTATCCATGCGGGCGCAGCCATCCCGGTGCGTTGGCGCGTGACGGAGCCTGAGACCAACGTTCAGGTGGCGCTGGCCGTGGGGCCGGAGGGTGTCCGCGTCTCGATGTAGCCGTTCAGTCGTTCAGGTGGCAGGCGGCGAGATGGCCGGGTGCCACCTCCCGCAGGGCCGGCATTGCGGTGCCGCAGCGATCGAAACCGGCGGGGCAGCGGCCGTGGAAGCGGCAGGCATTCGGGTTGGGGTCGATTGGGCTGCGCGGGTCCCCCACCAGGCGAGGCGCCGTAGGCCGCGTGCCTTCCAGACGTGGCACGGCGGCGATCAGGCTTTTCGTGTAGGGGTGGCGCGGTGCCTCGAACACCTGCTGCGCCGGGCCGGATTCCACCACGCGGCCGAGATACATCACCACCACGCGATCGCACAGCAGCCGCACCACGTTGAGGTCGTGGCTGACGAAGATGTAGCTGAGGCCGAGCTCGGCCTTCAGCTGCTGCAGCAGTTTCAGCACCGTGACCTGCACGGAAACGTCCAGCGCCGCTGTCGGTTCATCGAGCACCAGCAGGCGCGGATGGGTGCTGATGGCACGCGCGATGCCAACGCGGGCACGCTGCCCGCCGGAAAGCTGGTGCGGGTATCTTCCGAGCAGGGTCAGCGGCAGGCCGCATTGTGTGGCTGCCTCCTCCACCCGCGCCTGCAGGGCGGCGCCACGCAGGCCGAGCAGCTTGCGCAGCGGGTCGGCGATGGCGTCGGCGGCGGTGAAGCGGGGGTTGATGCTCTCGCCGGCATCCTGGAACACCATCTGGATATCGGCGCGGTTGGTATCGCGGGCGAAGAAGCGGGCCGGCACGCCGGAGATCTCGCGGCGGTTGAACCAGATCGTGCCCTCGGTGGTATCCAGCAGCCTTGTGATCAGGCGCACCAGGGTGGATTTGCCGCAGCCGCTTTCACCCACCAGCCCCACGGTCTCGCCGGCATGCACCGTAAGGGAGACCTCCGACACCGCATGCACCTCGGGCGGCGGTGCCTTGGCGAACAGGCGGCGGCGGCCGAGTGGAAACCGCTTGCTGACGGCATCGAGTTCCAGCAGCGGGGTCATGCCGCCACGCCCAGCGGATGGTGGCAGGCGATGCTGTGGCCGGGTTCCGCCTCGTGCGGATGCAGTGTCTCGCCGCAATCGGCCTGGCGGCGATCGCAGCGCGCGGCATAGCGGCAGGCCGGAATGATGGTGCCGCGCAGGTCTGGCAGGGCGCCGGGCACGGATTGCAGGTCATCGAGCGCCCCGGCCGCCGTGGGCGTGGCGGCAATCAGGCGCGCGGAATAGGGGTGCATCGGGCGGGCGAGCAGCGTGGCGGTTTCGGCCACCTCCACCACGTGGCCGGCATGCATCACAGCGATCCGGCGTGCCCGCTCGGCGGCCAGGGCAAGGTCGTGGGTGATCAGGATGGTGGCCATGCCGGTCTGCGCGGCCATCTCCGCGATCAGGTCCATCACCACCGCCTGCGTTGTCACGTCCAGCCCGGTGGTCGGCTCGTCGGCGATCAGCAGGTCGGGCCGTGCGGCCATGGCGATGGCGATCATCACGCGCTGACACATGCCGCCGGAGAGTTCGAACGGATAGGCGCGGGCGCGCCGGGCCGGGTCGGGAATGCCCACGGCGCGCAGGGCCTCGATGGCGCGGTCGCGGGCATTGAACCAGGTGGCGCCGCCGTGCCGGCGCATCACGTCGGCGATCTGCGTGCCCACCGGCCGGATCGGGTTCAATGCCGTGCGCGGGTTCTGGAAGATCATCGCCACGCGCTTGCCGCGAATGCGGGCAAGGGCGGCGGGTGATGCCGCCAGCAGGTCGATCTCCCCCAGCAGCGCGCGCCCGCCGGTGACCTGCCCTGCAGCTTCCAGCAAGCCCATGATGGCGTAGGCGGTGACGGATTTGCCGGAGCCGGATTCACCCACCAGCGCCAGCGTTTCGCCTGCGCCCACAGTGAAGCCCACGCGATCCAGCGCGTGCACCACGCCTGCGCGGGTGTGGAAGGCCACCGAAAGGTCCTGGACCGAAAGCACGTTGCTCATGTGCGGCGCCTCGGGTCCACGATGTCGCGCAGCCCATCGCCGAGCAGGTTGAAGCAGAACACCGCCAGCATCAGCGTGGCGCCGGGGAACAGCGCGATCCACCATTCGCCGGAGACGATGAAGCTCGCCCCTTCCGCCACCATGATCCCCCATTCCGCCGTGGGAGGCCGCACGCCGAGGCCGATGAAGGACAGGCCGGCCGCGTTCAGGATCGCGTAGCCCATGGTGAGCGACATCTGCACGACCATGATCGGCATGATGTTGGGCAGCACCTGGCCCAGCAGCAGCGCGCCGTCGCGATGGCCCGAGAGCCGCGCCGCATCCACGAACCCCGCCTGCCGCCGGGTCAGCGTTTCCGCCCGTGCCACCCGGGCATAGAGCGGGAAGTTGATGATCGCTGTTGCCAGCACGATGTTCGGGATGGTGTTGCCCAATGCGGCCACGATGCCCATGGCCAGCACGAACAGCGGAAACGCCATGATGGTATCGGCGATGCGCCCCACCACCGCATCCACCCAGCCGCCGAAGAACCCGGCCGCCAGCCCGGCCAGCCCACCGGCGGCAAACACCAGCACCACGGAGGCGAGCGCGATGCCCAAATCCACCCGTGTGGCCACGATCACCCGGCTGAGGATATCCCGGCCGAGCTGGTCGGTGCCGAACCAATGCCGCCAGGTGGGCGCCTGCAGGGCACGGGTGGTGTCGCTGGCCATCGGGTCGAACGGCGCGATCATCGGCCCCAGCAGGGCCATCAGCGCATAGGCCAGGAACAGGCACAGCGCGAACAGCGTGACGGGATTGCCGGCCAGCACATAGCGCGCATGGGCCCAGATCGAATCGCGCGGCGCGGTGGGGGCGATGGTGGGGCTCATGCGCCGTGCCGGGCGCGCGGGTCGATCGCGCGGTTCAGCAGGTCGATGCCTAGGTTCAGCAGCACGTACAGCACCGCCATGGTCAGCACGAAGCCCTGCACCGGCGCGAAGTCAGACGCGATCAGCGCCTCCACCGCGTAGCTGCCGATGCCGGGCCAGGCGAACACCTTTTCCACCAGCACGTTGGCGCCGAGCAGGAAGGAGAACACCATGCCCAGCACCGTCACCACCGGCAGCAGCGCGTTGCGCAGCGCGTAGGTGATCACCACGGTGGGGCCGGACAGCCCGCTGGCGCGCGCGGTGCGGATGAATTCGGAGCCCAGCACCGCCAGCATGGAAGCGCGGGTGATGCGCGCGATCGGCGCCAGCGCGAACAGCGCCAGCGTGGTGGCTGGCAGCACGATCTGCGCCGCGGCAGCGCGGAAGGTCTCGGTATCGCCGGCCAGCAGCGTGTCGATCAGGTAGAATCCACTCACCTGCGGCGGCGCGGTGGCGAAGGCATCCAGCCGGCCCAGCGGCGCGGGCATCCAGCCGAGCACGAAGTAGAACACGTACACCAGCAGCAGCCCGGTGAAGAACACCGGCAGCGAAACGCCGGCCGTGGTCAGCACGCGGCAGGCATGGTCGATCAGAGAGCCCTGCCGCACCGCCGCCAGCACGCCCAGAGGCATCGCGATGGCAATCGCCAGCACCAGCGCGCACAGCGTGAGTTCCGCCGAGGCCGGCAGGCGGGTGGCGATCTCTGCCCGCACCGGCTGGCCGGTGGTGAGCGACATGCCGAGGTCGCCCTTGGTGAGCGCCACCACATAGCGCCAGAACTGCTCCGGCAATGGCAGGTCCAGCCCCAGCTCGCGCCTTATCTGCTCGATCGCCTCTGCACTCGCGGTCGGCCCGGCGAAGTAGGTTGCGGTATCACCGGGCAGCACGCGGGTCAGCAGGAAGGTCACCACCACCACGCCGCACAGCGTGGGCAGGGCGGCGGCGAGGCGCAGCAGAACCTGCCGCATCAGGCCCCCTTGGTCAGGTACCGGAAGTCCGGCTCACGCGGCGGGGCGTAGTGGTAGCCGCCGATGTATTTCTGCATCGCAACGTCGTGGTAGGGCTGGCAGATCGGCACCATCGGGATCTGGTCCATGCCGCGCTCCAGCATCGCCTTCACCTTGGTGGCGTATTCGGCCGGGTCCTGGGTGAAGCGGGCGCTGTCGATCAGCGCGTCCAGCTCCTTGTCCTGGTAGCTGGCCACGTTGAAGATCGAGTTGTTGCCGTGGTAGTTCCAGAAAAAGAAGTAGTCGGCATAGTCCAGCCAGCCGCCGAAGCGGTTGATCACCATTGGCGCGGTTTTCTTGTTCAGTTCGCCACGGAAATTCGCGCCCGGAACCTTGTTCAGCTCCACCTTGATGCCGATGGCACCCAGCGCCTCCTGCACCAGCACGGCCATCGGCTCGGCGATGGTGGCACTGCCGGCATCGAACACCAGGCTGGTGCTGAAGCCGGCCCCGCCGGTGGCTGCGGCCACCAGGGCCTTGGCCTTCTCCAGGTT
>CANHKG010000283.1 GCA_947460455.1 Rhodospirillales bacterium | reverse complement strand
CAGCCCCATCAGCATGGCGATGGTGGTGGTCTTGCCCGCGCCGTTGCCGCCCAGCAGCCCGATCGTCTGCCCCCGCGCGGCGGTGAAGGAAACGTCGTCGACGGCCAGGGTTTCCCCGTAGCGCTTGGTCAGGCCGCTCACGCGGATGGCGTCGCTCATGGCCGCGGTGTGTAGGGGGGCGCGGCTACGGCGCCAAGGGGGCAGGGATCAGGCAGGCCGGGCGAAAGGCCCCGTCACCAACGGGATCGCCTGGCTGCGCGCCCAGTCCAGCGCCGCCGCGCTGTCCACGCCAGAGAGCACGATGCGTTCCGCCCGCAACCCGAGCCGAGACAGCGAGGTGCTGGCCAGCACGGGGTCCCAGGCCAGTTCCAGATGGTCGAACCCGCCGGGTTCCGCCGGGAAGGCTGGTGCCAACAGCTTGGTCAGCCCGCCCAGCAGCAGCTTGAACCCGCGCGCCTGGGCAAAGCCGCGGGCGAACAGGAAGGCCGGCGGATCGGCCAGCACATCCTCCGGCCGCAGCGAGATCACCACCCGCCCGCGCAGGCGCGACGGCAGGGCGGCATCGAAGCGCAAGAAGGCCGGCGACAGGATGGAGGCGATGTTGAGCCGCAGCGCGAAGGGCCGTGCCTGGTCCAGCTCCTGCGGCGCCGACAGCAGCGCCATCATGCGCAGGTCCAGGATGCGCGTCAGCCGCCGGAACAGCCAGGGTGCCGCCTCCAGGTCGAAGCCCGGCACCAGCGTATCGGCCAGTTCCGTCAATGACAGCACGCGGTTTTCCCAGGCGAGCTTCATGCCCTCCCCGGTCACCAGCGAGCATACCGGCCGCCGCCGGGCGAAGCGCGACAGGTCGGCGCTGCCCAGCGCCTCCTCCAGCGTGCCGAGCGTGGCGGGGTCCAGCGGCGTGCGCGGCGCGGCGGGCGCGGCGGGCGCCGGTGGCTGCACGCTGGCGGTGGCGGCGGCCAGCAGCATGTCGGCTTCCTCGGGCAGGCCAAGATGCACGGCCAGCGCCGTCTTCGGGGCCGAGGCGCCGGCCTCGCCATCGTCGGCCCCGGCGAACAGCATGGCCAGCCGGGTGCGCGTCTCGGCCAGCAGGGCGGCAGCGGGGCCACGCCACACCACGGCGGCGTCGCCGTTCGGCAGCAGGAATATCCGGGCGCGGTCGGCCGCCGTCAGCGGCTCCAGCGCCTCCATCGCCAGGCGCAGATGGTGCGGCAGCGCGCGCGGCAGGCGGGACAGGCGCAGCAGCAGGGCCTGGCGCGGCGTGCCGGTGGCCACCACCTCGCGCACCAGGGCCTCCAGCGCGCCGGCGGCCTCCTCGGCCGGCGGCGCGAGGTGGCGCGGCAGTGCCAGCACGGTCATGTCAGGCCACGCGCCGCATGCTGATGGGTGCTGGACTGCAGCAGCATCCCGGCCACGCCAAGCCCATCCAGCAGGTCCGGCCGCGCGCAGCCGGCCCGCCCCACGGCGGTGGCGGCGATGGCGCGCTGCGTGCAGGCGCGCAGGCCGCAGACCGTGGCATGCGGGCAGGAAAGCTGGCGCGTGGCGGCCAGCATGGCGTCCACATGCGTGCCCTGGAACAGCTGGATGCCCAGCGCCCGGCCCCAGCGCAAGGCGGGTTCGCTGTCCGCCCCGGTCAGCACCAGGCGCGCGGGCCCGATGCGGGCCACGGCCTCGGCCACCTCCTCACGCCTTGCATCGGCCAGGCGCGGCAGCGCGGTGCTCCAGGCCAGGGCCACGAAATCAGGCTCCAGCACCTCCGGCCGGGCGAGCACCAGGGCGTGATGGGTCAGCCCATCCAGCACCAGCATCATCCCCGCCTCGCGCAGCATGGCGCGCACATCGGCGAAGGCTGTGGCATCGGCCGCGGCCTCGGCGATGGCGATCGCGATTGCCGGCTTGCTGGCGCCATGCGGCAGGGCTGCGAAGGCGGCGAACTCCGCCCCGGCCAGCACCGCCAGCGGCAGGCGCAGCAGCACCGGCGGCACCCTTGGCCGCGGCGCGGCATCGGCCGGCGTGCCACTGCCCCAGGCCTGGCGCAGCAGCGCGAGCACGGCCCGGCCCAGCTCGGCCTCGATATGGCGGGACAGCCAGGGATCGTGCGGCAGATCAGACCCGGCCTGCGCCGTCCCGTCCGGGCGATGCGCCAGGCGAGCGGCAAGCTGGGCGGAATCCACCGCCAGCATCTGGTGCACCGTGTGCATCAGCGCGGCGGGCTCGCCGCGGCCGGGCAGGCGGGCCACGGCGCGGCGCTGCAACAGCTCGGCCATGCTGCCGGACAGCAGGCGTGAAACCGCATCCGGCGCCAGCGGCGCGAATCCGGGGGAAAGTCGGCCGGCGAACGGATTGCGCGGGCGGGCCACCGCTTCCTCCTCCACATGCGGGGCGGAGGTATCCTCCAGCAGCGCCTGCAGCCGCGCGGCCCCTTCGGCCAGCGTGACGGCAAAGGCGGCGGGCTCGGCGCCCTGTTCATCCATGTGCAGCAGCCGCGTGATCAGCCCCGGCAGGGCCATCGGGCTGCCGGAGGGATCGGCCAACTGGGTGGGCGGGGCCGGCGCCAGCAGCACCAAATCGCCGGCGGAGAGCTGCAGTACCTGGCCGCCATGGCGCTGGGCGCAATCCTCCAGCAGCGCGCGGGCAACGCGGCGGTGATAGGGGCGCGGCCCCGGCGGCGGCAGGCGGGAGAGGCGAACCACCACGGCAATCCGCCCTTGCGGCGCGCGCGCCTCGCGTTCCAGCACATCGGCCAGCAGCAATTCGCCGGCGCGTGCGCCACGGCGGGCGCGGGTGGGCAGGGGAACGGGCCGCGCGGGCGCGGCCGTTAGCGCCAGACTCATCGTGTCACCCTCCTGGTGCGTTGGGCCATGCCTTGTGGCGGCCCATCGCGGAGGCTAAGGGGGGGGGATGAACGAGAGGTTAGCGCCCGCCGCGTTGCCGCCCGGTGATCGCGTTTACGCAGTGGGCGACGTGCATGGCTGCCTGGATCAGCTGGAGGCGATGCACCGCGCCATCGGCGAGGATCTTCGCGCGCGCCCGCACGCCAACCCGCTGGTGATCCATCTCGGCGACTACATCGACCGCGGGCCCGACAGTGCCGGCGTGATCGGCCGCCTGATCGCACCGTTCCCCGTGCCCGGCGTGCGCGTGGTGAACCTCATCGGCAACCATGAGGAATTGCTGCTCGGCGCGCTCGCCGGCCGCCGGTCGGAAGCGGAGGTCTGGATCGCCAATGGCGGCCACGCCACCCTGGCCAGCTGGGCCGTGCCGCCGCGCACGCCGATCCGCCAGTGGGAGGCACTGATCCCCCCGCCGCACCTCGCCTTCCTGCGCAGCCTCGCGCTGGTGCACCGCGCCGGCGGCTATGTCTTCGTGCATGCCGGCCTGCGCCCGGGCCTGCCCCTGGCCCGCCAGACCCGGCAGGACCTGCTCTGGATCCGCGAGCCCTTCCTCTCCACCGATGCAGCGCACGAGGCGGTGGCGGTGCATGGCCACACCCCGGAAGACAGCCAGCCGGTGGTGAAGCCCAATCGCATCGGGCTCGATACCGGCGCTGTCCTCGGCGGCCCGCTCACCTGCGCGGTGCTGGAGGCGGACAGGCTGCGCTTCCTGCAGACCTGACTGTTCGGCGCTCGGATCAGCCTGGCGCTGGGGCCAGGGTCTCGCTCAGCACCTGCCCCGCGCAGCGCCGCCGCCGAAACGCGGTCCGCTTCCTCCCGGCGGTTGATCTCAGCCGGCAGGATCACGCCACGATAGAGCCGCTGGAAAGATGCACGAATAGCCCCTGCGCCGCGGGGGAACGGCCACGGAACGTGCCAGCCGCCCCGGCGGGATCGCCGCGGCGGGATATTGCCGCAGCATCCCCAAGACGATCGCGGATTTATATTCTTGCGCGATCGTGGGAAGGGCTCATTCCGCCCAGCTGGAACGCCCCTGGATGCCCCATCGCCCGTCCTGGAACGTGACGATGTACAGCGACTTGTAGCTGCCGATCGCTGATCCGTCGGCGCGATAGCGGGTGAACTGCACCCGGAAATGCACCTTGCCCGCCCCGGCATCCACCGGTTCCACATAGTCCCACGCCGTGCGCGCCCAGCCCGCCGATTGCCCGCGTGCAGCGTCGCGCTGCTGCCACACCAGGTTGTTGCGATGCTCCTCGGCGGTCTGGAAGATCGTCACCTTGCCGCTGTGGAAGCGCACATGCGGGTAGTGGAACCATTTCTCCCGCAGGGCCTGCAGGTCCTCGCGGTTGAACGCCTCCATGAACCCATCCATGCAGGCGCGCGCGCCCGCCACGTCTTCGGCCTCGCTCATCGTGCCATCCTCCTCGCTTGCGCCCCCTTACTCGCGCTTGCCGCGCGGCAGCTCCTCCGGCAGCGCCCAGGCTTTCGCCACCATCTCGGCCAGCTTCGCCCCCACCACCAGCCCGATCACCACCGCGGTGATCGCGGCCACGTTGGGGCTCACGCCAAAGCGCTCCGCCAGCGGCATCGCCGGGATCACGATCGCCAGCGCCACCCCCAGCCGCAGCACGAAGCGCAGCAGCACCCGTGCCAGGAACGCGTTTCGTTGCGCCCAGGATTTCATCGGATCTCGTCCTTCATCGTGTCATGCCAGTGCCGCCGCCGGCGCCTGCTCCAGGCACCAGCGCGCCACCTGCTCATGCGTGCCGAACCAACATCCCCCGCGCGCCTTCATGTGCGCCACCAGCCGCTGCAGCACCGGCATGCGGCTGCGATGCCCGATCACATGGGGGTGCATGGTCAGCAGGAACAGCCCGCCTTCCGCCCAGGCGCCCTCGAACTCCGCGATGAAGATCTCCTCCACCGAACTGGGCGGCGTATAGGGCCGCAGCGCGCTGAAGCGGTGCATGTTGAAATACACCGCGTCGTCGCGGATCCACTCCGGCGGCAGCTCCACCACCCCGCTCGCCTCGCCGTCGCTCAGCAGCTCATAGGGCTCGTCATCGGCCATCAGGGAGCTGTCGTACAGCAGCCCCATCTCCTTGATGATCACCAGCGTGTGTGGCGAGAAATCCCAGCTCGCCGTGCGCATTCCCACGCAGGGCCGCCCGGCCAGCGTGTCCAGCACCTCCGCCGCGCGCAGCGAAAGGTCGCGTTCCGCCTCGAAGGGCAGGGTGGTGTTGCGCTCGTGGATCCAGGAATGGATGCCGATCTCATGCCCGTCGCGCGCGATCCCGCGCACCTCGTCCGGGTGCAGCAGGGCGGAGACGGCGGGGTAGAAGAAGGTGGCCGGAATCGCCTCCCGCTGCAGCAGGTCGCGGATGCGCGGAATACCGCGCCGCGAGCCATACTGCCCCTGGCTGATCCGCATCGGGCTCTCATCGGAATCGCGCAGCGGAATCGTCTCGTGGTCGGCATCGAAGCTCAGCGCCACCGCGCAGCGCGCCCCGCCCGGCCAGGAAGCCGGCGCCAGGCTGCGCCCGGCCCGCACCCGGTCCACGAT